>JBOGTU010000186.1:0-44092 GCA_050695655.1 Chloroflexota bacterium | reverse complement strand
CGTTCAGTTTTGTTGCTCGTGACATGGCCGGCAACACGGTGCGCCGCTGGCCGGCGGCGTCCGCGCAGGTACTGCCGAGGGAATACAGTGTGCCAAACGAGATCGAGGCGCGGCAGTACCTGCTCACCGGACTACCGGCGACGGCTGGGCGCGTGAGCCTTGTACTGCAGGGGGCTGATGGCGCCCAAGCGCTGGGGAGTCTTCTCCTCCCCGCCGCGCCCTCCTTCCATGCGGTGAGCCTGGACTTTGGCGGGCTGTTGAGCCTCACGGGTTATCGGGTGGAGCGGCTGGCGGATGTGCCTGGCCTGGTGGCCCAGTCCCTGCCCACGCGCGCCGATGCTGCTTTGCACCCGGGCGACTTCTTCCTGGTCCGCGTGGCCTGGCAGGCGTTGCGCCCGCCAGACCACGAAGAGGTGACCTTTGTGCACCTGATCGACGCCCAGGGCCACACCTGGGCAACCCAGGATAACCAGCCGGACGCTACCCTGCAGCCCGTCAGCGCCTGGACGGCTGGCTCGACGGTGGAGGATCGCTACCTGCTGCGCCTCAATGCCGCCGCGCCGCCCGGCATGTATCGGCTGGAGATGGGCCTGTACCGCGCCGGCTTTCAGTTTCTGCGGGTGAATGGCGGCAACTCCACGCTCTTCGGCAACATCAAGGTGCGGCCAGCTACGCCGCCGCCCGCGCCGCCCGCCAGCGCCGTTCACTGGCGCAGCCGCATTGCCCTCGCCGGCTGGCACATCTACGGCAACGCGACCCACAGCCAGCTCACATTCCAGTGGGCGGCGCTGGGTAACGTGACTGGCGACTACACCCTCTTCGTGCACCTGATCGATGCCCAGGGCCGGCTGGCCTACCAGGCGGACGCTCCACCTCAGGGCGGCCTGTTCCCCACCAGCCTGTGGGAAGCCGGCGACCGCATTACGGATACCCACCGACTGCCGCCCGCCTCACCTGGACGCTACGACCTGCAGATCGGCTGGTATCAGCCCCGCGGTGGCCAGCGCCTACCCCTGGCGAGCGGTGGCAGCGTGCTGGACCTGGGCCCCATCACCATCCGCTGATCGGCTGCAAAGCAACCACTCCACGCGGTCTAAAGCGGGAGTAGAGTGCGGTCCAAAGCGGGAGTAAGGATGGCTGAGAGGACAGCGGGAACACCCGGGAAGGATGTATCTGCCCCGTTGGATGGAATCACGCGGCAGGGTTGCTGTGACTGCGCGACATGCTCGGCCCGCGCTTCATCGCCGGGGCGGTGCGGAACGCCGGGCCGCGGCCCTTTCTGTCAGCCGAGCGCATCGGCGCGCCGCCGATCTGCGCGCTGTGGGGGTAAGGGGCTTCGCAATCTACGCGCTCTGCGTGACGCCTGACTCCAGCTTGTCCAGCCGGTCGCGGAGCTTGCGGTTGTCTTCGGCCAGGCTGTCCACGCGGTCGCGCAGGTTACGTAACTCTTCTTCGCGCTCCTCGCCGGTCTCCAGGGCGTGGATGGCCTCGCGGGTGATGCGCACAGCTCGATCATCCGGGTCGCCTTCGGCAATGCGGCGCAGCGCCGGCAGGGCTGCGCGCGATTTGCGCCGCCGCAGTACCCCGATGGCCGCCAGGCGCGTGCCGCGTGATGCCAGCCGCTTGTCATCCAGCAGCCCCAGCAGCGCATCGTCAATGGCCGTTTTGTCCTCGGCCAGCTTTTCGAGACATCGCACGGCGGCCTCACGAGCGCGCGCCGGCTTGCCGTAGCGGATCCACTCCAGCGCCAGGTCCACGGCGCGCTCATCGCGCAGCTCACGCAGCCCATCGAACACGGCGGCGCGAATGGCCTCGTCGTGCGAGGGCCGATCCAGTCCGCTGAGCAGCGCGTCCCAGTTGCCCGGCTGCCGCGTCTTGCCAAGCGAGCGGAACGCTTCAGCCTCCACGAAATAACTTACGTCGCCCTGTGCGATCACCTCGCGCAGCGCCGCGGCCGCGTCCTCGTCGCGAAAGGCGCCCAGAGCCTCCATCACAGCCCGGCGGGCTTTTGGATGCGCAACAGTCAGGGCCTCCAGCAGCGCCTGCTTAGCTTCTCCGCTTTTCATATCGGCCAGCACGCGGGCCACCTGGGCCTGAACGCCCCAGAACGAATCCTCCAGCAACGCCTTGCGCAGCGCGACCAGCGCCTCGCGGCCGCCCTTCTTGCCGAGCGCGCGGGCGGCGTCGATGCGCAAGGTGATGTCCGCATCCTCCGCCAGCTGACTGGCCAGCAGCTTCACAGGAAAGTCAAACTCAGCCGATTTGAGCACGGTGAAACCGGGATCGAAGCGCAAGCGCTCCGGTTGTTTGTCCAACTTGAAGGCGAAGGTGCGTTCCTGGCCGTCGATCACCACCGGGAAGCTCTGCTCCAGGCCCCCAGCCACGAACGCGATGGTCAGCGGCAGCCGGAACAGCGGCACGCTGGTCGCGCTGGGCACCTGCACCGCGTGGCCGTTGGTGCCACCCATCTGCTGGGTTTGCCGTACCGTCACGCCCGCGACGTGCGTATCGGCATCCCAGTTGTAGCTCACCTTCAACTCGGGGTGGCCAGGCGAGTAGACCCACTGCTGGAAGAACCAATCCAGGTTGCGGCCGGTCACATCCTCAATGGCGCGCTGCAGGTCCAGCGTCACCACGTTGCCGCCGCGGTGTACCTCCAGGTAGTGCTTGAGCGCGGCCCACCACGCGTCCTCACCCAGCAGGCGCCGCAGCATGTGCAGCACCAGGCCGCCCTTTTCGTACAGGTGGCGGTCGAAAAGATCCGAGGGATCCGAATAGACGTTGGTGACGATGGCGCGCTTGTGGCGGTTGCGCTCTTCGCCTACGTAGATTTCGCGCAGTTGAAACACGTCCCATAGGAACTCGTCCACGCCGAGGTCATGCTCGAACCACAGCGATTCACAGTACGTGGCAAAGCCTTCGTTCAGCCAGGCGTGCGCCCAGTCGCGGCAGGTGACCAGGTCGCCGAACCACTGGTGCGCCAGCTCGTGCGACACCAGCGGTTCGCTGGCGAAGTCCAGGTGCGCGCGCTCATCGTGCAGCGTGCGGTCCGTCTGCGTGGTGGCGGAGATGTTCTCCATGCCGCCGATGATGAAGTCCGACGCGGCGACCTGGGAGTACTTGGCATACGGATAGCGAACGCCGAGGGCTCTAGAGAAGAACTCCACCATGCGCGGGGTCTTGCCGAACGCGCGGCGCGCATCCTCCTCGCGGCCGGGCTGCACGAAATACTGCACAGGTATGCCATCCCAGGCATCGTCCACTTGGCGGAAGTCGCCCGCGGCCAGGCTGATCAGATACGCTGGCGCGGGCACATCCTGCTTGAAATGCCAGCGCCGGCCAGCCGGCACGTCCTCCACGCTCACCAGCGCGCCGTTGGACACGGCGACCATACCGGCCGGCACTGTGGCCAGCATCTCCGTGGTCATCTTCTGGTGAGGAAAGTCGAAACAGGGGATCCAATATTTTGTGTCTTCCGGCTCGCCCTGGCTCCACGCTTCGCGCGGGCGATCGGGGTACTGCTCGTCCGGCGCGAGAAAATACACGCCCTGGCGCGGCTGGGCGTGGTAGGAAACGCTCAGGTTGAGCCCCCCCTCTCCCGCTGCGCCGGCCGGCGTGATGCGCAGCTTGCCATCGGCGTGATCCCACGACCTGGCGCCAGTGACCGCGACAATGTCCATTTCAGCCGCGTCCAGCACCACGTCGGGCGGGCTGGATGCCCCGCTGGGCGCGACGGTCGCGGCCGGTGCCAGGGCATAGCTGGCTGTGCCGCTGATGCTCTGGTGCTCGAAGTCGAGCTCCAGCTCCAGCCGCAAGTGCTCCACCTTGTAGGTGCGATCGGGGGCGTAATGGGGCGTGTCGCCGGGCAAGTAGAAGGAGTGGCGCTCGGACATGCCTCCAATCGTAAGCCCACAGGGGCATTCATGTCAGGGCAAATGGCCCACTCGCGAGGCGATGAGCCTGAGGCGTGCAGGGCGCGCGCCGGCTGGACTGGGTTCGGAGCCGTATCGTGTAGGGAAGATGAAGCTCAATGCGGACCGGAGCAAGGCCAGCGGCAAACCGCACGCGGTGGTGCACGGCGTGGAGGTGGCGCTGCGTGAGATCGCCTCCTGGCCCGGCGTGGACTCGGTGGTGGCGGGGCGCATCTCCAAAGTGAAGCACCGCTACCCAGCGCTCTCCGTCACGGTGCAAAGCAGCACCATCAGCGGCGTGAAGTGCCTGGCGCGCCTGGGCCAGGCTGTTCAGGAACTGTTCGTTGTCACGACCACCGCGCCGGAGGTGACGGCGCGTGTGCAGCGCACCTGGCCCAGTTGAGGGCGTGCTCCAAATCCAGTTCCTCTCCCGATCGTAGGGGAACCGTGTTGCCTGTCAAGACTGTGGCCTGCTGTCGACGCCACGGTTTCTCTCCCGACTGGATCTTTGGCAGCCGGGCCATGCGTGCTTTACCTGCCGCGAACTGTAGCCTGGGCGGGGTCCGATTCACTGGCGCGGAGGGCGCTCAGCTCGCAACGCCTGCCAGCTGGCTGGGGTGGCGATGATATACTCCCCACCCGATATGGAGCGTATCAGCGTGTTCATCGTGGACGCTCACCCCCTCTTTCGGCAGGGCATACGCTCCACCGTGGAAGCTGAGCCGGACATGAGTGTGTGTGGCGAGGCGGCCGACGGACAAACTGCCGTCAGCGAAGTCACCAACAACGCGCCGGACCTGATGCTCATTGATGTGGATCTGCCCTTGATGAATGGCCTGGAGGTGCTGCGCTCGGTGAAGCACATCCAGCCGCGCACCGGGGTCATCATCATCACCAATCAAGAAGACGAGGAGGATCTCTTCCGCGCCATCAAGCTGGGCGCGGCGGCGTACTTTCTGAAGGACGTCGCCCCCGACATGCTGGTGGAAGCCGTGCGGAAGGTCAGCCAGGGTGAGTACCTCATCAACGACAACGTGCTGGCCCGCCCGATGCTCGCGTCCCGCGTGCTCAAATCGTTCCGTGAGCTGGCCATTGGTGAGCCGGAGACCGAGCCGTTGTTCGTGCCTCTGTCGGCGCGCGAGGTAGAAGTGCTGGACTACATCGCCAAGGGCAACAGCAACAAAGAGATTGCTCGGGTGCTGAAAATCAGCGATCAGACGGTAAAGAACCACATCACTTCGATCCTGCGCAAGCTGGCGGTAAACGATCGTACGCAAGCCGTTGTGTACGCGCTCCGCCGCGGTTGGATCAAGATGGACCCCGAATAGCGCACCAGCCCGCGGTGTGGCGGCGCGCGCTGCTGGATGTGCTGCTGCCGCGGCGCTGCCTCGGCTGCCGGCGCGGCGGGGCATGGATGTGCGCCACGTGCTCCGGTCAAGTGCACCGGCTGCGACCCCCCCTGTGTGAGCTGTGCGGGCGTGAGATTGCCGCCAGCGAGCGTTGCCAGGCCTGTGCGCGCCGGCCACCCGCATGGGCGGGCATGCGCGCGGCCGCTCGGTACGAGCTGCTGCTGCGCGAGGCTATCCACAGGCTGAAGTACTCCGGGCACCGAGGGCTGGCCGTTGAGCTGGCGGCCTGGCTGGAGGTTGCCGCGGCAGCCTATATGGATCAGGTGGAGGCACTGGTCCCCGTACCACTGCACCCGGCCCGCCAGCGGGCGCGCGGCTACAACCAGTCCGCCCTGCTGGCGCGTGAGCTGGGGCAGCGTTGCCATATGCCCGTCGAGGACGAGCTGCTGGCCCGCGTAGTTGACACGCGGGATCAGGTGAAACTCACACGCGTCGAGCGGCAACGGAACGTTCGCGGCGCATTCGCTTGCGCGCGCCCCAGCGCCGTGGCGGGCCGATCGCTGCTGCTCGTGGATGACGTGTGCACCACCGGCAGCACACTGCTGGCGTGCGCTGCCGCGCTCACGGCCGCTGGAGCAGGCAGCGTCCGCGCCGTAGTGCTCGCTCGGCAGGACGCGGCGCGCGAGTGAGGCGGCCGGCCACCAGCGGTGCGCTGCCGGCCGACGTGTCCCAGCAACGCGCCGGAAGCTCACGCCCGCCTGGCTCTCTTGCCCCCCTCCGCGCGAGATGGTTGAGCTGGGGCACTGGTGGGGTTGCGCTGGCCTCGGCAGCAATCGGCGTGGTCTATGTGTTCACGCGATCCGCGTGGCTGGACGATTTCGATTCCTATAACTTCGCCCGCGCGTTGAGCCACTTCGACGTGCGCCTCAACCAGCCACACCCTCCCGGCTACCCGCTGTACGTGCTCCTGGGGCGGTTCGTGGCGCTGGCCGCGCACGATCCGACGCTGAGCCTCACGCTGCTCAGTGCCCTCAGCGGCGCGCTGTGCGTGCTCGCCTTCGCGCTTCTCGCGCGCGATGTTGGCCTGGGCTGCACGGGCTTGCTGCTGGCGCCGCTGCCGCTTTTCTGGATCAGCAGCGAGCTGGCGCTGAGCGATGTTCCCGGCCTGTGCTCGGCCTGTGTGGCGGCCCTGTTCCTGGAGCGCGCGCGCGGCTCTGCCCGTCCACTCCAAGGGGCAGCGCCTCTCTCGCCAGCAGGCGCAGTGTTTGACGAAAACACCAGGGCTGGGGCGCCACCTGGAGTGGCCGGTACGGGCAGCGCTTCAGCCCGAGTGCCGCTCCCAGCGGCCGCGAAAGGCCGGATAAGCCCCCCTTACCTGATCCTGGGCGCCCTGGCCAGCGCTGTCACGGCCGGCATACGCCCACAGGACGCGATCGTTCCTCTCGCCGTTGGCTGTTTCTTCACCTTTCCGGAAATTGCTCGGCAGGGCCGCTGGCGGGCCTTTTGGGGCGCAACGCTCCTGTTCACCCTCGCCTGCCTGGCGTGGTTGGTGCCGCTGGTGCTCTCGATGGGCGGGGTCAGCTCGGCGCGGCGGCTGCTGGTTGGGCAAGGCGCATATGTCGCCAGTACAGACAGCCTGTTTGCGCGGCCGCTCAACTGGCCGGACGTGGCTGCTCGGCTGGGGCAGTTTGGCGACGTGTTCGCAGCCTACCTGGGCGGCCCGGCCAGCGGAGGCGGCCTGCCGGCGTTTGTGGCACTCTTTGCCGTACTGGCTCTGGCGGCCATCCTTTGCAGCCAGCGTGTGCGCTGGCTGGCGCTGACCTGGCTGGTGCCCTACGCCGTTTTTATGATCGCCACCTCCCGCCCGGACGATCCACGCAAGGTTCTGCCCGCGCTGCCACCCATGCTGCTGCTGGTAGCCAGCGCTCTCCTTCGGGTTTCGGCGCGCTGGGCTCGGCAGAGGCGAGGCTCGGCTCAGGCGCGAGCAGTGCCTCTGGCGGTGCTGTTCGGATTTTTCGCTTTCAGCGCGGCGCCCCTGGTGCACACATTGGACAGCGTACCGCCGGCATCGATTCAGGCGGCGCAGTACATCCGTGCGCATTTCGGCCATTCCAACACCCTCATCGTCGCTGGGCTGTCATACAACGCGCTGCGCTACGAGCTGCCCGACTATCCCGCCTACTTCCTGGAAGCCTTCGATGCGCAGGCCTTCCAGCGTGACCTCGCATCCGGCGCCTACCAGCACGTGATCCTGCTGGATAAGGAAGGTCCGCCCCTGCCGGCAACCTATGCAGGGGTAAGCACGCGGACCTTTGCCCGAAACCCGCTGGTGCTGCCCAAAGCGGCCCAGGTGTGGATGGCCGTGTACCAGCCGCTGGCCAGTGTGAGCGCAACGCGCCTGCGGCTGCCGCCAGGGCCCGTTCACGTGGGGACCTCGCAGGACGCGCCCTACCTGCTGGACGGCTGGTACCGGCCCGAGGTCATCGCCGGCGTACCGGCTCGCTGGACGGCCGCCAGGAGCGCCATCCGCTTCTGGACTGATACGCCGGTCGCATCCACATTTCGCATCGTCTGCGTATCATTTCCCGCGAGACAGCAACTGACGGTAGCAGTGAACGGGCAAGTGGTGCGCACGCTGGCTATCAGCCAGGGATGGGCCGCCTACGAAGTGGCCGTTCCGGCGGCGTTGCTGCGAGCGCGGTCGATCAACGTCATCACCCTGCGAGACAGCCGCGCTGTTACACCCGTGCAGCAGACTGGCGGCCAGAGCACCGATGCCCGCCCTCTGGCTATCGCCTACACCACCTTTGCGCTCATACCAGCTTGACGCTGCGCTTCCTGACCGTACTGGCACTGGTGATACTGGCGCTGCCGGCCTGTGGCTCGCACCCAGCGCCAGTGCCGCTGCGCACCATCCCTCTCACCGATGTGAATCCCTACGGCGTGAACATCTTCCTCGACCGCGAAGTGGAAGAGTGGAAGATGCGTCGCGAGCTGCAGATGATCAAGGACGCGGGCATCGGCTTCGTGAAGCAAGAGATCCCCTGGCTCGAGATCGAGCCCGTGCAGAAAGGCCAGTTCGTCGATACCAAGTTCAACAAGCCTTCCTGGGACAAGTACGACAAGATCGTGAACCTGATCAATGAGTTCGGCCTCCAGGCCATCATTCGCCTGGACCAGCCTCCCAACTGGAGCCGCCACGACAACAGCGACCCGAATGCTCCGCCCGACAACCTCAACGATTACGGCGACTTTGTCTATGACGTAGTACACCACCTGCGGTCCAAGGGCATCCGCTACTACCAGATCTGGAGCGAGCCGAATATCTACCCCAATTGGGGCAACCAGCCGCCCAATCCCGCGGCTTACACGCAAATGCTCAAAATCGCCTACCAGCGCGCCAAGGAGGCCGACCCCAACGCGGTGATTTTGAGCGCGCCCCTGGCCATAACGCTCGAAACTTCCAGCCGAAACATGTCCGACCTCGCCTTCTTGCAGGCCATGTACGACGCCGGCGCTAAGCCCTATTTCGACGTGATGTCCGCCAACGCGTACGGCCTGGGCCTGCCGCCGACGGACCCAGCTGATCCGAATAAGCTGAATTTCCAGCGCGTGCAACTGCTGCACGATGTGATGGTCAAAAATGATGATGCCGCCAAGCCGGTGTGGTTCGACGAATTCGGGTGGGACGCGCCCCCGCCAGACATGTCTGCCCAAACAGATCCCTACCACCTGGAGTGGGGGCGCGTCACCGAGCAGCAGCAGGCCGACTACACGCGGCAGGCCATCGCCCTGGCGCGCAGCTGGCCCTGGGTAGGGGTGATCAACATCTGGTACTTTCGCCAGGATGGCACGCGCGATTCACCAGCGGACTCGGAATACTACTTCCGCATGGTGAACCCAGACTTTTCGCCCACGCCACTCTACGCCGCGGTGCAGCACCTGTCCCAGGGCCTTCAGGTGGCGCACCCGGGCCAGTATCAAGAAACGAATCCGGCCCTTCAGACCAGCGACGATGGCAAGATCAGCAGCAACTGGGTGCTGCGCGGCGATGCCCAAGCCAGCGGCGGCTACTACTACGCCAGCAACATCCCCCATGCGACGCTCATCATCACCTTCGATGGCAGCGGCTTGACTCTCGATACGCTCAAGGCGCCGGACGGCGGCATCGCCTACGTGACCGTGGACGGCTCCTCTTCCGCGCCAGACAAGCTCGCCCGCCAAGCGGACGGCAAAGCGTACATCAACTTCTATGCACCCAAACCGGAGTACGGGCAGCAGGTGCCCGTGATCGACGGGCTTGGCTCTGGCAAACACGTGCTGCAGCTGACCATCAGCGGCGAGCGGAAAGCCCCATCCGCCGGCTCCTTCGCCTACCTCGATGCCTTTACCGTGCTGAATTGAAGTCGCGGCCGCACTGGCTCGCAAGCTGGGCAGCCGGCGCCCTCTCTCTCCTGCTGGGAGCGGCGGTGCTCACGGGCAATCATGCGCTCACCGCGGGTATCACCTACGGCACTAACGACGCGGTGGCGACCAACCTGCCGGCCAACCACTACGCGGTGAACGTGGAGCTCGACAAGCTGGTTCGCCAGTCCGACATCGTCCGCGGCTTGGCCATGATCCATCAGGCGGGTTTCGGCTACATACGGCAGGTTTTCGCCTGGAACGAGATCGAGATCTCCGCAAAAGGCGACTTTTATGATCACAAGAACGGCAAGAGCGCCTGGGAAAAATACGACCGCATTGTCAACGATGCGAACGCCGCCGGCCTGCAGGTCATCGCTCGCCTGGAGCGCCCGCCCGATTGGTCCCGGCAAGATAATCGCTACCAGACACGGCCGCCGGATCACTTTCAAGACTACGGCGACTTCGTGAGCGCGTTTGTGCAGCACTTCCGCGGGCGCATTCATTACATCCAGCTCTGGAACGAGCCAAACCGGTTCGAAGATTGGGGGGACCAGCCGGTGGATCCCGCCGCGTACACGCGGCTGCTGCAGATCGGCTACCGCGCTGCCAAGCAGGTGGACCCGAGCGTGGTGGTGATCTCCGCCGCGCTCACCCCAACCACTGACTGCTGTGTGAAAAATCGCCCGGATCCTGTGTACCTGCAGGAGATGTACAATGCCGGCGCCCGCGGGTATTTCAACGTTCTGGGTGCACAAGCGTACGGATTGCGTACGGGTCCCGAAGTGGCAGCCAGCGATTTCCCGCTGCACCTCCTGGCGGCCAGGCGGGCCCTCATCGCGGCGCAGAACACGAACTTCGGGCGCGTGGTGCTGGACCGCCAGGTGATGGTGCGCAACGGCGACGCCGACAAACCGGTGTGGGTGAGTGAATTCGGCTGGAACGCGCTGCCGCCAGGCTGGCGAGGCGACCCGTCACCCTGGGGATCGGTTACCTTGCGGCAGCAGGCCAGCTACACCGTGCAGGCCTACCAGCGGGCGCGCGACGAGTGGCCATGGCTGGGCATGATGGCCGTGTGGCTGTTCCAGGATCCCACGCCCGCGGCAAAGGACCCCACTCAGTTCTTCGGCCTGGTGAACACCGAGTACCAGCCCCGGCCCGTGTACACGGCGTTGGCGCGTCTCACGCACGCCCCGGCTCTGGCGGGCAGCGGCCTGCACGGCCCCGGCGATGCCGCGGCCGGCCGGGCCGGGCCATGGCAAGGCGGCCCGGGCGGCGGCATCATCAGCCCCGTGGCGGGCGCGCAGTTCAGCCTGCGTTTTCGCGGCCAGGCCGCCACGCTGCACACAGAGCGTGGCCCCGGCATGGGCATCGCTTACGTGACGATTGACGGTTCGGCCACCTATGCCACGGATGTACCCAAGGACAGCGCCGGGCGCGCTGCCCTTTCGCTGTATGCGCCGGCCACCACCCCTGCCAGCATCGCCCTGGCCAGCGGTCTGCCCCTGGGTACGCACCAGCTGACCATCACCGTCAGCGGTCGCTCGGGGGCCGGCGCGGGCACTGCCGTGGAAATCCACAGCGTGGCGGTGGGGCTCTCGGCGGACGAACGCCCGCTGTACTTCGGTGGCGGACTCCTCGCCCTGGGCCTGCTGCTCCTCGCCTGGAACGCCTCGGCCATCGTTGCCGGCGGCCTGCGCCGCCGCTGCACGTTTTCCCAGAGTGGCGCTGGCAGCGCGCCGAAAGCTATCAGCCCAGAAACGACCGCGCTGACCCCCACGCCCGTCCCATTCTCGATAGTTCCCCCTGGAGCGGGGCAGAGCCGGGCAGGGGCCGCTCAAGCCAGCCCAGGGCGCATAGGTTTGCTGCCCGGCAACTGGGTGGCCGCCCTGCAACCTGGGTCGATAACCTGGCTCGCGTTGCTGCCTGTTGGCCTGGCGCTGCTGTACTTTGGCCGGCCGCTGCCGCTGGTGGGGCTGGGCGCACTGCTGTTCCTGGCCGGCGCGGCCGCCCGGCTGGATGTGGCGTTGTGGAGCATCCCGCTGACCGCGCCCTTTTACCTGGAGCCCAAGCACATCCACGGCGCCGCGCTGCCGCTCACGGAGATCGGCATCGGCTTGTGCCTCGCGGCGGCGCTGCTGCGAACGGCCTGGCAGCGGCGTTGGCCCTGGCGTGGCACCACTTTTCAGTGGCCCGCGCTGCTGTTTTTGGCAGCCTGCACGGCCAGCGTTTTCGCTGCAGAATTTCCCCGCTACGCCTTGCGCGAGTACCGGACTGATGTCCTGGAGCCGCTCATCTTCTTCATCCTCATCCTGCTGGCCCGGCCCCGGCCCAAGGCCATGCTCCAGGCGTTGCTGGCCGGCGGCGTGATCGTGGCGCTGGTGGGCTTGGAGCAGTACGCCACTGGCCACGGCATCCAGGCCGAAGGCGTACGTCGGCTGGTGGCCATCTACGACTCGCCGGATAATGTGGCGCTGTACCTGGGCCGGCTCGTGCCGATTGCCGCGGCGATCGCGCTGCTGGCACCCCTGAGCCTGGCACGGCGCGCAGCCTACGCGGCCGTGGCGGGGCTGATGCTGCTGGCCGTACTCCTCTCCTTCACACGCGGAGCCTGGGTGGGCGTGTTCCTGGCGCTGCTGGTGGTGGCGGCGTTTGCCGGGCGCCGCTGGGTAGCGGCAGCCCTGGCAGGTGGCGTGGTCGCGGCCGTGGGCATTTCCTTCGTGCAAGCCAAGCGCGTCCGCTCCATCCTGCAGTTCACGCCCGGCAGCACCGGCTTCACGCGGCTGGCGCTGTGGCGCTCCACCGTGAGCATGATCCGCGCCCATCCCTGGTTCGGCATAGGGTTGGACAACTTCCTCTATCAATACCCACGCTACATGCTGCCCGCCGCGGCCGACGAGCCGGATCTGTCGCACCCGCACAATGTTGTGCTGGACTTCTGGAGCCGCGCCGGCATATTCGCCCTGGCCGCGCTGGTATGGCTTGAGGTGCTGTTCTTTGCGAAAGCCTGGCGCCTGGCCCACGCCGCCGACACCTGGACACGTGCCTTCGCGGTGGGGCTGCTGGCCAGCATGGTGGATGCTCTGGCCCATGGCATGGTGGACAATTCCTACTTCCTCATCGACCTGTCGCTCGTCTTCTGGCTCAGCCTGGGGCTGCTGCAGGTGCTAGAATGGCGTACCCCTGAAACGGAGGACGCCACCTGATTGCTCTTGTCGCCGGTGGCGCTGGCTTCATTGGTTCGCATCTGTGTGAGGCCCTGCTGGGCGCTGGCCATCGGGTGCTCTGTGTGGACAACTACATCTCCGGCCTGCCGGAGAACGTCACGCATCTGCGGGGGCACGCGGGCTTTCGGCTCATCGAGCACGATCTCATCCAACCGCTGCCCGTGACCTGGCCGGTGGATGCCATCTTCAACCTGGCAAGCCCCGCCAGCCCGCCTTACTATCTCGCGCATCCCATCGAAACCGCGCGCGTGAACGCGCAAGGAAGCTACCATCTGCTGGAGTTGGCCAAGCAGCATGGCGCGCGCTATCTGCAGGCGTCCACCTCGGAGGTGTACGGCGATCCTTTGGTGCACCCGCAGCCCGAGAGTTACTGGGGCAACGTCAACCCCAACGGCATCCGCAGCTGTTACGACGAGGGCAAGCGCTTCGCTGAATCGCTCGTCATGGACTACTACCGGCTGGGGCTGGATGCGCGCATCATCCGCATCTTCAACACTTATGGGCCGCGCAACCGGCCGGATGACGGGCGGGTGGTGCCCAACTTCATCGATCGAGCCCTGCGCCGGCTGCCACTGCCGGTGCATGGCGACGGCAGCCAAACCCGCAGCTTCTGCTACGTGGAAGACCTGGTGCGCGGCATTCTCGCTGCCCAGTTGCATGATGGCACCCGCGGCGAAGTGTTCAACCTGGGCAATCCCGGCGAGTTCACCATGCTCGAACTCGCCGAACTGGTGCAGCGCCTCACCGGTGAGGCGCGCGGCCTCGAATTTCAGCCTGCGCGGGAGGACGACCCTACTCGCCGCCGGCCGGACATCACCAAAGCCACGGCCATGCTGGGCTGGGCACCCCAGGTGAACCTGGAGGAGGGGTTGCGCCGCACCATCGCCTGGTTTCGGGAGCATGGCGCTTAGGCTGCCCGCCCCCGCGGCGCCCTGGCTGCCCACGGCTGGTCGGGCGCATGTTCCATGGCGAGCCGCCTGGCTGCTGCCACTGGCCGCTCTGGGGCTTGCCGTGGGGCTCGCGCCACCGCTGTACACCGGCGTGGCCGTGCTGGGCGTCATTGGCCTGACCGCGGTGATCATCCGGCCGGAGATCGGCCTCTATCTGCTCACACTGAGCGTGCCGTACCAGAACCTGCGTGGTGCGGACCCCACCACGGTGCAGCTCTCCGCGACCGAGCCGCTGGTGGCGCTCACCCTGGCGGCGTTCTTTCTCCACCAGCTGGTGCTGCAGCGCGGGAGTTGGCGCCGCGGGCCGCTCATCGTCCCGCTGGTGATCTTTCTGGCGAGCGTTGTCCTGTCCGTGTTCAAGGCTACCGACCAGTTGCAGAGCCTGAAGGAGTTGGTGAAGTGGCTGGAACTCCTGGCGGTGTACTGGATGGCCATCAACACCCTCAAGAAGCCGCGCCAGGTGGCGACGCTGCTCACTTTCGCCGTACTGGCGGCGCTGTCCGAGGCGGCCATTGGCGCCTTGCAGGTGGTGCTGCGCAAAGGGCCACCGGAGTTCCTCATCGGCGGCTTCATCATGCGCGCTTACGGCACCTTCGGCCAGCCCAACCCCCTGGCCGGGTACTTGAACCTCACCTTGCCGATCGTACTGGCAGTGGGCCTGTTCGCCAGCTCGCGGCGGCTCCGCTGGGCCTGCTGGCTCAGCGCGGCAGCCATTGGCCTGGTGATGGTCACCACGCTCTCGCGCGGCGCCTGGTTAGGCTTTGCTGTCTCGCTGGCGGTCATGGGCATCGCCATGAACCGGCGGGTGCGCTTCTGGGTATGGTTTGGACTGCTGTGCGCCGCCTTCGTGCTCCTGGCGGCCGTGCTGGGCGTCATCCCTTTTGGTCTCACGGCCCGGCTGCTGGCGGCTTTTGGGCTCTCCGGCGTAAGCCTGGATAACGTGACGGCGCAGAACTTCTCCGCGGTGCAGCGGCTGGCCTTCTGGCAAGCCGGCTGGAACATGTTTCGCGGGAACATCATCCTTGGCGTGGGCATCGGCAACTACATCACCGCCTATCCTACCTATGCCGCGCCAGGCTGGAGCCAGGTGCTCGGCCATGCCCACGATTACTACCTGAATATGGCGGCCGAATGCGGCCTGCTCGGCCTTAGCGGCTACTTGGTGTTCCTGCTGTCAGCTTTTCGGCACGCGGCCGGAACCGTCCGCGCCACCCTCAGCCGCCCCTGGTTCGGCGTGGCCGTGGGCTTGCTCGGCAGCCTGACGGCCATTTCCGTTCATAATCTGGTGGACAACATGTACGTGCATGGCATTCCCGTGCTGCTGGGTCTGCTCCTGGGCGCAGTGACCGTGCTGTGGCAGTGGGCATGTTCGCCCGCTGATGTCGCCGCGGCTCCGGCCGCGGCGCCCAATTGAAAGAACGGGTGCATCGCCGCGAATGGAGAAGCCACTGACAGAGGGCGGTTCCCTGGCCCGTCCGGCCGCGGGTAGCGGAGCTCCAGAGCCGCGAACGCGCGGTGAGGGTGGCAACGGCGGTGGCGTGTCGCTGCGCAAGCGGCTGCTCAACGCCAAGACCATCCTCTCGTTCCTGGTGGCGGCGCTGCTGCTGTTCACCGTGTTCCGCAAGCTGGGCGATTTCTCCGCGGCCGCCGCGCAGATCCGCCAGGTGGATCTGGGCGTCTACGGGCTGGCGTTCGTGGTCTATGCCTTTGCCTTTCCCTCACGCGGGCTGCGCTGGCAGCGTTTGCTGAAGAACGTAGGAGAGGAGCAGCCGGCCGGGCCGCTCATTAACTACCTGTTCCTCTCGTGGTTTGTGAATTGCCTGGTTCCGGCCAAGATCGGCGACGTCTACCGCAGCTACCTGCTCAAGAAGAACCGCGACGTCTCGATGTCGAAGTCCGTTGGAACCGTGTTCGCCGAGCGGATCATCGACACCATCACCATCTTTCTCGCGTTTGGCGTTACCGGGCTGATGGTTTTCCGGAGTAAGCTCCCGCCGGAGGTGCGGCTGATCGTCGCGGCGGGCATCGCGCTGGGTTTGCTGATGGTCGGCGTGCTGATCTTCATGCGCCACTTTGGCGAGGCGGTGGTGGCGCGCCTCGCCCCGGCCCGCTTTCAGGCCAGCTACAAGAGCTTTCAGGAGGGCACGCTCGGGTCGTTCAAAGCCTTTGAGGTTGTGGGCCTGTTCACCTTTCTGGCCTGGACGTTCGAGGCGAGCCGGCTCTTCCTTGTGGCGCACTCCCTGGCCGGCGGCACGCCCATGCTGGCGCACTTCTCCTTTCTCACGGCCATCTTCGCCATGGTCACCGGCTCCATCCTTACGCTCGTGCCCACACCAGGCGGGCTCGGCGCGGTGGAGGGTGGCCTCACGGGCGTGCTCATCCTGGTCGGGCTGCAGCCCGGTGTGGCGCTGGCCATCGTGATCTTGGACCGCTTCATCAGCTACTGGGGGGTGGTCGCCACGGGCGCGCTGGACTACTTCGTCGGCAAGGCGGCCCGCTGAGCGCCCCGCCGCGTGTTGGCATCGATTGCACCGCCGCTGTCAACCAGCGTGCCGGCATTGGCCGGCTTACCCGCCAACTGCTGGCCGCGCTCTTCGCGCGGGACCCCAACACCACTTACCGGCTGCTGTATGCGCCTGCCAGTCACACGGACCTCTCGGCGCTGCCGCGGCGCGCCAACGTGGGCGTGCGTCGTGCACCCTTACCCGAGCGCTGGCAAACGGTGGCCTGGCACCGCCTCCACCTGCCCCTGTGGGCCGATTCGCTGCTGGGTGGTGTGGATGTATTCCACTCGCCGGACTTTGTGCTGGCGCCCGTGCGCCAGGCCCGCACGCTGCTCACCATCCACGATCTCAGCTTCGCCATCGTGCCGGAATGCGCTGAGCCATCGCTGCGCCGGTACCTGGATCGCGCGGTGCCGCGCTCGGTGCACACAGCCGACCGCATCGCGGCGGATTCGCAAGCCACGGCCGACGATCTGCAACGGCTGTACGGCGTGCCCTCCGCCAAGATTGAGGTGCTGTACTCGGCCGCCGATGCGCGCTTTCGCCCGCTGGCGCTGGACGATGCCGAGGCCGCGCTGGCCGGCCTCGCCGTGCCGCGCCCCTTCATCCTCACCGTTGGCACGCTGGAACCTCGCAAGAACCTGCCGCGGCTGATCGACGCGTTCCACACGCTGGAGATTCCCCACCACCTGGTCGTGGTGGGGGCACGCGGCTGGCTCGATACGGAGATCGGGGCGCGCCTGCGGTCGCCCCACGTGCTGCCGCTGGGCTACGTGACCGACGATCAGCTGGTGGCGCTCTATAAACTGGCCGACTTCTGTGTGTGCCCGTCGCTGTACGAAGGCTTCGGCCTGCCGGCTGTGGAGGCGATGGCCTGCGGCACGCCCGTGGCCGTGGCGGATACGTCGAGCCTGCGAGAGGTCGTCGGCTCGGCCGGCCTGATGTTCGATCCCCTGAAGGTGGGTGAGATTGCCATGGCCATGCACCGCCTGGCCACGGAACCCGCCCTGCGGAGCGACCTTGGGCAAGCTGGCCTTGAGCAAAGCCGGCGCTTTTCATGGGACCGTTCGGCGGCGCAGCTCCAAGCACTCTATCTGGAGCTGGCCGGCTGAATGGCCGGCCCCGCCGCGCCGGCGCGCGAGCTGTGCGTGGCCATCAACGGCTGGTTCCTCTCACGGCAGAACACCGGCAGCGGGCAATACGCCGCGCACCTGCTGGCATGCCTGGGCGAGCAGGGGATTGCTGCCAGCGTGGCACCACCTCCGGATGGCGGCAACGTCACCAAGCTGTTGTGGGAGCAGCTGGGCTGGCCACGCCAGGCAGCTGCCAGCGATGCGCACCTGTGGCACTCGCCCTACTTTGCGCTGCCCTTGCGACGGTCGCGGCCGGCCGTGGTCACCATACACGACCTGATCCCCGTGCTGCTGCCCGCGTATCGAGGATCGCTGCTGGCGCGCGCCTACACCTGGCTGCAGCTCCTCGCCTGCCGCTCGGCCGCGGCCATCGTGGTGGATTCCGATTTCAGCCGGCGCGACGTGATGCGCGTGCTCAAGGTACCGCCTCGGCGCGTGCGCACGGTGTATCTGGGCGTGGACGATCCCGACCCGCCTCCGCGCGATGAAGCGCCGCCGTTGGAGGTGCCCTACGTGCTGTATGTCGGTGGGTTGGACGTGCGCAAGAACGTGCCGTTGCTGATTGCTGCCTTTGGCGAGATCGCCGAGCAGTTCCCGCGTTTGGTGCTGGCCATCGTGGGCGCGCCGCGATCGAGCAGCGCCCGCTTTCCGGACGCGCGGCGAGCCGCCGAACCCCTGGGTGATCGTGTGCGCTTCCTGGGCTGGGTGTCGGAAGAGGAGAAGTTTCGGCTGTACCGGCATGCGGCGCTGTTCGCCTACCCCTCGCTGTACGAAGGCTTTGGCCTGAACCCGCTGGAAGCTCTGGCCCGTGGCTGCCCGGTAGTGTGCTCGAATGCCTCGTCCTTGCCGGAGGTAGTGGGCGATGCAGCGCTGCTGGCCGATGCGCGCCAGGCAACACCGTTCGCCCAGGCAATGGTCGCCGCGCTTCGCGACCCCGCGCCGCTGCGCGCACGCGGCCCAGCGCAAGCGGCGCGGTTCACCTGGCGCCGCTGTGCCGAGCAAACTGCGCAGGCTTATCGCGAGGCCGCCGCCTGAGAGTGCTCATGCTCTCCAAGGCGCTGGTGAACGGGGCCTACCAGCGTAAGTTGGAAGAGCTGGCACGCCTGCCCGGACTGGAGCTGCTGGCGGTGGTTCCACCGTACTGGTGGCAGGAGGGGCATCCCATCCGCCTGGAGCGCACGCATGGTCAGGGCTACCAGCTGGCTGTCGAGCCCATGGCGCTGAACGGGCACTTCCACGTGCACTGGTATCCGCTGCTGCGGCGCCGCTTCCGCCAGTTTCGTCCTCAGCTGGTGCACATTGATGAGGAGCCGTACAACCTGGCCACGTTTCAGGCCGCGCGCCTCAGCGGCCGTTTTGGCGCGCGCTGCCTGTTCTTCACCTGGCAGAACCTGGACCGGCGCTATCCCTGGCCCTTCACAGGTTTCGAGCGCTATGTGTGGCACCACGCGTCGGCTGGCATTGCCGGCACTGCCGAGGCAGCTGGCATCCAGCGCCGGCGTGGCTTCCAGGGCCGCCTGGAGGTGATCCCGCAGATTGGCGTAGATCCGGAGCAATTTGCGCCCGGCTCGCCGCACCCGTCCGCGACCTTCACGGTCGGCTACGTGGGGCGGCTGGTGGCGAGTAAGGGCCTATGGCAGCTGTGCGGAGCCTTCGAACGCCTGTCGGGCGATTGCCGGCTGCTGCTGGTTGGTCGCGGCCCGCTGGGGCCAGCCATCATGCAACACGCCGCTGAGAAAGGGTGGGCCAGCCGGCTGGAGGTCACCAGCGCACCGTCGGACGGCATGCCTCAGGCGTACCGCCGCATGGATTGCCTGGTGCTTCCGTCACTCACTACACCCAGTTGGAAGGAGCAGTTCGGCCGAGCTCTCATGGAGGCTATGGCCTGTGGTGTGCCCGTGCTGGGATCGGACAGCGGCGAGATCCCTTCCGTTATCGGAGGCGCCGGCATCCTGACGCCAGAGGGTGACATCGCCGCCCTGGCACGCGCCATTTCGCGCCTGCAGGCCGAGCCCGCGCTGCGCCAGCAGCTGGCCACCGAGGGCCGTGCTCGGGTGCTGCAGCGGTTCACGCACACGCGCATCGCGCAACAAACGTACGGCCTCTATGAAGCGCTGCTCGCCGCTGATAATTGAGGATCATCTATCATGATAATCGGAAATATGTATTGGACTTCTTGAATAGCCGGGCGGAGAATAGGCGACAGCTACTCCTCGAACTGAGGGGATTCTCTGCCTCAAGCGTGCGTGCAGCGCGCTGTCGCATCGGTTTCGGCGCGACGGGGCGGACGATGTGGAGGACCGCTGTGGGACTGTTCAGCGAGGCCGATCGGCATCCCTTTGAACCGCGCATCAGCCGCCGGGCCACTGGTCGCCGGAAGAGCGATGGGGTGTGGGCCGAAGAGGTCGCTGCCCCGGATCGCCACGACCAGCCTGACCAGCCAGCCAAAGCTCCGGCTGAGGGCAAGGCCGTCCGCCGGGACGTTTCCATCCGCTGATCGCCCGCCAAGAGGAGTTGCCCGAACGCTTGCCGCGGCCCAGGCGCTCCACGGGAGTGGCGTCGCGGCAAGCCGCGAACCCGAGGGCCCACCCTTGGTGGCGTAAGCGGGGAACCCTACTTGGTCGCGCTGTGGTCCAAGGCTTGCGAAACAGCTTGCTGCTCCTCGTCTGACAGCGTGTAGCGGGACTGGCCGGCTTGCACGGGTTTGGCGTAGACCCTGGTTTCGGCGCGGTTGTGGAGACTGGTCAGCACCAGCCCGTGGCCCTGTTGATCCAGCAGCGCAATGGCAAAGCTCTGGTCGCCGCCGGTTTCATCAAAGGGGTTGAAGCGGATCAGGCCAACCCGCTGGATCGCGCTGGCGAGCACTGAGGTGAGGTTGCGCAGCGCCTCGTCCACCTCTGTGAGCCTGCGGTCGTGCTGATTGATGCGGCTCACGTGCATGGACATGATCTGCTCGAGGTTCCCGGGCTTCACACCGCCCGTCAGCTCTCGGTAGGTGCGAACGGCGCGGCTCAGGCGCACGGTGAGCGCCGCCAGCCACACCAGTGCTGCCAGCAGGCCGGCCGCGATCACTTCCAGCAGGAGGTTCAAGGCAGGCGGAATTATAGGCGCCGCGACGGCTCTGGGACTGCAGGCCAGGGCACTGATCGGTCGCTCGCCCGATGCTGGCGGTGGTGCAGCGTCGGTATGCTGGAACCAGATCTGCTGGGCCACACATACTGGGCCACACATACCGAGCCTTTCGGGTAGCCGAGCGTGGCCCGCCACGAGTCCAACAGTCAAGAGGAGAAGTCACACCTATGCACCCAATCACATCGCTTGCCGGCATCGTTTGTGCCGGGGCCTTGGGCATTGCCCTCATGGGCTGCGGCGGGAGTGCCGCGCCAGCTTCCAGCAGCACGGGCAGTTCCACCACGAGTGCCAGCGGCCCCGCGGCATCCAGTGCCGCCCCCGCGTCCAGCGCCGCGGCACCGGCTTCATCCGCGCCGGCCGGCAGCAGCGCCGCGGCCGGCTCGGCAGGCAGTGGCGCGGTGACCGGCCAGAAAGCGCCCGGCCCTTACACCGCTGACGGCAGCACCACCGTGAGCGGCGGCAAGGCGCAGATACAGGCGCTGGATTCGCTCAAGTGGCAGCCCAACACCATCACCGCTACGCCCGGTGAGCAGGTGAGCCTGGACATCCAGAACGGCGGTTCCACTGCCCACGACTTCACCTCACCCTCGCTGAAGGTCAGCTCGACGGCTATCCCCGCCGGCAAAACGGTGAGCGTCAGCTTCACGGCTCCCTCGCAGGCCGGCACCTACCAGTTCTGGTGCAGCGTCCCCGGCCACGCCGCCGCCGGCATGGTGGGCGAAGTCATCGTCAAGTAAGTCACGCCTTGGGGTGAACGCGGACCCGCGTCCACCCCAAGGCCGGACACAGCAGCCGAAACTTCTAGAATTTCGCCCGTGCGGGCTCTGCGGCTAAGCGTTCTCGCCACGCTGCTGATCGCCACCGGCTGCGCCACACCCTACGTGGCGCCGAGGACCTCGGCAACGGCAATCCCAGTTCCGCCGGTCACGGTTTCGCCCGCTGTGGTGGCGAGCAGTTCCGCGGGCGCCGCGCACGCCCCCAGCGCACCGCGCGCCACAGTCATCGCCCCTGCACCAACTCCCGCAGCCAGGCCACTGCCAACCAGCGCCCCCGTTGCTCCCAGCGCGCCGCGCGTGCTGCTGCAGCCCATGACGCACGAGTACGAAACCTGGAACAACTGTGCGCCCGTGACGGCGGAGATGGTGCTGAGCTTCTTCGGCATTCGCCGCACTCAAGCGCAGATTGCCCCCATCCTGCGGCCGAATCCCGAGAACTTCAGCGTGCGCCTGGACCAGATCGGCACGTTTCTGGCCGGTTACGGCCTGCAGTCGCATCCACTTGTGGGCGGCACGCTGGAGCTGCTGAGACAGTTTGCCAGCAACGGCATTCCTGTAGTGACGGAGGATCAGCTCAGCCTGCAGGAAGACTACGGCCATTTCAGGGTGGTGCGCGGCTACGACGATGCCGCGGGCGTGCTCATCCTGGGCGATTCGTACTATGGCCCCGAAAACCGGCTGCCGTACAGCCTGTACAGCGAGTTGTGGAAGCGGCACGACTACGCGTTCATGCCGGTGTACCAGCCCGCTCAGGCGGCCACCGTGCGAGCCATCCTCGGTGCGCGATACGGGCCTGCCGCGAACGACGCCGCCGCCACGGCCACAGCCCGACAAATGGTGGCCAGCAACCCAACCGATGCCTTTGCCTGGCTGGATCTGGGGCAGGACCTCTTTCAGCAGGGTAAGTTTGACGTCGCCATCGCCGCCTGGCAGCGGGCCCGCGCGGGCACGCTCACGCCACGCACGCTGTGGTACACGATTTGGCCGGCCGCGGCCTACAACCAGCTGGGGCAGCACGCCCAGGCACTCGCCATCACCACCACCCCCCTGGCCGGCGACCCCAACAATGCCGCCGCGCTCCTCCAGAGGGGCCTGGCGGAACGGGCCCTGGGGCGCGACGGGCCAGCCCGCGCCGACCTTGCCCATGCCGTCGCCATCGATCCTTCCCTCGCTGGCGCGGCCACGGCATGACGCCACACGGCCAGCTTCAGCCCGAGCTTCAGCAGCAGCAAGCTTCCTGGAATGACCGCGCCTCACGCTGGCTTGGCCGGCCGGCTCTGCTGGCCGTGCTGCTGATCGGCTTCTGGCTGCGCGTCTACCACCTGGCCCTGCAGGCAGCCATGGGGGATGACGCTTTCACGCTCGTGATTGGCCAGCAAAGCCTGCCCGCGCTGCTGCGCCAATCGCAGAATGAGCCGCATCCGCCGCTCTTTTATGTCATGTTGCACTTCTGGCAATTGGCGGCCGGATCATCGGAATTCTCCGGCCGCTTTCTCGGCTTGTGGTTCGGCGTGGCTGGTCTGGCGGCGCTCTATCTGCTGGGCCGGCGTCTGGGCGGGGGCTGGCTGGGGCTCATCGCCGCGCTGCTCGGCGCGGCCAATCCCTTTCTCATCGCGTTCGGGCAGCAGGTGCGCATGTACACGCTGGCAGTGCTGCTGTGCACCTGCTCCGTCGCCTTGCTCTCGCGGGCGCTCGCTGCCCCCAGCCACAGGCGCTGGCTGGCCTGGTTCGGGGCCACGCTGCTGGCGGTGTACAGCCACTTCTTCAGCTTTTTCGTGCTCGGCGCCGAGGTGCTGTTCGTGGTCGGGTGGGCTGTTCGCCAGCGGCGCCGGCCACCGCGAGCCTGGCTGGCCAGCCTCGGCGGCGTCGCCCTGTGCTACGCGCCCTGGATCGTCGTCGCGCACGGCACGCTGCTGACCTACACCAATGGCCTGGTGCGGCGTGCGTCGCTGCCGGAGATCGCGCGCAGCCTCTTGCCCACATTCGTCACCGGCAGCCCCAGCACGGCGCTGCCGGTGTGGGCCGCGGCCGGTGTGGTCGCGCTGCTGGCGGCCGGCTTGCTGCTGCCGCTTTGGCCGGCCAAGGGCCGATCGATGCGGCGCCTTGAGGGGGCCTGGCTGGTGCTGTGCTGGCTGGTGGCGCCGGTCCCGGCGGTATGGGCCGTTTCGCTGCTGCGGCCCATGTTCTTTGAACGCTACATGGTGGTCATCCTGCCGGCTTTTCTGCTGGCTTTGGCGGCCGGCGTGCTGGCCCTTGCGCGGCGAGCAGGTGCAGTTTCCTGGCTGGTAGGGGCGGCGCTGCTGGTGCTGCCCCTGGCGCCGGCTGCGCAACTGTTGCCACCGTATTACTCCACGGTGCTGTATGCCACCGGGCCCCAAATCCGGCAGATGCTGGCGTTCGTCGACGCCTCAGCGCGGCCACAGGCGGCCTTCGTGGTGAACCTGGCACCCTCGGATCCGATGTACCGCTACTACCAGCCAGCCCAGGATGAGTATTTCGTCCCCAACCCGGCACCCGGCGCGCAGGCAGCGACCGCCGTCACCTTGCGGAACATCCTGGCGAAGCACGCGGAGGTGTGGCTTACTCCCTGGGATTTCGATCACACCGCCTTCGTGGAGAAGTGGCTGGATCAACACGCTTTTCGGGTGGATCAGCACTGGTTCGCCAACGCCGAGGTCATCCGCTACGAAAGTCCCCTGCCCCCAACCGCGGCGAGCCCAAGCGCGGCGGTGTTCGTTGCGCCTCACGCACACATCCAGCTGCGCGGCGTCGAACTGTACGAGCACGCTGTCAAGGCGGGTAGTCCCGTGCTCTTCAGCCTCTTCTGGCAGACCGATGCGCCCATTGGCCAGCGCTATAAGGTCTTCGCGCACCTGCTGGACAGCCACAACCACGTCATCACCCAGCGCGACGACGAGCCCGTGGCCAACACCCGCCCCACCACCACCTGGCATCCCGGCGAAACCATCACCGACAACTATGCCCTGCTGGTGCCCCACACCGCGCCACCCGGCCCGTACCAGATCGAGGTTGGCCTCTACGGCCTCACCAACCCCCAGCGCTTGCGCCTCACCGCCGGCGCCGACAGGGTGCTCCTGGGCACCGTCACGGTGACTTCATGAGTTCCGGACAGCGCGGCACTGTGAAATAACCACGTCGGACGCATGGCTGGCTGATCGTTTGCGATCCGATCAGGCCCGTTCAGTCGATGGCATCAGTGATGGAGTAACTTACGAGGCGCGAATTCGCGCGTCGCCGCACGATTTCAGGATGGCAGTGGCACGATAAGCTGAGGCTGCGTGCCAATCAGAAGGCGCTGGCCGGAGGCAGGTTCGTACATGCCAAGCTCCAGCCGCAGGTGGGCCGGCAGCGTGGGCGGCAGGCGCAGCGTGTAGTGGTCCACAATGATCTGTCTGGGCACCCAGAAGGTAGTTGGCATAGCGCCGCCGCCGGGCAGCGCATCCTGCTGGGCGACCACCTGATTGGCGCTGTCCAGCACATGCGTGAATACTTTGTAGCTGGTAGCGGTGCTCGCCCGCGCCTGCCACACCAGCGTGAGGTGCAGGGCGGCGCCGGGCCGCGGAGCATCCACATCGTACCCGACGAGCGTCGCGAAGCCGCCCACCGGCTTATCCACCGGATGCTGGACCGCCGGAACCGTGTACTGGCGAGATGGCTCCGTCACCTGCACCGTGCCCAGCGGCAGCCCGGCGATGCTCAGCTCCTCTCGGCCGGCCGAAGCGGTTGGCGCAATGAGCAGCTCGTGCCGATCCTCGACCGCGGCACCAACCGGCCAGCTCGGCGGTGGCAAGATGTCCGCCAGCCCGCGGTCCACCGTCACTGCAGTGCCCAGCTTCAGCGCCGGAAGGCTCGCGGGCGGCGCTGCAACGCGCCAGTACAACGTTACCGGCAGGCTGGCTCCCGCCTGCACGGTCTGGGAGCCAAGCTGCCAGCCCGCGAGCGTGATGCCGGGCGCGATCTGCTTGTTGGTGGCATGGGGCAGCGCGGGCTGAGGCGGCGTGGAGGGGCTCGGCGGCTGGATGTGCACCGTCCCCAGGCTGAGCTGGGTGCCCATCGGCACCCCGTGCGCATCCAGAAAGGGGAGCTGCCTTCCCGTGGCGGGCACGTAGAGGCCGAACTCGACTGTCATGGGGATGGGCGGAGCGGTGGCCGGGATCGCCAGCGTCTGCACGTTGAGGCCAATGTCGCCCGGCCGCCAATCCTCCGAGTAGAAGCCCAGGTTATCTGCCTGGGCCCATTGGTGACCCTGCGCATCCACCAGGTGCACGAACGCGCGCAGGCCAGCCTGCGTGTGGCGCGTCACGTGCCAGTACTCCAGCACCTTGAACGCCTGGCCGGCTCGCACCGTGCTCGGCAGCGCGGTTCCACTCAGCTCCGCCAGGCCATCCAGATTGGCCGAAAGGGCCTGCAGCGGCTGGGCTTGCGCGGGCGGTGTGGTGCTCTCGTAAACGCGGTACGACACCTGCCCCCCCGGGGCGTGCCCCTCGTGCACCAACTGGCGCGCGGTGAAATAGGTGGAGAGGTCTGTCCACAGCGGGCCGTAGTCCACAGGGTAGACGTACAGCGCCTGTTGTCCGGCTGGCGGGAACACCATGCTGGAGCGCCCATCAAACCAGCGCACGCGGGGGAACACTTTGGGTGCCAAATACAACACCGTGGGATGGTTGGGGTATTCGGTGGAGAAGAGAATCGGCAGCGACGGCGGCACTGTTTTGAGATACCCTGCCGCGTCGGCCACGTTGCCCTGGTTGGCATAGTACGCGGCCGGATTGTGCGCCCAATCCTGAAAGTAGTGCACGTAGGTTTCCACGCCCTCGGCCGCCAGCAGCACGCCGGCCAGCGGCAGCACCCAGCGCCAGCGACTGGCCAGCCAGCTCACCGTGAGGGCCGGCAGCACGAACACCGCCGGCACGATGCCGATGGTTCGCAGGAAGTGCGGGCTCTCGCTGGAGATGAAGCCCGGGATGAGCATGGCGAACATCCAGATCAGCACGAAAGCGTAGGGGTCGGCCGGCGTCCGCTCCGCTCGCCCGCGGCGCCGGTAGGCCGCCACTCCCAGCAGCGCCAGGACGATCCCGGCGTAGAACAGCGCGGACAGCGGCCAGTCGAACACCGGCTGGCCGCTCAGGTTGTACTTCCAGGTGTTGTCGCCCCGGATGGAGAACATGCCCAGGGTGTTCAGCACGGCTGTGCCCACGCCACCAGCCCCTCCGGATGCTGTGAAGCGCTCCGGCGCGACGACGTTCACCTCGAGGGAGCGGCCAAAGAAGTCACCGGGATACCGCAGGAAGTGGATGCCGAGCGGCAGGAAAACCACAAGCCCAACGCCAGCGATCGCGAACATCTGCCCCAGCGCGCGCCAGAAGCGCGGCACCGTGGCCAGTTGCCACAGCACCACCAGCAGCAGCAGGATCGGCACGGCGCGCGCCGCGGTGTAGGTGTACAGCACCAGCCCCAGGAACACGCCCGCCAGGATGGCGTCGCGCCAGCGGCGGTGGGTGAGCGTGCGCCAGAAGAAGTACAGGCACAGCATCTCCACCAGCGGCTGCGAGATGGCGCGCTCGGACAGCCGGCTGACAAACATGTGCCAGAACGACACTGCCGTGAAAGCCGCGGTCAGCAGTGCCACGCGCCGGCCGAACAGCTCCCGCGCGAGCAGCCAGGCCAGGGCGATTTCCGCCACCCCGAAGACGGCCGGCATGCTGCTGGCGCCGAGCCGCGTGGGCCCAAACAGGAACTCGCCGATGGACTGGAAATAGATCATCAGCGGCTCGCGAGGGTTGTAGTTGTTGAAGAAGATGGCGAAGTTGCCCCTCAGGATGCCCAGGGCCGTGAGCCCATCCAGCGCATCGTCGTGATGGAACCCCACTGGCAGCGTGTTGAGCATGTAGAAGCGCAGGAACACGCCCGCCAGCAGGATGGCGCCAAACGCCAGCCAGTACAGGCGCCCGGCGGCGCCCTTCTCCTGGCCCCAGGCCCGAGGGTTCACCCCGGCGTGAGGCCGAACAGGTGTTTGCCCGGAAACATGCCGCAGCCGCCGGGCGGGATTGCCCACGCGCGCCTGCACCTGAAACTGCTGCCTTGGGGGCTGATCCAGGGCCGCTTCTGGCTGTTCGGCCAAGCGGCTCGCGCTGCCTGAGGGCCGGGCATCAGCCGGCGCGGCGGATGGTGCGCACCATCTCTCGCACGGTTCCCTTGGCCCGCGCGGAAGATTCTCGGTACAGTTGGCGGACCTGCGCTTCACTCAGCCGGTGGCCTGTTTGGTAGTACCAGGCGGCAGCCTTGCCCGCGGCCAGCGTGCCCGCGTAGGCGATGGCGGCTTTGGGTAGTACGCCGAGGCCGGCCGGCAGAAAACCCACCAGCTCACGCGCCGCCTCGCGCCAGCCGAACGCCGCCCCGACGATCGGCAGCGCCTCTACAGCGCGGGCGCGGTTCAGCTCCCGGCCATTCATGGCCGCCAGGCGAAGCGCCAGCACCACCTGGTTTTTGGTGATCACAAGCGTATCGGTCAGAACGCTGGCCGGACCCAGTACCAGGCTGGCCTGGGGAATGGCGCTGAGGAGGGCGACCTGCGCGTTCACCCGCGCCACGCGGGCGATCTCCCGCTCCGCCACCACCGGGCGAAAGAGCGAGAATGCCCGGCCAAGCGCCAGCGCTCGCTCCGGCAGGCAGTCCAGCATGGCCGGCAGCAGCTGCTGACTCAGGCTGTCCACGGAGTGCGCGGAAATGAGAATCGCCCCCTGCCGAACCGGCGGCCAGTCCCCTATCAGCAAGTCGGCCTTATTCACCACGCTCAGAAAAGCGGGCGCCCGCACGCGCAGTTCGGCGAAGGCGGCATCACTGACGGGCACGGTCACGTCCTGCAGGCCGATGACGAGATCACTCCGGGCCAGGGCCTGCTGATCGTCCCAGCTGAGCGGCAGCTCAAAACAGGTGAGGCTGCGCCGGCCAAACGGCTCCAAGAGGCCGCCAAATGTGCCGCCGGCCAGCCGCCCGGCCAGGGTGCGCTTGCCGGCGCCGCGCGGGCCGACAATAGCTATGTGCAATGGCTGGCTGGCTTCCGCCTCAATGTCTTCCGTCCTGACCTGGCGCAGGACCTGCACAAAGTCGTGTACGCCACCCCAGCGGCCGAGCACGCTCATCACGGCAATTGTAGGCGCGCGGCGGCTGCGAATTCACCGGTTGTGTCCGGCGTGCGCAGCTGTTGACCGCGCTCACGGCCGGGCCGGGCGCGGCGGCGCCACTGGCGCTGCTCCTCATCGTGGTGGCCGCGGTGCTCGTCCGGCCCGGCAAGCTGCCGGAAGGCGTGTACGCCGCGGCGGGTGCCGCGGTCGCGGTGGTCAGCAGCATTGTCCCGGCCGGCCAGGCAGGCAGGGTGGTAGAGGGCACTCTGGGCATCCTCGGCTTCTTCCTGGGCATGATGGTCATGACGGCGGTAGCCGAGCAAGCCGGTGTTTTCGCCTGGGCAACGGCGCTGGCGGTGCGCCTCTCAGCGGGCAGCGCACAGCGGCTGCTGCTGGCCGTCTTCGGTGTAGGCGCGCTCATCACGGCCCTGCTTTCCAACGACGCGACGGCGCTGGTGCTCACCCCACTGGTGCTGGCCGTAACCGATCAGGTGGGCCTGCCGCCGCTGCCCTACGCGCTGGCCTGCGCCTTCGTGGCCAACGCCGCCTCCACCCTCTTTCCCATGTCCAACCCGCTCAACATCATCCTGCTCAGCGCCTTCCCAGTCGCGCTGGGCACCTTCCTGCGCTATCTGGCTCTGCCTACTCTGGCCATGCTGGCTGTGGCATACGGGCTCACGCGTGTGCTGTTCGCCCGCGACCTCTCCGCGGCCGGCAGGTTTGATTGGGCGCAGCTGGTGGCGCCCCCAGCAGCCACCGGCCACGGCTACCGCCGCTTCGTAGCGATCACGCTCGGCCTCATCGCGGCGGCCTACATCGCCACCTCGGCCGTGGGCCAGCCGCTGTTCCTGGTGGCGCTGGCTGGCGGCGGGCTGCTGGTGCTGGGCAGTTCTTACTTCGGGGCGCTGGACCTTCTCCGTGTCGTGCGCGGCATCTCCTGGTCCATTTTTCCGTTCATCGCGGGCATGTTCGTGGTGATCCAGGGGGTGAGCAACAGCGGGCTGAGCGCGCTCCTCGGAGCGGCGCTGCTGGGGCTGGCGCACACCAGCCGGCTGGCGGGCATCCTGGGGGCGGCGTTCTCAGTTGGCCTGGTATCCAACGCCGTCAACAACCTACCCGCGGCCGTCTTGATGATCTCCGCCCTGCACAGCGGGCCAAGCTCGTCCGTTCTGCTGTTCGGCGGACTGCTCGGTGCGGACGCCGGGCCCTGCCTCAGCATCACGGGTTCGCTGGCCGGCATCCTGTGGCTCATCATCCTGCGCCGCCGCGGCCTGGACCTCAGCGGCTGGCAGTACCTGAAGTACGGCGCGTTCGTCACGCCACCCCTGCTCCTCGCTGGATCGCTCGTTCTGTGGCTGACCGTGCGCCCGTAAGGCCGGGCCCCTCGCGCTCGTGAGAGAAGGTCCGCTGCAGCCTCATCCTGACGGTCGTTGTCGGCTTCAGCGCCAGCAGGCGACAGAACCACAGCCAGACACCGCGCCCGGTTCAGCTCATGCCGACCGGCGCACGACGATCCGAATGGTCGGCGCTGGCGCTTTAGCCGTTAGGGCCGACAGTCACGGGCAGGGCGTGCAGGTAGGCGTAGATAGCCCGCAGTTCGGGATCGCTGAAGGCGGCGGAGATGTCCTGCCAGGGCATCTCGGAGCTGGCCTTGTGGCCGGTTGGGTCCACGCCGGTGTGCATGAAGCTCACGAACTGGCTCTGCGACCATTGCGGAACAATATAGGTGAGGTTGGGGCCAGCGGGGCCCTGGCCAGGCTTTTTGCCGGTGAGGTTTTCGCCATGGCAGGATGAGCAGCCGATGCTCTGCACCAGATAGTGCCCGTATTGGGGGGTCACACCCGCCGCTGGCGCGGTTTGGGGCTCGGGGACCGCCGGCTGCGCGCTGGTAGGGAACAAGCCCGCGCCCACCAGCAGCAGCCCGATGATGTTGACATCGCGCTGAGGCACCACGTGCTGCACAGCGGGCTGGCTCCGCAGGTAAGCTACCAGTGCCTCCGCGTCGTGGTCGCTCAAGTGGTGGAAGGCATCCGAAGGCATGATCAGCAGCGGGTGCCCGTTGGCGTCCACACCATCGCGCAACGCGCGGAGAATCTGCCCATCGCTCCACGTCTTCAAGCTGCCACCGGGCGTGAGGTTTGGCGCGTAGACGCTGGCCAGGCCCTGTAGAAAGTTGGTGCTGCCGCCGCTCAGCGGCTCGCTGTTGTTGGGGCTGTGGCAGCCGGCGCAGTAGTGCGCCCGCTGCGCCCCGAAAGCTACCAGTCGCGGCGTCGCCTGCACCGTGACGTTTTGAACCGGCGGGCCTTGTGGCGCATTGAGCCGCCAGATGCCGGCGATGCCAAGAGCGGTAAGCGCGATGAGCAGCAGGTCCACCAGCGAGCTGATGATGCCAGCGGCTACCTTGCCTGGCACGTTGCGGATGCGCCACGCCACGCTCGCCAACCAGCCCACGAGGATGGCCAGCAGGCCAACGATGGCGACACCAATGAACCCGCTCACGGGAACGTTCTGCCGCCGCGTCCCGCCGCGTGCTCTGAGCCTTCCCTTACTGTTCGCACCAAGTCCTCAGTGTACGGTAGGCTCGTGTGCAGCCATGGAGCCTCCAATGGCGCGCGGCGCAGTTTGGTATCCGCCTCCTTCGCTGGACCAGAGCGGCGGCGAGGTGCCGCGGCGAATGCGCGAGCTGTGCCTCGCACTTCCCGAAACTGCAGAGTTGCTCAGCCACGGCACGCCAAGCTTTGGCATCGTCGGGCGCCGGCAGTTCGCCACTTACTGGAATAATCACCACGCGGACGGACGCCTGGCCCTGTGGTGCGCGGCGCCTCCCGGGGCGCAAGGCGCGCTTGTGGCCGCGAAGCCTGACCACTACTTCGTGCCGCCCTACGTTGGCTACCGCGGCTGGGTTGGCCTGCACCTCAACCGCGGCTTGGCGTGGGACGACATCGCCGCGGCCGTAGAGGACGCCTACCTGACCGTTGCGCCCGAGAAGCTGATTCGCGCTCACCTGAAGCGAACGCCCGCCTGATGCCTGCAACCAGCGGCGCCTGACGCGTGTTTTCCTTGCTGCATGGGGAATGACGAGGAGTTGCTGACGGCCCTGGTGAACGACCTGGGCGGTGGGTTCGAAACGCTGGTTCTGGCCTACCAGGACCGGCTGTACGCCTTCGCGCTGCGGCTCTCCGGCTCCTTGCCCGATGCGCAGGAAATCGCGCAGGACGCTTTTGTGCGCGCCTATCGCGCCCTGCTGACGTATCCCGCCGAACGCATCGGCGCGCTCCAACCGCGGGCGTGGCTGTTCCAGATCACCCGCAACGTGTATCGCAACCGGGTTCGCCGCCGGGAGCTCCAGCAGGTGCCGCTCGAAGAGTGGACGCGGGCCGAGGAGGGCACCTGTTCCCTGAGAGCCCTGGAGGGCCCAGATGCCTGGGCGCTCCGCGCGGAACGCCGGCTCGAGCTCACCCTCGCCCTGGGCCGCTTGCCGGAGCGGCAGCGCTCCGCCGTGATCCTGCGGCACATCATGGGCCTGGGCTATGACGAGCTGGCGGCAACCTTGCATCAACCGGTCGGCACAGCCAAAAGCGATGTGCACCGCGGCGTACGGACACTGAGAACACTGGTGACGGAGGTGAACGATGGCCAAGCTGGCTGACGTAGTGGAACGAGCAGGGCAGGCCCAGCCCGGCAGCGGCAAGAGCCGAGCGCTGGCCGCGCGAGCCCTGCTGCGGGACCTGCGCGACCTGCGCGAGGTGCGCGCGCCGCGAGCATTGCGGGCAACGGTGTCAGCGCAAACCGGGAGCGCGCCGGATGAATTCTTCGCCCTGCCAACGCCGCTTGGCGCGGTGTGGGTGGCCTGCAGCGCCGAGGGCATCTCGGCGGTAGGCCAGGAGGCCAGCGCCGCCGAGTTCGCCGAGTACGTCCGCCATGCCCGCGGGCGGCTGGCCCGTGAAACAGCGGCGCCACCGGCGCGCCTGGTGGCATCGCTGGAGCGCCACCTCGCGGGCACGCCGGCCACACCACTGCGCTTCGACCTGCGCGGCCTGGCGCCGTTCGAGTGCGCGGTGCTCCGCAAAGCGCTGGAGATTCCTCGGGGCGAGGTGCGACCGTATCACTGGATCGCCCGCGAGATCGAGCGGCCCAGGGCCGTGCGCGCTGTAGGCACGGCCCTGGCGCGCAACCCCATCCCGCTGTTCATCCCCTGCCACCGGGTGGTGCGGGGCGACGGGCACATCGGCAACTACGGCCTGGGTGGGCGCTCGGCCAAGCAGCTCATCCTCGCCGTGGAGGGGGTGGACAGTGACCGCTTGGAGCGCCTCGCGCGCGCGGGGGTACGCTATCTGGCTTCCGACAGCACCGGCATCTTCTGCTATCCCACCTGCCGCCACGCGCGGCGGGTCACCGAACCACACCTGGTGAACTTCCGCTCCGCGGACGCCGCCCGCGACGCCGGCTACCACCCCTGCAAGGTGTGCCGCCCCGCGGCAGCCGCCGCCTGAATCCTCGAATCCCGATCTGAATCTCACTTTGATACCATATTGGTATGAGTAGGCAAGTAACCGTGAGGCTGCCGGACGACCTAGTCGAATTCATTGATGAGCAAGTGGAACGCGGGGACGCCACCGGCCGCGCCGCGGTGGTAGCCGCCGCGCTCGAGTGGGAGCGCCGCCGCCAGGTCGCGGCGCGGGACGCGGCAATTCTGGCGCGGTCCCACGAGAAGGATGATTTCGACGATCTCGCTGCCTTTGCGGCTCGCACAAACCTGGATGATTTGGCCTGATGCGCCCCATCCACGTCGCACAGCTTGACAAAGCGCGACCTGTGCTCGTCCTCACGCGGGAGGTGGTGCGCCCTCACCTGACGCGGGTAACCGTTGCGCCCATAACGACAACCATCCGGCGCCTGTCCACTGAGGTGCCAGTGGGTCGAGCCAATGGCATCGAGCACAACAGCGTCGTCAGCTGTGACAACATCGTCACCGTGCCCAGTTCGATGCTTGGGCGCCAAATCGGCTACTTGCTGCCTGGCCAGGAGCTTGAGCTGGCCACCGCCATCAAAGCTGCGTTCGATCTCGTCTAGAAGTTTGAGCACTCAACGAGCATGTCCTCCCCGAGCTGAACTGAACTGCATCGACCGAATGTACCTGAATGTGCACGTCCCGCGTTTGCAGCACCCGGACGGTGTCGCCGCCTTCTTTTCGATTTCAGCGCCAGGCACTGTTGGCATTGTCCGCCTTAACGGCGCCGATGACCATCGCCTCCGTGCCCAGCATCGAGCGCTTCGTGAAGGAGCAGCGGTTGCCGCTGGTGACCTTCAAGAAGGGCCAGCGCAAAGGACGATGTCGCGGCCCAGTACGTGCGCGCGCCCAGGGAAGGGGAGGGTGTGCTGATTTGGGGAAAGCGCAGGAGAGGCATTCCGCCGTCAAGTCCGCTTACACATGGCGTAGAGGTAATCGCGACCATAAGGCACGACATCCGCCGACCACGCGAGCACAGAACTTGCCGCACCTTCTTCAGGCTTGCGGCGTTGACTCCTCCATGGGCATGCTCCGTTTTCCCGGTGTGGCGGGTTCCGGACAGAGCCCCACGCGCATCACGTGGCGCGTGAAACTCGGCTCGCGGCCATTCGACGCCGCGACGCATGAAGGCTGAGCAGAAGTCAGCCGGCATCGATCCAGAACGCCCGACGCACAACCCGCGGGGTCCTCGTCGTGTGGGGTCTCGAGACGGCCGCCGATGCTGAATCCCCAGTTGGCGACCTCGGCTTCGAGCGCTGGCGAGGTTCCTGCCAGCTCGCTGTGTACGCCCGATGATGAGCCGGCAGCCAAGCTGAACGACAGCGTCCACGAGATGGCGAACCAGCCGCGGCCATTACGGCCGCTGGATGTATTCGAGCCCAGTGCGCACAAACTCGAACTGGTGCGGCGGAATCCAGTGCAGGGCGTTGCCGAGCCAGATGCGGTCAGCCCAACGCGGCAATCGTTGGCGGGCTAACTCGACGAGTTCAGGCAATGTATCTAGGCCGATGACTCCGCGGCCTCATTGCAGTTCTACTCTGTCACCACACTTGACCATGCCCGGCGCGATGACTGTGGCATAGACGCCAAGACACGCTTGGTTGCGTTGAGTAATCGTCCGGAGCACCTCGGGCGCTTTTTCCAGCTCTGATTGCGAGAACGTGGTCATGACGCAACGCTCAGTAGGCTGCGTCACCACAAGCCGGACATCGCCAATCGCCACTGTCCGGCCGACCCATCCATCCTCCACCAAATCGGCGCCTCGCGTCTCGATGACCAAGCTTGGCCGAAAGCGGCGCTCGTCGACGGCCGTTAGCGGCAGGAGCTGCTGCAAGAACCGGAGCGAAGACGTCGTTAGAAGATGCAGTGGCGCGGCGTCAAAATGCGAAACTGTCGCTTCGCGGGCGAGAGTGACCTCGTGTCCCAGCCAGTGGCTGATGGTGGCATGAATTCCAGGTTCATCGCCGGCGAGGCGACTCCCATCCGGCAGTCGAAGCACCATCTTTCCCGACTCGTAAATCGCCGCAAACTCGAACAAGCCATCCATGGCCCGGAATCGCCGAGTCGATTTGCCGCTCCCTAACTTGCCATCGCCATCGCGGACCGCAAACAGCCGGTCTTTTTCGAGGCCACGTTGCTCCACCAGAACGCTTGCCAGCCGCTCACCCAACATCGACTTCACGGGGTAGCGCCAAATTGTCGCCAGCTTCACTCAGGCCTGATTGAAGCACGAGGGGACGACGTTTGGCAACGGTGCTGGAGTGCGACGCGGTGCCAGAGGCTGACGAGCTGACAGCGACGTGATCGTCGGCTACACTCCCGGGCCGCACGAGGCGCCGGCCATCAAGGTTGCGTGGGCCGATGGCGGGGCCGAAGCATTGGTGCGAGCCGGCGGCTCGGTGGCCGTCGGCTGAAGCGTCCGCGCCAGCTCAGCCGGGGCTGGCAGGATTCGTGGTCAGGGTGTTGCCAAGGTTGTCCTTAGCGACAATGGAGAGGAAGGGGTGGGCGAAGGGCACGGTCTCGTACGGGTTGCGGTCGTTGAGCACCCAAAAGGTGTGCTCGCCCTTGATGTCCAGCGTATGGCCAGCACCGTTGGGCTCCCTGAAGGCCAGGCTGACAGCGCCCGCGTTCTCGATCACGCCGTAGTAGGCCACGTACTGGTTCTGCAAGCCGAAGGTGGTGAGCCCCAGCGCAATCGCCGCCACACTCATACCAGCCGGCACCCCGGTGCTGCCACCACCCTCAAACCGCCAGCCTCGCGAGCTGTTCACGTAAAAGTTCAGCAGCGCGATTCGCTCCGGCGTGAGCCGCTGGGCGGGGTGCGGGTCAATGAAGCTGAACAGCAGCAGCTGGCCGCCCGCGAAGGGCTCCTGCCGCAGCAGTTCGATCGACCCGGCCCACACCGTGCCGGCCTGGTGCTGCACATAATCGCGCAGCGCCTGCTGCAGGTTGGGCTCCGCCACCGGCTGCACGGGCAGGGGCTCCTCGGCCATCATCCACCACGTGCTGCCGTCCCGCTGCAGCGCAAAGCGGTGCTCTGCCGGGGTAACGGCCTTACCCGGCTGGGCAAGCACATATTCCGCGCGCGTGGTGGTCGCGCTGTCCGCCCACACTCGTGGCTGCCCAATCTGCCCCGCTTGCCGCTGCGCCTGGCTGAACGCCTGCTCGCTGGTGTTCGCTCGGATGGCCGGCGCAAGCAGCTTGTAGGCTGCCCCATAGTTGAGCTGGGCCAGGTCGGTGAGGTAGGTCGTGGTGAGGCTCACCTGCGCGTCATAGGCGCTCACGCTGCGCAGCTCTTTGCTGTTGGACGCCGGCAGCCCAACGTCCGGCATGGTGGCGCTGTGGGTGAGGTGGCTGGCGATGCCCAGCCCTATGGTGATCGCCAGGCCCAGGGCCCCCAGCAACGCGAAGCGAGGCACGCCATGGCGGGCAGCAGGTTCATCCAAGTCACCCAAAATCATAGCCAGGGGGCTGCCCTCGCCACCTATAATGGGCTGTGCGTACCAGCTTCCTCCATGCCGCCGGGCCGCGGCTGGGTGGAGATCCGCCCGCCGAGGGTGATGGCACAGTCAGCGGATCTGGCGCGTTCAACTTCATGGTCGACTTCGCCATTGAGCAGCGCAGCACGTTCGTGCTCTTCTCGGGTAACCTCCTGGCAGGGCCTGATGCCAGTCCGGCCGTGCTCCAGCTCCTGCTGGGCGGGCTCAACCGGCTGAAGGCCAAGGGCATCGAGATACTGGCCATCGAAGGCCAGGCTGAGCGACGGGCGGCAGCAGGAGGCTTGAGCTGGCACCGCGTGCTGTCTCAGGACGGCCTGCTCTCCGTGCTCGATGCGCCCATTGCGCGGGGCCACCTGGACCTGCCCGCATGGAGCCGGCCGAGGGCCGAGGGGAGCTACATCGACCTGGGGCGGGTGCGTGTCTTTGGCCTGCACTACTACGGCGCCATGACCGGCCCGCTGCTGGCCGACCTGGCCGACGCCATGTCCCGGCTCGATAATCGCGAAGCCGACTTTCGTGTCCTGCTGCTGCAGGCGCGGCTGGAGCACTTCGCCGGCCCCGGTGGCCACCTGCCGCTGAGTGACCTGCTCCAGGTGAAGCGCCATCTCCACTATGTTGCCCTGGGCGGTTGTGACAGCCGCTACGAGGTGGACGGCTGGGCCTACAACCCCGGCAGCCAGGGCCTGTACCAGGTGATGGTGGATACGGCCGTGGAACCCCGCCACGTGGCGCGCTACGTGGCCCTCCCCTGCCCCACGCCACAGCGGCCGGCCCCCGAAGCGCAGCCCTCATCAGAAGAGTTGGAGCTGCAGCTGCTGGCTGCTGCCGATACCGCTGTCGCCGGCACGCTGGGTGCTGCGCCGGAGCAGCTCAAAAGCCTTGCCCGACAGCTCCTGCGGCATCGATCGACCCCGGCCGAATTGCTGAATCGGGCGCTTCAGGCCACCGCGAGCCACGCGTGATCCTCACCGGCTGTTCGATCGCCGGCGAACCCCTGGTTCCCCTGGAACAGGGCTTGAGCCAGCTCGGTGGCAGCGGCGAAATGCTGGCGGCCAGCGTGCGTTTCACGCTCTTTGGGGGCACCGTGACGCCCCCAGGCAATAGCGGTCAGGCCACGCTCGCCGTGCGATCCAGCTTGGATGGGCGCGAGTACCTCATCACCCGCCTGCGCGAGCAGCCCCGCGACTGGAACGTGCAGGATGTGGAAACGGGCTGCCGCGCCGCCACGGGCGAGGAGCTTGCCCGTGAATGGCTCGCCACGCACCTGGAGCTGGCCGGCGATCTTGATCTGCCGGAACTGTTCGATGCCGCGCTCGCCTTCTCCATCCCCACCAGTCTGACCTGGCTGGCCGATGAGCCCACGGTTCGCGAGCACAAGTTCGCCCCGCTGCTGTGTTTGACGCGCTTCCCGACGGCAGCTCAGCAAGTGCTCGCCACCCTCACGCTCGCGGAGGAGCGCACCCGCGCGTTGAATGCGCGCCGGGAACGCGCGGCCGGCACGATCGCTGCGCGCCAGGGAGTGCGCGAAGAAGCGGAGCGGCTGCGGGCAGAGGAGCAGGAGCTGGAGGCGCGACTCGTGGCAGTGCTTCAGGCAGCCGACGTCGCGGCCGAACACAGCAGTCAGGCTGATGAACTCGCCGCGAGCCTGGGCGACACGCAAGCTCAAGCTGGCGCGCAGCGCCTGCGCCAGGCGGCGCTGGAGGCAGAGATTCCGCGGCTCCGGGAGAGCTCCGACCGGCTGACCCAGGCGCAAGCCTCGCTGGCGCAGAGCGAGGCCGCGGCTGCCGCTCATGCCGCCGCCACGGCGGACGCAGGTCGGGCCCGCGGCGCGCTGGTGGAGTTACAGCCACTGCAGCTCCAGCACGGCCAGGTCGCCGCGGACGCGGCTCTGGCCCAAGCCGCGGCGCGGGCTGCCGAGGGCGAGCTGCTGCGCGCCCGTGCCGCCAAGGCCGACGCGAAAGGACTACAAGAGCAGGTCACGCGGCAGGACGCACTCGAGCGCCAGCTGGCGGCTGCAACCGAGAAGGCGCTGCGGCTGCCGATCATAGGCCAGGCGCTGGACGCTCAGCTCATCGGCAGCAAGCGCGTGGAAGCTCAGGCTGAGGAGCTGGAGCGGCAACTGGACGAGCTCAAGCGCTTCGCCGCCCAGGCCGATCGCGCGGGAAACGTGGAGGACGAGCTGCTGGGACTGGACGACAAGCTGCGGGACGCGATCCGCCAGCAGCTGCAGACAGGCATCGTGGAGCAGGAAATCAGCGTCGCGGCGCAGCGAGTGGAGCGTCTGCGGCGCGTGGTGGGCGCGGGCGAAGCCAGTGCCGCGGGCACCGACAGCTCACCCGACCCCGGGTCCGGCAACACGGCGCGCCTGCGCCAAGTGGTGCTGGAGGAGATCGCGTCGCTTGATGCGCAAATCCAGAGCTCGAGCCGCCGCCTGCGCGATCTCAGCTCAGCTCCAGCGATGGTGAGCCAGGTTCAAGCGACACGCCGCCGGTTGCAGCAGGAGTTGAAAGCCACGCACGACGCCGCGCTCAAGGCGGCCGAGGCTCGTGTGCTCCGCCAGCTGCGCACGCGGCTGGCGGAGCAATTGAAAGAAGCCAAAGCCAGCCTGGCGGAGCTCGCACGCACGCAGCAGGAGTGTGCCGGGGCACCAGTCCAGGCTGCCGACCTGCGGCGCGAGCTGCTGGCCCTGGGCGATCCTCGGGCAGAACTGCGCCTGCTGGAACGCCTATCCGCTCGCGAACCAGAGCTGCAGTCCGAGCTGCGGTCCGCGCGGCGCGCGTTGGACCAAGCCCTGAAGGGCCAGCACGAGCTCGAGGCGCGCCTGGCCGAACTGCCCGCACTCGAGGCGGCGCTGGCCGAAGCCGAAGCAGCTCGTCGCGAGCATGAGGCCGGTTATCTGGCCCACAATGGCCAGCTGGCCATTGTGGATCTGCTGGCCGGCGCCACCAAGGACCTGGCACAGGCGGAAGCCGAGCTGGAGGCGCTGCGGGGCACGCTGGCAGCGCTGGACGAGCGCGCCGCGAACCTGGCTGGCCGGGCGGCCGAGGAAGCTGCCGCGGCACACGCCGGCACTGCTGCCGACGCTGCCACGCTGCGCATCAGGCTGACCGCTATCCGCGAGTCCCTAGCAGCCGCCGAAGCCGCCCAGGCTGCGCTGGCGGAGGCGGAGCAGGAGGTTGCCAGCCTGCAAGCGGAGGACGATCACCTGACGCGGGCCAACGGGCTGCTGCGCGCGACCAGCGCGATACTGCGGCAGTTGCAGCACGATATGGGTGACCAGCTGCGGGGCCGCGTTTCGTTCACGGCAACGCACCTGCTGGGGCAGCTGCTGCCGGATAGGCCTCTGGTGGTGCGCTGGCGGGAGGACGACGCGGCACTGGTATGGCGGCAGGACCAGCCGGTGGATGTGGTGCGCCTGCCCGTGGTTGAGCAGTTTTGCTGCGTGCTCGCCTTTCGCCTGGCTTTGGTACGCAGCCTGTGCAATGCGCGATTCGCCCTACTCACCAACTGGGGCACTTCCGAACGTCACGGCAGCCTGCGCTCGCAGCTGACGCGGTTGACCGATTTTTGCCAGTTCCTCGTCCTGCCCGAGCCATGAGCCGCTCCCCTGCACCAAACTTCTATGCCACCGGCCGCCGAACCCGGCGGAATACCAGCCAGCCTCCAAGCCCGACCAGGCAAGGCAGTGGCGCCAGTACAGCCAGCCAGATGAGTCCCACGGCCAGCCCGCGCAGGCCATTGAGCAGCGCCTGCCAGGCCTGGCCCGCCGCGCCCGCCGGATCGATGCCTCCAGTTGTGCCACTGGCGGAGCCAGCACTGAGTGGCTGCACGGTGAGGTTGATGGTAGACACCGCCGCGCGCTGGCTCAGGTACTGCTGGCGGCCCTGCAGCTCATCGATCTGCGTCTGAACGGTCGTGAGTTCGCGTGTCAGCGCGATGACATCACCAATCTTGGTCGCCTTGCTCAGCAGCGACTGGTACGCAGCGCGGCTGACGCGGAGGTTCTGCAGCTGCGCTTGAGTGTCCTGGTACTGCTGGGTTACGTCCTGGCCGCTCACCGTGTCCACCACCACATGGCTGCCGGGCGCGCGCAAGTCACGCAGCTGCGCCAGCAACCCTTCAAACTTGTCCGCCGGCACCTGCAGCGCGAGCTCCACTGTCTCCGCGTCGCCCTGATAGCGGATCGACTGGCTGTTGATAGTGCCCTGTTCGCTCGCCACCGTGCGGTCCACGTCGGACAGCGTGGCCTCCGGATCCGCGACGCGAATGGTGAGCGAGGCGTTCTTGATGACCATGGGACCAATAACCGGCAGCGGTGCCAAACCAGCCTTCGGGCTCGCCGGGGCGAAAGGCACGCCAGTGCTGGCCTCAGCGGAGGTGCGCGCAGGCGCGGCGACCGCCGGGACAGGGCCGGATGTGGCCTGGCCGGCAACGGCTCCCCCAACGTGTGCAGTGCTGAAGGGCAGCGGGCTGCCGCAAGCTGCTAAAACGGTGCCTGCAATGAGCACCAGCGGAACCAACAGGCGCTTGCCGTGCATGACTTCTCTCCTGCCGATGTCAGTTGCTCGCGTGAGTGAGCCCTGAGATTGTTCTCCGATAAGGACGCCGGGCATACCGTTTTGGTTCCAGATGAAGAGAGCCTGCTCGCCCAGGCGCGCCGGGGCGACCTGGCCGCCTTTAACCAGCTGGTGGAACGGCTGCAGGGGCTGGTCTACAACGTCTGCCGGCGCACGCTTGGCGAGCCCGATGCCGCCGCGGATGCCACGCAGGAGGCGTTCTTCGCCGCCTATCGCGGGCTGGCTGGCTTTCGTGGCGGTTCGTTTCGGGGCTGGGTGCTGCGCATCGCCACCAATCACTGCCTCGATGTGCTGCGGGCGCGGCGGCGGCACCGCGAGGAGCCCCTCTCAGACATCTACGAGGCGGCGACCGACCTGCCGAGCCCCGAGCAGCACGCACTTACCGCGGAGACGATCGCAGTCGTGGAAGCCGCGCTGGCGAAGCTCCCACCAGACCAGCGGCTGTGCGTGGTGCTGGTGGATGTGCAGGGGTTGGCCTACCCAGAAGCCGCCGCTGCGCTGCACCTCAACCTGGGCACGCTCAAGTCGCGCCTCAGCCGGGCGCGAGCGCACCTCCGGGAACTCATCCCGCCCGAGTTTCGTCCTGTGAGTGAAGGCTGAATGGCCATGGAACATGTGAGCGAGCTGCTCTCGCCTTATGCGGACGGGCAGGTCAGCGCTGGGCAGCTCCAGCTCGTGGAGTCGCACCTGGCCGGCTGTGCTGACTGCCGCCGCGAGTTGGCAGAGCTGCGCGCCACCTCGGAATTGCTGCGGCGGTTGCCACCCTACGAGCCGCCGGGTCCCTTTGCGCTGGGTCCACGCACCGCTGCGCCGGCCAACCGGGCGGTGCACATGGCGGCGCGGTTCCGCCCGCTCAGCTCCGTTGCCGCCGTGCTGGTTGTCGCGGCGGTGGGCTTCAGCTGGGGCCTGGGCGGGTTGCCTCGCAACCCCGCTGCCCCGGCAGTCCCCACAGGCCAGGCGCAATCCCGGGCCATGGCCGCGCGCCCTCCGGCGGCGGCGGCCCCAGTTGCTGCTGTAACCGCGCCATCAAGGGCCGCGGCTCCGGCTGCCGCCAATCTGGCCGCGCCAACAGCCAGAGGCGCCGCAACCGCGCCCAGACCCGCCTCGGCCGCGTACGCGCCAGGTCCACCCGCCAAAGCCACGGGATCAGGCGCCCGGCCGGCCGCTCAGCAAGCCAGCCTGAACCTGTCCCTCTTCCTTGGCGAACTGGTGATCCTGCTGCTGGCCGCGGCGGGCGGCGCCATCAGCACCGCCCGCTGGCTCGCGCAGCGGCGCGAGTGAGCGACCTCAGGGAGCGATGCCTGCCGGCTCCGGCTCCGGGCGCACGACCTCGGCCCCCTCAGGGCCACGATGTTCCGTGCGGCGATAGCGAGACACGGCTTCGAAGAACTCATCCATGGCTTGAATAACTTCGCGCGGCTCGCGGCCATCCGCGGTGCCCTCAACCCGCTTCAGCCAGGCGATGGTGAGCTCCACCGTCAGCTCGGTGGCGCTCTTCTCGTGCCCCATTGGGGCTGATCCCTGCTCTACCACTCACTCAGCCCAGCGTCGTGCCGGCGTAGCCGTCCGGCCCCTCGTCTTCTGCTGGGGGCTGCTCGTGCCGGGGTATTACAATATCCAGCCCTGGTTCCAGTGCCTTGCCGTTCATATGGCCGTTGCCATTGGCGTGATCAGTACCGTTGGCGTGGCCGTTGTGCCCGTCTGACTCGGCCTGGCCATCGGTCGCGGCATGCCCATCGGCATTTGCGCCGGCAACGGCGCCCACGAGCACCGCTCCGCGATTATCCGCGGCGCGCCGAGTGATGCGTTCCTCCACGTCGCGGATGATCTCCAGCACTTCGTCGCCATCCAGCTCTTCCTGGATGACCAGCGCCTCGGCGATGGCTGTCACCGATTCACGATTCGCCTCCAGCAGTATCTTCACCTTCTTAAACTGCTCCTCCAGCAGCATCTCGATCTGGTGCTTCAGTTCGGCGTCGGGCTGGAGCTGCCCGAAAGCGAGCGGGGCATACAGCGTACCGCCCATGCCGCACATGCCTAAGTAGTAGGCTGCCAGCCGTGTGGCGCTGGGCAGGTCACCTGCCTGGCCGTTCAGCTCCGTCCCCAGGAAAATGCGCTCAGAAGCCTTGCTGGCCAGCGACACTTGAATGTCCGCGAGAATCTGCTCCTTCGATCGCAGGTGCTCCTCGGTAAGCGGCTTGGTCGCCGAGAGGCCCAGCGCCGAGCCGTGGCGAATGATCGTCACCTTGGACAGGCGCTCGGTGGGATTGAGCTTGATCTGGGCGAACGCGTGGCCCGTCTCGTGATAGGCCAGTGCGCGCTTCTCTTCCTTTTTCATGCTTTTTATGGGCTGGCGCAGGCCCCATTCGTGATACTCGCGGGCGCGGGTGAAGTCCTTGTAGTCGATCACGTCCTTGCCATTGAAGTGGGCGTTGACCACGGCTTCGTTGATCACGTACTTGATGGCCACGGGCGTGTAGCCGATGGTGTCGTTCGACATCCTGTCGATCGGCATATCCGGCACGTGCTTCACCTTGTCCAGGTAGTACTGCACGATCTCGCGCCGGCCGTCGAAATCGGGCGCGTCGATGCGGATCTGCCGGTCGAAGCGACCGGGGCGCAGCAGCGCCGGGTCCAGCACCTCGGGCAGGTTGGTAGCGCCGATGGTCAACACCGGCGGGTTCATGACTTTGCCGCGGCGCAGGCCGATCTTGCGCAGGAACTTCTTGATGGCGCCCGTCTCGATGTTGGGTGGGTCCATTTGGAGCAGCAGCTCATTGAGCATGCCTGAGCCGCCGCCGAACATGCCCCCCATGGCGCCGCCCATACCACTGCGGGAGGCGCCCATGGCGTCGATCTCGTCGATGAACAGGATGCAGGCGCCGTATTTTTGCGCGAGTTTGCGCGCCTTCCCGTAGAGGCCCATGACCCGCATGGTGCCCATGCCCATGAACATGCCCTGGATACTCGGCGC
>JBOGTU010000185.1:0-8705 GCA_050695655.1 Chloroflexota bacterium | reverse complement strand
GACGTAGATGGTGCGGTCCACCAGCTCCGGGCTGAATGTGGCGGACAGGTTGTCGCCGCCAGACTCCACCAGCAGCAGCTCGAGTTGGGTGAACGTCGCCTCAAGATCCTCTACCACGTTGAGATTGATGGAGATGTCATCTCGCACGGCGGAGTGGGGGCAGGCGCCCGTCTCCACGCCGCGAATGCGATCCGCTGGCAGCGAGCCGGCCCGGACCAAGAAGTCCGCGTCCTCGCGCGTGTAGATGTCGTTGGTGATCACCGCCATGTCGAGGGTGCTGGCCAGCCGGCGGCAGAGCGTATCCACCAACGCCGTCTTCCCCGAGCCCACGGGACCGCCAATGCCAATGCGCAGCGCACTCACGAGAGGAACAGCCGTGCCGTTTGCCGCTCGTGCTGCATGCCGGCCAGATCCATCCAGGGCGTGAAGGCGCCCGCTTCCTCCAAGGCTACCGCGAGCGATTGGTCCACGGCGGACAGCATAGCTGGCTTGAGGCCGTGGAGCAGCGCCTGCACGGCCGACTGCCCCAACCCGCCGAGCCGCTGCGCGGCCGAGAGCTGCTGCCGCACTGATTGCAGGGCATACAGTTCCAGCCCGTCGCGCAGGGGCAAGGCCCACTGGCGCAGCACAGCGCCGAACACCACCGGCTGATGCTCGATGCGCGCCGCCAGGGCCTGCTCGAGGAGCCCCCCTGGCCACAGCCTGGCTGCCGCGCGCAAAAAGCCGCGGCCAATGGAGCGCGACGCCTGCCGAGGCTCTCGCACCGGCATCAGCACGTCCGCCAGCTGGTCCAGCCGCCACAGCTGGGGAACGCTGGTGGCCGCGTGGGCGGCCCGGGCCAATGGCAGCTCCAGCCGCGCCAGGGATTGGCTCAGCCGCACGCGCAGTGCCGCTTCCAGGTCAAAACCATCAGCCGAGCGCAGCCACTCCAGCCCGAAGGAGTGGGCGTAGCTGCCGCTTGGAAAGGAGGAGTCGCCGAGCTGCAGCAGATCCAGCAGGTCGCTCGCGGCCCCCGCCGTGGTTGCCGGCTCCTGGACTGGCCCGCCGGCAGCAGCGCTCAAAACAGGAAGTAGCGCTGGGCCATTGGCAAGATCTCGGCCGGCTCACAGGTCAGCCATTCCCCATCTGCCTCGACGCGGTAGGTCTCCGGGTCCACGGTGATGGCCGGCGTGGCATCGTTCAGCAGCATGGAGCGCTTACCAAGCTGGCGCGTATCGCGGACAGCCGCCGCCTCCTTGCGCAGCCCCAGCCTCTCCGGAACGCCCTCGGCGACAGCCGCGCCCGAGACGAAGGTCACGCAGGTGGCGTACGGTGCTGCCGCGCCGAACATGGGCCGGTAGAGGACTGGCTGCGGCGTGGGGATGGAGGCGTTGGGATCGCCCATGGCGGCCCAGGCGATCATGCCGCCCTTGAGCACCAGCTCCGGCTTGACGCCGAAGAAGGCCGGTTTCCAGAGCACCAGGTCGGCCAGCTTGCCAACCTCGACCGAGCCCACCAGGTGCGCCACGCCATGCGCGATGGCGGGGTTGATGGTGTACTTGGCCACGTAGCGCCGCACGCGGAAGTTGTCCGCGGCGGTGTCGTCGCCCGCCAGGGGGCCGCGCTGCACTTTCATCTTGTGGGCCGTTTGCCAGGTGCGCAGGATGACCTCGCCCACCCGGCCCATGGCCTGCGAATCCGAGCTCATCATGCTGATGGCGCCCAGGTCGTGCAGGATGTCCTCCGCGGCGATGGTCTGCGGCCGAATGCGTGATTCGGCGAAGGCAAGGTCCTCTGGGATGTCCGGGGAGAGGTGGTGGCACACCATGAGCATGTCCAGGTGTTCCTGCAGGGTGTTAACGGTGTAGGGCCGCGTGGGGTTGGTGGACGACGGCAGCACGTTCGGTAAGCCGGCCACTTTGAGGATGTCCGGGGCGTGTCCCCCGCCAGCACCCTCGGTGTGATAGGTGTGAATGGTGCGGCCGGCGATGGCCGCGATCGTATCGTCCACAAAGCCGGTTTCGTTGAGGGTGTCGGTGTGGATGGCCACCTGCACGTCCATCTCCTCGGCCACGCTCAGGCACGTGTCGATGGCCGCGGGCGTGGAGCCCCAGTCCTCGTGCAGTTTGAGGCCCATGGCGCCAGCCGCGATCTGGTCGCGCAGGGGCTCTGGCGTCGAGGAGTTGCCTTTGCCCAGAAAGCCGAGGTTCACGGGATAGGCGTCCGCGGCTTGCAGCATGCGCGCCAGGTTCCACACGCCAGGGGTGCAGGTGGTGGCGTTGGTCCCGGTGGCGGGGCCAGTTCCCCCACCGATCATGGTGGTGACCCCGGAGGAGATAGCCTCCGATATCTGCTGAGGCGAGATGAAGTGAATGTGGCTGTCCACGCCGCCTGCCGTCAGAATGAGGCCCTCACCGGCTATGACCTCGGTGCCGGCGCCGATCTCCAACCCAGGCGAAACGCCAGCCATGATGTCGCCGTTGCCGGCTTTGCCGATGGCGGATATGCGCCCGCTGCTGATGCCGACGTCGGCTTTGACTATGCCCCAGTAGTCCACGATCAGCGCGCTCGTGATCACCAGGTCTGGCGCCGCGCGACTGGCGCCCTGGCCCATGCCGTCGCGGATGACTTTGCCCCCGCCAAAGGTGGCCTCGTCGCCATACACCGCGTGATCCGCCTCAACGCGGACGAACAGGTCCGTATCCGCCAGGCGGACGCGGTCGCCGGTGGTGGGGCCAAAGTGCGCGGCGTATTCCGCGCGCCCCATTTCAGCCGGCAAAATCTTGGGCGCGGGCCAGCGCGCGATCGTGAATCGCGGGATCGTCCAGCGGCCCTTCCACCAGGCGGTTGCCGCCGCGCACAGTGCGCCGCCCGGCTAGTGCAACGATATCCACCGGCCGCTCCTCCCCGGGCTCGAAGCGAACGGACGTGCCGGCCGGGATGTCGAGCCGAAAGCCGTACGCGGCGGCGCGGTCAAAGTGCAGGGCGCGGTTCACCTCGAAGAAGTGGCAGTGCGAGCCGACCTGAATGGGCCTGTCGCCCCGGCTGCGCACGTCCAGGGTGCGCCGTTCGCGGCCAGCATTGAGCGTCAGCCTGCCATGGGCGGGCAGCACTTCACCCGGAATCATGGAATGGGCTGGTGCACCGTCACCAGCTTGGTGCCATCGGGGAAGGTGGCCTCGATTTGAACATCGGGAATCATCTCCGGCACGCCCTCCATCACATCGGTCCGGCTGAGGATGGTCTTACCGTAGCTCATCAGGTCGGCCACGCCGCGGCCATCGCGCGCGCCTTCCAGCAGCTCGGAGGCGATGAGGGCTACGGCCTCGGGGTGGTTGAGCTTCAAGCCGCGCGCACGCCGCTTGCGGGCGAGCTCGCCCGCGGTGAACAGCAGCAGCTTCTCCTGCTCGCGGGGCGTCAGGTTCATGCCATCACACCGCCAACAGCTCCGTCACCGCCGGGCGGTCCAAGGCCGCCGCGCTGCTGGCCAGGGCCACCACGCCACCATCCAGCACCACGTAAGTATCGGCCAGGCCGGCCGCGAAGTCGAGAAACTGCTCCGCCAGCAGCATGGCCACGCCCGTTTCCTCGCGGATGCGCCGCAGCGTGGCGCGAATCTCAATGACGATCGAGGGCTGAATGCCCTCCGTGGGCTCGTCCAAGAGCAGCAATTTGGGGCGAGCGGCCAGGGCGCGGCCAATGGCCAGCTGCTGCTGCTGTCCGCCTGAGAGGGTGCCGGCGATGCGATGGCCCATCTCGCGCAGCACGGGAAACAGCTCGTAGATGGGGTCCAGCAGGCTGGCGCCAGGCAGCGCCGCGGCCTCCAGACCCACCAGCAGGTTCTCGCGCACGGTGAGCTGAGGGAACATGTGCCGCCCCTGGGGCACGTAACCCATCCCCAGCCGCGCCCGCTGGTTGGGCGCCAGGCCAGTCACCTCGCGCGAGCCGAGCACAATTCGCCCGGAACTCGGCTTCAGCAAGCCGATGACCGTCTTCATGAGGGTGGTCTTACCCACGCCGTTGCGGCCCAGCAGGCACAATGCACCGCCCGCTGGAACCTCCAGGCTCACGTCGCTCAGGACGGTGCCCTGGCCGTAGCCCACGGTGATCGCGTCCAGCGTGAGCAGCGCACTCATGCGGCGTCCGTTTCCGGCGCCCGACCGAGGTAGACCTCGATCACGCGCTCATCCCGTTGCACCGTGGCCATGGGCCCCTCCACGAGCACCCGCCCCTGGTGCAGCACGGTCACGGTAGCGTCGAACTGGCGGACAAAAGCCATGTCGTGCTCCACGATGAGGATGGCCGCGCCGCGGATGTTGTGCAGCAGCTCGCTGGTGCGGTCGCGCTCCGCGCGCGTGAGGCCGGCCACGGGTTCATCCAGCAGCAGCAGCTTGGGGCTGAGCATCAGCAGCATGCCAATTTCCAACCACTGCTGCTGGCCATGCGAGAGCGCGCCAGCCTGTGTGCCGGCCTGCCCAGTGAGGCCGATGACGTGGATGACGTCGTCCACCTTCTCGCGAATGCGCGCTTTGGCCGGCAGGAGGAGGTCCATGCCACGATCGCGATAGCTGCCTGCCGTCTCCAGGTTGTGGAGCACGGTCAGGCCGGTGAACACCGCGGGTGTCTGGAACTTGCGCGCCATGCCGAGGTGCGCCAGGCGGTGTGTTGGCGTGCGCAGGGCATCGTGCCCATCGAAGATCACGTGGCCTGAGCGCGGCCGAGTTTTGCCCGAGATGACGTCAAGCAACGTGGTTTTGCCCGCGCCGTTGGGGCCGATGAGGAAGCGCAGCTCGTGTGGCTGCAGGCTGAGGCTCAGCTCATCCAGCACCTGGATGAGCTCGAAGGCGATGCTGACCCGCCGAACTTCGAGCAGAGGCGCGCTCATGCCTGTGCCACCTCTACCGATCGAGGTTCCACCTCGGACAGGTTGGATGGAGGCGCCACAGCCAGCGTGTGGCGCCGCGCTTTGACCTGGAGGGCCTGGAGGGCCCCGGCGAGTCCACCAGGGTAGATGACGGCGAGCACGAACAGCAGCCCAATGCCGTACTGCCAGATGTCCGGAAACTGCTCGCTGATGGCACTCTGCGCGCCGTTCACCACCAGCGCCCCGAGTACGGCGCCCCAGAGCGTGCCGCGCCCGCCGACCGCCACCCACACCACCATGTCGATGCCGAGGATGATGCCCAACGCATCCGGGTTGACGATCCCCACCTGGGGCACGTACAGCGCGCCGGCCAGCCCCGCCATGCCGCCAGCCACACCGAACACGGCGGCCTTGAGAAGGGCCGGGTTGTAGCCGCTGAAGCGCAGCCGCTGCTCGTCGTCCCGCATGGCCACCAGCAGCCGGCCGAAACGGGACCGCGCGAGCCACACCCCGAGCACGCAGCAGATGGCCAGCGCGATAACCGTGGCCCGGTACAACCCCACCTGCACGCTGGGATCTTTGAGGGGCTGGCTGAAAATGGTGGCGAAGTCGGTAAGGCCGTTCGTGCCGCCGGTGAACGGCTGCTGGCCCACAAAGAGCGTGGTGGCGATGAAGGCCAGCGCCTGGGTGATGATGGCGAAGTACACGCCACCCACGCGGCTGCGGCTGAGCAGGTAGGCGAAGGCCGCGGCAAACGCCGCGGGCAGGGCCATGGCGACGAGGAACGCGAACAGTGGATCGGCGAAGGGCCGCCAGTAGCCGGGCAAGGTCGCCAGGCCGCTCCAGCCCATGAAGTCGGGCAGCTTGCCGTGCGCCGATTCCAGCTTCAGGTACATGCCGAAGGCGTACGCGCCCAGGCCGAAGAACACGCTCTGGCCCAGGCTCAGCAGCCCGGCGTATCCCCAGGCCAGGTCCAGCCCCAGCGCCACGAGCGCGTAGCACAGGTACTTTCCCAGCAGGTTCAGCCGGAAGCTGTCCAACACGCCCGGCACCACCGTGAGCATGACCACCAGCAGCACAGCAATGGCCACATAGCGGCTGGCCGCGCCCAGTCGCCCCCGGCTGGCCACCGAGGCCATCACGTGCGCGCCCGGCCGCGGACGAAGCCCGCGGGCCGCCACTGGAGGAAGGCGATGACCGCCGCGAAGACGATCACCTCACCGATGCTCACGGAGTACACCAGGTTGAACACTGAGCTCAGCCCGCCGATGGCGGTGGCCGCGCCCACGGTGCCAATGAGCTGACCCACGCCGCCCAGCACCACGACCATGAACGCCTGCACGATGTAGTCGATCCCGATGAAGGGCCCCACAGGCCCCAGCAGGCAGAGCGCCGCGCCGGCCAGCCCGGCCAAACCGGTGCCGAGGGCAAAGGTGAAGGCATCCACGCGTTCCGTGCGCACGCCGAGGCAGTCCGCCATCGACCGATCCTGCATGACCGCGCGTACCAGCCGCCCCCGGCTGGTGCGGAACAGGTGGGCGTACACGCCCAGCAAGGCCACGATCGCCAGCCCCAGGATGAACAGCCGCGCGTAGGACAGCGACAGCAGGGTGCCCAGCTGCAAGGTGCCGCCCAGCCAGGTAGGCACCCGCACGTTGACATTGGGTGCACCGAAAATGTTCTTGGCGGCCTGTTGGAAGATGAGCCCAACGCCCCACGTGGCCAGCAGCGTATCCAGCGGGCGCTTGTAGAGGAAGCGGATCAGGCCACGCTCCAGCAGCCAGCCGATTGCCGCGGAAACGAAAAAGGAGGCGGGCAACGCCACCAAAAAGGCGTTGCCTGCGCCGTGAGAGCCGAACAGTGTGGCCGCTACGTTGCCGCACACATAGGCGACGTAGGCCCCGATCATGATGAACTGGCCGTGCGCCATGTTGATCACGTCCATCAAGCCAAAGGTGATGGCGAGCCCGATCGAGATGAGCAGCAGTATCGAGGCGACGCTCAAACCGTTGAATACGCCGGACAGGATGAGACTGATCAAGATCGCGCCATCACCTTCCGCATCGCCCCTAGCTCCCGGTGACCGAGGCGCCCCACGAGTAGCTCTTGAGGAAAGGATCCGGGGCAATGGGCTTGTCGCCGGAGTCCCATACGACCTTGAATTGCCCATCCGCGGTGGCCTGGCCGATCATGGCCTTCTGGAAGATGTGCTGCGTGGGGCCATCAATGGTGATGGTTCCCTGCGGCGCTTCCACTGAGATGTCGTTGGCGGCGGCACGCACCTTGTCCACCGCCGTGGATCCGGCCTTCTCCACAGTTTTGGCCCACAGGTGCACCGCGGCATAGGCGTGCTCGATGGGATCGTCGGTCACCTGGTTTGCGCCGTAGGCGCTTTTGTAATTGGCCACGAACTGCTGATTCACACTGCCTGGCAGTGACTGGAAGTAGTTCCAGGCGGTGAGCTGGCTGGTGAAGTTGTCGGTGCCAATGCCTGCCACCTCCACTTCTGCCACGCTGACCGACATCACGGGCATGTTGGCGGCGGTGAAGCCAGCGGCCTTCATCTGCTTGAAAAAGGCCACGTTGCTGTCGCCATTGAGTGTGTTGAACACTACTTGTGGATTGCTCGCCCGGATCTTGCTCACCACGGCGCTGTAGTCGGTGTTGCCCAGCGGCGTGTAATCCTCGGCCACCATGGTGCCACCCTCAGCTTTGAGCTGAGCCTTGATGACCTTGTTGGCGGTGCGCGGGAACACGTAGTCCGACCCCAGCAGGTACATGCTCTTGAGGCCCTTCTGCAGCAGATAGGTCACGGCCGGAATGATCTGCTGGTTGGGCGGCGCGGCGATGTAGAAGATGTTTTTGGATTGCTCCAGCCCCTCGTACTGCACGGGGTAGTACAGCAGGCCGTTGAGCTGCTCCACCACAGGCAGCACAGCCTTCCGGCTGGCCGACGTCCAGCAGCCGAAGATGGCCGCCACCTTGTCGTTCTGAAGCAGCAGTTTCGTCTTCTCGGCGAAGGTTGGCCAGTCCGACGCGCCATCCTGCACCACGGGGATGAGCTGCTGGCCCATGACACCGCCGGCCTTGTTGAGTTCGCCGATGGCCATGAGCGAGGCATTCTTGACAGCCACCTCGCTGATGGCCATGGTTCCGCTGAGCGAGTTCAGGACGCCCACCTTGATGCCGCTGCCCGCGCCGCCCGAGGCGGCGGGCGATGCCGCCCCGGCCACGGCTGCCGATGCCGGGGCAGCCGCGCCGCTCGACGAGGAACCGGCAGCGCCAGCGCCGCAGGCCGCGAGCACGCCGCTAAGCGCTGTGAGGGCTGCCATGCCGCCTGCCAGCCTTAGGAACTGGCGTCGATTGAGGTTGCCGGGTGCGACGTCCGCCTCCGGGTTAGTCGAAGAGGGAAAGAGCATAGTAGACTGCCTCCTGCATGGTGTCGCGGGCACCGGCGTCCATCAGCTCTCCAGGCGGGCGGCGTCGGTGCTCGTCTCCATGCTAGGTGCCCACCCGCCGGCCGGCCAGAGTCAAAGTAAACGAACCTATCGCCGGCAAACTGTGCAGTCTGCACAAGGACAGCCGAAAGCCCAGCGATGCCCCACAAGGTCGCCCGAAGTGGCTCACGAGCGCACCGGCCACGCGTTGGGAGGGCCCATCTGCCTTGACAGGCCAGGGGCCGGGGCCTAGAGTCCTTTCGTTGACTCGCCAGTATTGGCGGGGACGATTGTGAGGGAGTAGGCATGAATTCCAGTGATTCGATCGAGAGCCGGCCGGCGCGCGAGCTCACGCGCCGCGGCTTTCTGCGCGTAGCCGGAGGCATCACCGGCGGCGCGCTGGCGCTGCCGTTGCTGCTCGATGC
>JBOGTU010000184.1:0-50534 GCA_050695655.1 Chloroflexota bacterium | reverse complement strand
GTCCAGACGCGGACCCCAGAGAGTTGGACGACGAACGCCTACACCTACGCAGAGCAGCACGTCCAGCGCCGGCTACTAACCGCCGACGAGGTACGCCGTATTGGCATTGATGAGGCGATCATCATCGTCTCGAATTTGCGGCCCATCCGGGCGCGCCGCTTCGAGTGGTCGCAGCCTGAACGGGCGGCCCAAGTCAAGGCCCTCGGACCGGAGCAAGGCACCGACCCGCCCGCGCCCAATGAGCGAGGCGTCCGGCCGCCGGGACCACCCACCCAGCCCGGCGACGAGCTGCGCTTCGTTCGCCGGCACCTGCCCGAGCTCGACGACGATCGGTAGTCCGGCCCTCACAGGAGGCCCCTGGCTTATCGCTAGGGGCCTCCTGCTATCTGGCGTTAGCCCAACCACAACACCCGCCTCCTGAGTCCGCCTGCGGCGGACCGCCGCCTTCGCGGCACCCAACTACCTGCGGCCCAGCTCGCCGCTGAGCCCACTCACGTCCACCACCCTCGCGGCCAGCCGGTCCGCCCTCCCAGACCACCCCAGCGCCACCGCTGCGGGCCACCCGACACGGCCCTCCCTGGTTCCCTTCGCGGTCGCGCTCACCACGTCCCCAGAAGCGGCAGCGCGGCTGGCGTCGACCACCGCTTGGTCGCCTGTGGGCGCGGAGTAGGGAGAGCAGGATACGCATTCGTGACACCGCGATAAATCGCGGTGCCCGAATGCCGAGGGGAGCGTCCAAGACAGCGACGCCTGGATGCTCGAATCGTCGCTATCGTTTACCACCGGCATGGACTTACGCACCCGCGGCAATCGAGTGGGCCGTGAGCTATACGCGTTGTGTGTTCTTGGAGGGCAGATGTCCGCTGCCGCCAAGGCGGACTTGGATGCGCAACTTAGCGTCATCCAGAAAGTGCCGCGCGATCAAGCCCGAGCCGACCTTCGCGAGCTGGAACATGAACTGCGTCGCTTACGGCGCCGCAGTGGTGCCAAAGCCCCAGCCGATGTATATGTTGGGCTTCTCGAACAGGCGGAGGGAACCGTCGGACCCTACGCCAACTTCCGCATAACGGTCGCCGTTATCCGAAAGCTGTTTGCGCATTACGAGTACTTTTCCCCGGCGATTGGCCAATTGCCCCCACACGCTTGGCTCGCGCTCAACATTGGCACTCAAGGGCCCCCAGGAGGCTTCTACTTGCTTGAGACCACTCGCTTCGAAGATATGTGTGCGCTATACAACCAGGCCAAGTCTTTTGACGTGGAACGACACGTCGATCTTGATTCCCTGGCCGTGAGCAAGACCGCGGATGCGCTACATCGCGCCACCGTAGTGGCGGCGTTTAACTGCCTGGAAGCGTACATCAACGGGGTCGGCTGCGACTACGCCGCGGAGAATCTCGATAACCTCGATCAGCCGACGATCAATCTATTGACCGACTGGAACCCTGACCGAAACAGGGGGTTTGTCTCTTTACGGGAGAAGTTGCTGCAGTACCCAAAGATCATTCTCGGACTCAGTCATCCACCTCTGCAGGAGACGAACTGCCCGGAGCTGAAGCTCTTTACTCGCCAAGGCCCAGCTGCTCAGGAACATGGTCATTCACGGATCCCCTATGCTCCCTAAGAACCCCCTAATCGAGCAGGGTCGCACGCCGTTCGACTTCCCGATCGAGGAGCTGGACGAGATCGTGGACTCAGTGGTTACGCTCCTCGAGCGGCTCGAGCGTTTGATCCACGGACGGAACCTCCTCTGGGTTTGCCGCCGCGGAACCGATGGTCTGTTCCCTCCAGCTGCCTTCGGAGATCCAGCCGAATCTACTCCCTGATTTGCCCACTGACGGGCTGCCTGCGAGGGCCGACTTCGTTACGCGCGCCCAACAAAGCCGCCTCTGTTAGGAAGGACGAGTCGGCGCGGAGAGGTTCGCCCCTTTGCTGAGATTGCACGGACGACAGAGCAACTCGACATTCTCTGCTGTGTCGGCTCCCCCCCAGGAATAGGGGATGATGTGATCGAACTGTAAGTTTGACGTCGCGCCACAGTGAGCGCACCGACCGCCATCTCGCTGCCAAACGAACAGTCTGGTATCCGCAGAAATTCTTGACGTCCGAGGGGCGGCCGGTGGCCGGTTACGTACCGCACCGTTTGCGCTGCGCCGCAGCAACAACTTGAGTGGCTTCGGCTTCCAAGAAAAGCGCTGGCTCATAATTTAACTTGAGCCAGCGTCGCGAGATCCTCGATCGCTCTGTGAAGATTGCGAAGCATGATGATCTTCTGCGCATTGCCTCCTTTTAGGTCTTGGATGTCCGTTGCCGGGGTCGCTTGCAATTTTTGTGTGGCATCCTTCACTGCCCTAAAGAGATCGCTCTCCAGGGCGGGATCATTTGCAATGAGGACCCGCTGCGCCTCGGGAAATCCCTTTCCATCGAGAGCTTTCTCGGCGTCGGGATTAGCCAGTATTAGTGGCAGATCTCGCACTTGCTTGGAGTCGGTAACCCTGTCGTCAACAAGCCATTTGTGGAATCGCTGCTTGAATGCTGGCTCCTGATTGAACGTGTCACGCAGCTCCTTCTTCTTCATCAACTCCTGGAAGAACGAGAACTTTCGCACATTTCCCGGCGCGGGGTGACTGTCCAAGAACTCGGTGGTTGCGCGATACGCAGATAGAAGTTCGACGATCTTGGACTTGCTCAACCTCAAGTGATTACTGAGCCAGTCCATCGGCTTTCCATAGACGTTGTAGAGATCGGATACGTGCTTCGCCTGCTCGTAGGCATCCCAGCGGATCTTGCCGGCAACATGCATATCGGCAAGCAGGACTGCCAGGTCCTCGTCGGTCAGATCGACGTCGAAGATCATGGCCGGCATGGTCAGGAAGTGACGGTCGTTGGGATGCTGTTGTAACACGTGACGCGAGGCCACTGTTCGCGAATTTCCTTCCCGAACTAGATATTTGCCTTCGTGCTTCTGCACAATGATCGGGTCGTAGACTCCACCGTTCTGAAAGACGGACTGGCCAAGCGCCTTAACGGCATCTTTTTCCCACAGCAACTCATCGAGCTCGGCCTCCGATACCATGCCGGCTTTCTGGCCGACCAAGTATTGGATTCTGGGGTTTTTAGGATCGAGTACGCAGTCCGCGACAGCCACCGCACCACGCTCGTACGGGATCTGCTTTCCCTGCAGGGTTAGGAACTCAGGCATTTTTAGTCTCCATTGGTTCTTGTTAGTACCATTCGGTACTTCTGTTCAGATAGTACTATGGCGTACCGAGCCTGTCAAGCGGCGAGGGTTCGGGAGACCTGAAGTGGGGATGGCGACGGAGACTCGGCCGCCACCAGGATGTTACGCACGATGGCCCCTCTCCCCCGAGCTCGAACGGACAACCATCGGACGCCGGCCGCTCGAGCTAGTCGTCGGACCTCTTGGCCGAGCCTTGTGTGCACGTCGGTCGTAAGCAGGATCACGTCAACGTGTGCGAGCTTGCGCCTCACGTGGGCGAGATCCTTGTCCCAATTGCTGTTCCAGCAAGGGACCACAGTCAGCAGCGTGACCGAGGCCGGGTAATCCTTGCCTCGGACCAAAGAGTGGATGATTTTCTGCTGGCGGCTATCTCCGCCCACGAAGAGAATGGTGGTTCCCATAACGATAACTCCTCGGCCCTTCATAAATTCATTCGCCGGGTGGGCCACTACTGACCAGCCCATTATACATCCATGGCCCTATGACTATCGGATGGTATCACTATGCCATGTGGTATCGTTCTCTTAGATGGCGGACGGAAACGCGCGAGCGAACGTTGGAGAGGACCTGTCAGGCAGGCGGAATTTCTCGGTCCGCCTACCTGAGCGCTTGTACGAGGAGCTGGATTCCATGGCGCGCGGGCAGGGCGTCTCGATGAATTGGCTCATTGGCCAAGCGGTTGCCTCCCTAGTCGGCCACCCTGAGTTTTCGCCAGTTAGCACAACCGCCGACATCGACTCGAAGATCGCTCGCGACTCGGTGCGCCAGGACCCAGATCAGCAGCCCAGTCCGATAGGTGCTCTTAAAGGAATCGCCAAGTACCTGAGCAACCGCGGTGAGATTGCGCTCGCTTGCGTCCTGTGGGCCGCAGCCGCGAGGTTGGTCAACGCGCAGCGTAACGGGGGGCCTGAGAAGGCTTCAGTGGAACTCGCGCACTCGGCTGCGGTCGCGGAAGGAGCGAATCACCAAGAGCTCGCTGTTGCTTTGTTTGAGGAGGCCCTCCGGCTCGACCCCAACAATCTGGAAGCCACAAACAGGCTAGGACAACTGCTGCATCACCTTGCACAGCAGCGAGGCGACGACATCGAACGCTATCGTGAAGCCGAAGAGCAGCTCGCGCGGGTCGCGTTTCTGGACGACCGCGCGATGCTGTTTCACGGGTGGGCTAGCTTCTATATCGCACGCTCAGAAAGAGACGCAACCGGTGAGAAGCAGGCGACTGCCGAAATCCAGCGCGCACTCGAACGCTGGGCCTTCCAAAATCCAAACGATCAGGAACGTGTGAGCTGGCTAAGGCAGGTCCGCCGCCTAGCCGATGTTGGCCTGCGCAGCCAGGCTGACGAATTGATCGACTTTGCCAGCCGGAACGCCCGCTGGCGCAAAGTAGAGCGTGAGGAAATTGCTAAGCAGACGCAGGAATCTGTACATCAACCCTGACATCAACGTGGGGGAATTTCAGGGCATTTTTGGGCATCTGCGAGCGCATATTTGAGCTCACTCCCTGCCCGTCCGTGCAGTGTTTCCAGCGACTCTTAATCAGCCGGTTCGGGGTTCGATTCCCCGGGCGCTCACAACGGGCTCTTTTGAACTCAGAATGGCCAAAGCGCGAGGGCCCCAATCCGCTGGGCAGGCAACGCAAGACTTAGGAGTCGGCGCCTCTGCGCCAGTGCCCACCATGAGGCCAACCGTTACGCGACCAGCGAAAACATATCGGACTGCTGATGAACACAGGGCGCGTCTTCTTGGTGGCTCTGCTCGCCGGCTGGCTCTTTCGCTGACTCGGCGACCCCGGGGCCAGGAATGAACACGGCGCCGCCCCTGCTCGCCTGGCAGCGCGACCTCCTGGAGAGTGCTCGCGTGGGCTGCTTTTCCACAGTCAACGCGGCTGGCGAGCCGCATACGCTGCCAATCTGCTTCTGCTGGGTGCAGGGGAGCATCTACTCACCCCTGGATGAGAAGCCCAAGCGTGTGCCTCCGAATCAGCTGGCACGCGTGCGCCATATCCTCGCGCGGCCTGTCGCCAGCCTGACCGTGGACCATTACGAGGAGGACTGGACTCGGCTGGCCTGGTTGCGCCTGATTGGTGAGGCCCGCCTTGAGGACGATGCTGCCACCAGGGCCATGGCCCTGGTGGCGTTGCGGATCAAGTATCAGCAGTACCGCACCATGGCCCTGGAAGCCCGGCCGCTGATTGTGCTGCGCCCCCGGCGAATCAGCTCCTGGAGAGCCAGCGGACCCGAGGCCGGCGGCCAGAAGCGGCCCAGCTGAAGCCTGCTTCAGGCGTCGCCAGTCTGCTCCGCTACTCCGTTGATGTGACCGCCCGTGCCCGAGCGATGGGCGTCAGCGGGGCGCCCCGGGTTCCGTCGACGGAATCGCGCGTGGGTTGGCCACGTGGCGATCTAAGAACAGGTCGATCCATTCGGCCGCCGCTTCAGCGAACTGGGCGTGCGCGTCAAAGATGTGGGTCACGCCCTCCACCAGGTGCAGCTCCACCGCCGCGCCGGCCTCACGGAAGGCCTGGTACAGCTTCACGCTGTTTTCCACTGCCAGCGTCTGGTCCGCTGTGCCGTGCAGCAGCATCACCGGCGGATAGCTGGCCCTGGCGTAATTGATCGGGCCAAGTCCACGGGCCGCGGCCTCAGTAGGATTGTCGCCCAGGAGCGGATGGTTGGGACGCGCGTCCGCGGCCGGATAGAAGGCGACGCAGGCCGCGACGTCCGTACCCGCGCCAGCGTTGCCGCCATCACCCTCGAAGTCCGGCTGATTGGCGCTGCCCGCCGCTACCAGCGCCAGGTTGGCGCCGGCTGAGTAGCCCAGAATCACCACCTTGCCGCCGTCGAAGCCGAGCTGGCCAGCATTGGAGCGCATCCAACGGATGGCAGCCTTCACATCCTGTATCTGGGCCGGCCACTTGGCCGCGTCTATCAGCCGGTATTGCGATGACACACAGGTGTAGCCGCGCGATGCCAGCGGCGTCGCCAACCGCACACCGGCCTTGGTGCCCACGCGGAAGCCGCCGCCGTGCAGGTGCAGCACCGCGGTTCGCTTGTTGGTCACGCCGGCCGGCGGGCGGTACACGTCGCACAGCAGCTCGCGGCTGCCCCCACGCCCAAAGGCAACGTCCTTGTCGACTTCGACCTGGCTCGCGTCCGCAACTGCCATCTCTACACTCCTGTGTCGTTTTCACTTGATGATATGTTGGCCCGGACCGCTGAACGGTAATAACCCGGCCGGTGGGGATGTTCGACGGGCAGAGAGGAGAAGGCCGATCAGCTATGGTAGGGACGAGCATGGTCATCGATGTCCACGGTCACTACACCACCTCGCCGCCCGGCCTGGGCGTGTACCGCGCCTCGCAGGTCACCCAGCTGAACGCCCCGCGCAAGGGTTCAGTCAAGATCAGCGACGATGAGATTCGCGAGTCGCTGGAGAGTGGCCAGCTCAGGCTCCAACGGGAGCGCGGGACCGACGTGACGCTCTTCTCGCCCACCGCCGCGGCCATGGGCCATCACTTCGGCGACGCCAAGATCAGCCTGTACTGGAGTCAGACATGCAACGAGCTGATCCAGCGCGTGTGCTCGCTCTACCCCAAGAACTTCATCGGCGTGTGCATGCTGCCGCAGTCGCCCGGTGTCCCGCCGGCCAGCTGCGTTGGCGAACTGGAGCGCTGCGTGCGCGACTTCGGCTTCGTCGGCTGCAATCTCAACCCGGACCCGTCCGGCGGCTACTGGACCGACCCGCCACTGACGGACGAGTGGTGGTTTCCACTGTACGAAAAGCTGGTGGAGCTGGACGTGCCGGCTATGGTCCACGTGGCCGCCTCGTGCAATCCCAACTTCCACCACACCGGCGCGCACTACATCAATGGCGATACGTCGGCGTTCATGCAGTTCCTCAACTCCAAGCTGTTCCAGCGCTTCCCAACGTTGCGCTTCGTCATCCCGCACGGTGGCGGGGCAGTCCCCTACCACTGGGGCCGTTATCAGGGCATCGCCCAAGACCAGGGCTGGGCGCCGCCCGAGGACCTGCTCCGCAACGTCTTCTTCGACACCTGCGTCTACTACCAGCCGGGCATCAACCTGCTGGTCGAGACCGTTGGGCCGGACAACGTGCTGTTCGCGTCCGAGATGATCGGCGCCGTACGCGGCGTTAACAAGCGCACCGGCCGCTTCTACGACGACACCAAGTCCTACGTCGAGGCCGTACCAGGCATCACCGAGGCCGACAAGCGCAGAATTTACGAGAGCACAGCCCGGCGCGTGTACCCCCGGCTCAACGCCTACCTGGAAGGATCGCCGTCGCCACTGTCGTAGTCGCCGCACCTACCGGGGTTACACCAACGTCATTTGCCCTTATGTAGACTCCACCAGTGAAGCGTCTGCAGATCATGATCGACGAAGATATCGATGGCTAACTGGAACGGCTTGCCGCCACTGAATCAACCTCCAAGGCGGCGTTGATCCGCCGCTTCGTCGGGGAAAGTCTACATCCGGTGCCACCCCTCTCCGCTGATCCTCTGCGGCGCATTTCCGGCGTGGACGACTTCGCACCAGCCTCAGTCGATGACATCGTCTACAGGTGATCTTTGTAGACACGTCGTTCTGGATTGCGCTGCGCAACAGGAGAGATGCACACCACCAGGAGGCGGATGTCCTGTTCACGATGCACGCCGCGGTGCCGTGGGTCACGACCAACCACGTACGAGGGGGAGACGTAGACGTTCCTTCGTAGACGTGCCGGGCATCAGTCCGCGAGAGGCGCTCGCGTTCGATGGTGGCTTCACCGCTCCGGTTTCCAGGAGCTCCGCGCGCAGGCATCGGGTGCGCTGAGCAAATTCACCGCCGCCTCAGCGCTTGCCGCCCGCGGCGCGTTCCCGGGTGAGTCTACTGCCAGCTTGGGAGCCAGTAGTGCAGGTCGGCCCACCAGTTGGGCACCGGCCAGGCCGAGAGTTGCGTGTAGAAGAAGGCGAAGCCCAGGAAGACCGCCGCGCTATAGGCGATGGCGAGGCAGCGCCAGAGGGTCTCCGGACGGCGATAAAGCGCGACGATGCCATAGGCCATGAGCAGCACGAGGAAGGGCACGCTGGGCAGAAAGTGATAGAAAAACAGGCCGCGGGGTGAGTGGGTCCAGGGGAGCCAGTTCACTGCCAGCGCGGCGAGCACCAGCGCCAGCCATGGTTGCCGCCGCCGCCACATGAGGATGACGCCCGCCACAATGCCCAGCGGAAACACCCAGTACAGCAGGGGATTGCCCAGGGCGTAGGTGTTGGCCACCGTGTCCCCGGCGCGATGCACGTAGTAGAAGACCGGCCGAATGTCCAGCAGCCACTGCCACCACGCAGAGTAGTAGGGGTGGTGGTCTTTCAGCGTGGTGTGGTAATGCCACATCTGCCACTGCTCGCCCACGAACATGTTCCACCAGTTGGAGGACGCGAGCGTGGCAGGGCCCAGCCTGAGAGGGCCAATGTGGAACGGGCCGATCTGGGCATAGTCCAGTGGAATGTGGTGTGGCTGCAGGTACATCTGCAGGTACGAGAGGACGTACAGCCCAATGGGCAGCAGCACCAGGCTGCACAGCGAGGCTGCCAGGTACCACAGCCGAGCTGGCACGTCCCAGGGCGCGAAGCTCATCCCTGGCGCGCGCACCCCGGGCATGACGCTGATGCCATCTTCAGCCCATTCCAGTCCATCAACCGCGCCGCCCGGACCGTTCGCCGTGGGCGTGTGTGCCGGCTCCGCACGGGCACGCCTGGTGTCCGGTGGTCCGTCCGCGTCTGGCGAAGCCAGCGCCGCCGCGGGGAGCTTCGCCACCAGCGCGGGATCGCGATGTGGCCACAACCCTCGGACAACGGCGATGCTGGCCAGCAGCCCAATGCTGAATACCGCCGGCCATTTACTCGCAAAGGCCAGGCCCAGCAGGAAGCCGGTTAAGGCCAGCCAGCTCAGGCCACTGCGCGCCGGCCGGCGCAGATACAGCACGAAGGCGTTATACGCGGCGAGCAGGAAGCCCAGCTGGAAGATGTCGTTGGTGCCGATGCGCGCCTCGGAGAACATGAGCCCATCCGTCAGCAGGAAGAGAGCTGACAGCAGCGCAATGGACCGGTCGCGAAACAACTGTCGTGCCAGCGTGTAGATGAGGACCACGGAGAACACGCCCCACAGCGCGCTGAAGAAGCGCCAGCCCCAGGAGTTGTTGCCCCACAGCTTGATGCCGCCAGCAATGATCAGCTTGGCCAGCGGGGGGTGCGTCCATTCATACTCCACGCCGGGAATGGCGTTGGGCTGCGCGGAATTCCACCATTGATACACGCGCGGGTCGTTCTGCGTCATCAGGTTGGCGGTGAAGGCGTGGTACACCTCGTCGTAGATGTACTTGGGTGGCTCGGCCAGCCGCCAGAAGAGCAGAAAGCTGGTCAGCCCCGCGAGCAGCAGCACCATCAGTCGCTCGTGGCGCCACACTGCCGCCCCAGTTGTTCGCGATTGGCGTGCCGGCGTGAACCCGCCCACTACCGTCTCTCCGGCAGTGAACGCTCGGGATCATGCCCGCTCAGGGCTGGAGCTCGGCCCCGCTTCGCCGCGCTGTTGCCCCTCGGCGCGAGCTCAGCGGAACAAGGTGGGGCGCCCTGCATCGTTTTCCATCGCCTTCCATGGCTTCAGTTTCCTTAAAAGGGTAGCGGCCCGCTGCCTGCTGCCGGACGCATTGCGCGATTTCGCACAATGCAGGACGCGCCACGTGTCAGGCACTATCCGCGCGAGTGTGTGTTGCGCTACCAGGAGCTGGTCACACCGCGGGGGCAAGCAGCGCCGCGGGCGATGGCTGAAAGGCGAGGCGCAGGCCTCGGCGGCGAAAGCCAGCTCCGCCCAGGGCGGCGGCCACGGGTGAAACCAGCACGGATCCGGTAGCCCAGCGTTCCACGGCTACCCGGCCTGTGGGCGTTGAAAAGGCCAGGCGGGCTAGCGCCCGCGCCAGTCCCGGCGCCAGAGCATCGTCCCAGGCAGGCAGCGGCAGCAGGTCGCGCCCGTATCCGCTCATCAGCAGAGCTGGAGCGCCATCCGCCAGGCCCACGAAGCGGCCCTTGCCGCGCGGCGCCGGGTGCGGCAGCAGCTTCGCCCACGCGTTGGCAGGATCCTCCCAGGGCAGCAAAATCACAGTCGACGCTGGTAAGTTGGAGGACTGCACTGCGCCTGGCGGCGAGGCAGGGCGATGGCTCAACGGCAGGGCAGCCTCCTGGCGCAGCCGCTCCAGCGCCTCCTTCAACGCGAACTGGGGGCCGGAAAGGCCGTGCACGAAGTAGCCCCGCAGTACGCGGCCGCGCCACTCCCAACTGGTGAGCAGGCGCTCCAGTTCGGCCCACGGCCAGCCGCCGCGTTCGGCGCTGCACACCTCCCGCGCCACCACGCCATAGCGTTGGAGCAGCGCCTCCGCGTACAACTCCAGGCGCTCTCCGTCGTCGCTGGCTTGATCGCCAGCAGGGTCGGCGTTCGCGGCCCCGGCGCGATCAGGCCCACCTTCACTCTCTAACCAGGCGCTGCTCAGGCGAGCCCCAGCGCGCGCGCTGGGTCGACTTTCCCCGAAGCGTCGCTCGTGGCCGTCAGGCATCACCTTCGCCGCCGATTCTCGCCCGAAGCGCGCGCCGTCGTTCAGTAGTTGCCAGCGACCAGCGCCGGAGAAGAGGTCGTTAGCGGCTTCGCCGGCGTCCTCCAGTGCCCGCAGCGCGGCAGCTGCTTGTGCGGGCGTCAATCCGGTGGGCGCCAGCAGGCGGGCCGCATCCGAGGCGAAGAGGGCACCCCTGTGGGCCAGCAGCGTGCGCGCCTCGGCCATTCCCGCTTCTTGCCCAGCAGCGGGCCGGTGGCGCGCGGGCGCTCCGGCATCCACCAGCTCCACTCGCCCTCGGCCGGCGCCGCGCCAGTGCAGGGCCCCGCGGCTGGTGAGGCCATCGACCAGCTCTTCCCAGGCAGGGCCGAGGCGCGCGGGAAGCACTGCCCGCCAGCTCTCACGCGGCAGCGGCAGGTAGCGCAGGCGGCCCAGGGCCTGGCGCGGCGCCACGGCGGCATCCGTGCCCAGGCCGTGCCAGCGTGGCAGAAAGGCGGCGAACTGTTCTCGGCCCACCGGGGCGATTTGCTCACGGGCGCGGCGCAGGCTGTCTCGGTGGAGGCGTGCCAGAATCCGCGGCACACAGTACTCCGGCTGCCGTCCCTGCGGCCGGTACTCGCCGCGGCACAGCTGGCTGGCGTCGACCATCACATTGAGCTGGCGGCGCGTCCAGGCCACCTCCAGGTCCAGCCGCCGAGCAATCTCAACCTCAGCCAGCGGTGGCAGGTACTGCAGCGCGCGGTGCAGCAGCAGCTGCAAGGCTTCGACGCGCTTACGGCCGCTGGCCCGGCCTGCGCGCCCTCGCAGGGCCGCCAGTTCGGCGTCATGACCAGCCTGCTCGGCCTGGCGCAGCAGGTCCGCCTCCACCTCGGCCAGGACCACGGGGTCGATCAGCCCGCGCAAGTCCTCCGTCTCCAGCGTCTCCCGCAGCAGGTCCCGATTCAGGGACAGGTAGGCCGCGCGGCACTCCCCGCGGGGCGCATCGCCCAGCTCGGCGAAGGCCAGGCCGAACTCCCACACCAGCGAGGCGGCAAAAGGCGATGGCGAGGCGGTCTCGCGCCGGGTCAGCGCGATCTCGCCCGATTCCATGCCGCGCAGCACGTGGCGCAGGCCATTCAGGTCCCAGGTGTCGTGCAGGCACTCCCGCACGGCTTCCTGCAGCACGGGAAAACCCATCTTGCGCCGGACAATTGAGAGCAAATCCGCGGCCTTCTGGCGGCGCAGCCACAGTGGGTTGCGCCGGCCTGGCTGCTTGCGCGGCAGCAGCAGTGCCCGCTGAGCGCCTTCGCGGAAGCGCAGGGCCAGCATGGGGGCATCCGCCAGCTCACCGATGAGGAACTCCTCCACTGTGTCCGCCCGCACCTGCTCCAGCACCTCCAGCGGCGGTTGGCGGTCCATCGGCGGCAAGCGCACAATGATGCCGTCGTCGTTGTACAGCACCAGGGGATCGATGCCGCCCAGCGCCTCTCGCAACCGGGGCCGCAGGGCAAAGGCCCAGGCGCCATTCACCCGCCCGCCAAATAACGAATGAATCACCAGCCGGCCGTCGCCAATCTCGTCCTGGAAGGTCTCCACCACGATGGCGCGGTCGCTCGGCACCTCACCCGTCGCTTCCACCTGGTCGCGCACGTAGCCCAGCAGCGCCGCGGCCGCGCTGGGGGCAAGGCAGCACGCGGCCTCCAGCCAGGCCACTGTGGCAGCCTCCGGCTCGCGGTCCAGGCGCGCCGCCACCTCGCGGGTCAGGCGCCCGCTGCCGTACTCAATCGATCGATCCAGTCGCTCGCCACGCCAGAAGGGAATCTGAAACATCTCGCCGGGTGCCGGGCGAACCAGCACCCTGTCCCGATCCACCGCCTGCACGCCCCACACGCTGGTGCCCAGGGCAAAAAATGGCCGGCCGCCCACATACAGCTCGGAGGCAAACTCCTCGTCCAGCTCGCCCACCTTGCGATTGGGCTCGGCGCCCTCGCCCTCCAGCTCCACCGCGAAGTAGCCGCGATCTGGAATGGTGCCGCCATTCACCAAGGCCATGCGCAGCGACCCGGGCCGGGGTTGCACCTCGCCCGCCTCCTCGTCCCACACCAGGCGCGGCCGCAGATCGCTGAAGCGCTCATCGCCGTAGCGCCCATCGAGCATGGCCAGCACGTTCTCCAGTTGTGGGCGCGAAAGGCTGTGGAAGGGATCGGCTCGCCGAACCACGCGCAGCAGCTCGGCCACCGGCCAGGCCTGCCAGCCGGCCATGGCCACGATCTGCTGGGCCAGCACGTCCAGACAGTGCGCCGGAATGTGCGTGGACTCAATGCTGTGCTCTCGCACGCCGCGGGCACACGCCGCCGCATCCAGCAAATCGGCTGGGAATCGCGCGATGATGCGCCCCCTGCTGGCGGCTCCCACGGCGTGCCCCGCCCGCCCCAACCGCTGCATCGCGCGGTTCACGCTCTTGGGCGATGCCAGCTGCAGCACAAAGTCCACCGCCCCGATGTCAATGCCCAGCTCGAGGCTGGAGGTGGTGATGAGCAGCGGCAGCCGGCCGGCCTTGAGGTCCTGCTCGATCTGGAAGCGCCGCTCGCGGGCGATGGAGCCATGGTGAGCCATGGCTACCGGTGCCTCAGCCAGCTGATTCACCAGCTCAGCCAGCCGTTCGCAGCTGTGCCGCGCATTGCAGAACACCAGCATGGAGCGATGCTTGGGCAGCTCCTCCAGCACCAGCCGCGCCGCCTGCTGCATGAACTCGCCCTGCTCGGCGCCATCGGCAAACGGGTACACCACGTCCAGCTCAATGGCCTTCGGCTCCTGAGCGCGCACGATCGACACGGGTCGGGGTGTGCCGTCCTCATTCCACCCGCCGAGCAGGTGTGCCACGGCCTCCAGCGGCCGCTGGGTGGCCGAAAGCCCAATTCGTACGAATCGCGCACGTGCCTGCTCTGCCAGCTCGCTTCGCACCACCTCTTCCAGGCGCTCAAGCGACAACGCCAGGTGCGTGCCACGCTTTGAACCGGCGAGGGCGTGAATCTCGTCCACAATCACGTAGCGCACCGTGCTGAACATGGGTGCACCTTTGCGCGAAGTGAGCAGCAGATAGAGCGACTCCGGCGTGGTGATGAGGATGTCCGGCGGGCGCCGCAGCTGGCGCGCGCGTTCGGAGGGCAACGTATCGCCCGTGCGCACCTGGATGCGAATGTCTGGCGCGAGGCGGCCCAGTGCCTCCGCCGCGCGGCCTATGCCCGCCAGCGGCGCCTGCAGATTGCGCTGAATGTCGTTGTTCAGCGCCTTGAGCGGCGAGATGTAGAGCACGCTCACGCCGGGACCCTTCGGCGGGTGCGCGACCAGCTCGTTCACGCACCACAGAAAGGCGGCCAGTGTTTTGCCCGAGCCCGTGGGTGCCTCGATAAGGGTGTGCTGGCCGGCGCTGATCGCCTGCCAGCCCAGCATCTGCGCCGCGGTCGGGGCCTCGAAGGCCTCGCGGAACCACTGCGCCACCGCCGGATCGAAAGCGGGCAGGTCCATCTCACTAACGGTACCTGTGCCAAGCCTGGAAAACAAGCGTTCTAGTGCGCCAGGCCGGTTAGAATTGACCGTCCATGCCTTTCCTGTTCGAAGCGGAGATCGCCGCCGGCCTGCAGCAGGGCTTTGCCGCGTGCGGCATCATAGCGGCCAGCATGCCACTGCGGCGTATCCCCAACGCCGAGGGTTGGGGATACGCCAGCTCGCTGGCGCTCAGCCAGGGGCAGGGCAAAGACGCCGCGCAGGCGCTGGCCACGGAGGTCGCGGGGTGGCTGCTGGCCACCGGGCGCTTCCAAAATGTCGACGCCGTGAACGGCTACGTGAACGTGTACATCGATCCGCGTGAGGCCGCGCGCCACGTGCTGGGCGCCATCGAGGCGCAGGCCAGCCGCTATGGCGCGGGCGCGCCCACCGGCGAGCGGGTGATGGTGGAGTTCTCCGCGCCCAACACCCACAAGGAATTTCACGTGGGGCACCTGCGCAACACGGTGTTCGGCAACGCCCTCAGCCACATGCTGGCCTTCGCCGGGGCCAAGGTCGTCACCAACAACTACGTGGGGGACATCGGCGCGCACGTCATCCGCTGCCTGTGGTGCCTCAGCAGGCACCATGCTGGCGAGGAGCCGCCAGCGGACCGGCTGGACTGGCTGGGCCGCATCTACAGCGAAGCGGTGCGGCGCATTGAGGAGGAGCCGGAGGCGAAAGAACAGATCGCCGCCCTCTTCGCCCGCTGGGACCGCGGCGACGTTACCCTGCGCGAGCAGTGGCGCGAAACGCGCGCCTGGTGCATTGATGAGCTGGAACGCATCTATCGCCAGCTGGGCGTGCACTTCGACGTGTGGTACTTCGAGAGCGAGGTCGAGGCTGAGGGCAAGCGCATGGCCGAAGAGCTGCTGGAGCGGGGTATCGCCGAGGTGAGCGAGGGCTTGCCCATCGTTCGGCTGGGCGACAAACTGGGCGTCCTGCCCATTCTGCGGAGCGATGGCACCTCGCTGTATGCCACCAAGGAGCTGGCTCTGGCGGTCAAGAAGTTCCGCGAGCACCAGGTGGACCGCGCCATCATCATCACTGGCGTGGAACAAACCCTGTACTTCAAGCAGCTGTTCGCCGTGCTGGAGCGTTACGGCTTCGAGCACGCCCGCGACCTGCGGCACATCGCCTACGAGCGCATCAATCTGCCAGAAGGCAAAATGTCTTCGCGCCTGGGCAACATCGTCACCTACGAGGATCTGGCGGCGGAGGCGGTGGAGCGCGTGACCCGCGTCATTAAGGAGAAGAATCCCGGCCTGCCGCCGGAGCAGCGCCAGCGCACCGCCGAAGAAGTGGCCGTGAGCGCACTCAAGTTCGCCATGCTCTGTGTCGGCAACAACAGCGTCATCACCTTCGAGTGGGAGCGCGTGCTGGATTTCGATGGCTTCGCCGGGCCCTACCTGCAGTACGCCTACGTCCGCGCGGCGCGCATCCTGGAAAAGGCCGGCTTCACCGGCGGCACAAACGCGCCGCCGGCCATTGATGTGCCGCTGGAGCCAGTGGAGCGGACCATTCTGGAGACACTGGCCGACTTCCCCAACCAGGTGACTCGCGCCGCCGCGCAGCACGCGCCGGTAACGCTGGCCAACTACACCTACACGCTGGCCAAGCAGTTCAGCGAGTTTTACCAGGCTTGCCCGGTGCTGGAGGCGCCCGCGGAGGCGCTGCGGCTGTTCCGCCTGCGATTGGTGGCCGGGGTCAAGCAGGTGCTGGCCAACGGCCTCACTCTGCTGGGCTTGTCCCTACCGGAGGCGATGTGAGAGACCTGCACGGCAGTGGAGCCCTCCATGGCTGATGCGCGGCCGCGCATCCTCACCGGTATGCGGCCCACGGGCAACCTGCACCTAGGCCACTACGTCGGCGCGCTGGAGAACTGGCTGCGCCTGCAGGACGAGTACGAGAGCTTTTTCCTCATCGCCGACTACCAGGCCATGGGCGATCACATCAAGGACATCCAGGGCATCCGCGAAGCCGTGCGCGCCGTCACGCTGGACTGGCTCGCCGTGGGGCTGGACCCTCATCGCTCATCGTTCGTGGTGCAGAGCTTCGTTCCGGAGCACGCCGAGCTGCACATGCTGCTGAGCATGATCACTCCGCTGGCCATGGTGGAGCGCAACCCCACCCTCAAGGCCGAGCGCAAGCTGCTGCGCGACGATCTCAGCCTGGGCTTCTTCAATTACCCCGCCAGCCAGGTCGCGGACATCCTGCTGCCGCGCGCGCACCTGGTGCCGGTGGGCAAGGACCAGGCCCCTCATGTGGAACTCACGCGGGAGATAGCGCGGCGCTTCAACAGTTACTACGGCCCGGTCTTCCCGGTGCCGGATATCCTGGTCGGCCGGGTAGGCCGGCTGGTTGGCATGGACGGGCAGGCCAAGATGAGCAAGAGCCTGAACAACGCCATTTACTTGTCGGACGAGGATGACCTCATCAGCCGCAAGGTGATGTCCATGTACACCGACCCGGGCCACGTTCACGTGGACGACCCCGGCCAGGTGCGCGGCAACGCCGTGTTCCTGTACCTGGATGCCTTTGCGCCGGACAAGCACGAGGTCGAGGTCGCCAAGCGCCAGTATCGCAAGGGCGGCCTGGGCGACGTGAAGCTCAAGCGCTGGCTGATCGAGGTGCTGCGCACCTTCATCGAGCCCATCCGCGACCGCCGGCGCGAGCTGGAAGCGCATCCAGAGCGCGTAGACGCCGCGCTGGAGGAAGGCACTGCACGCGGCCAGGCCATCGCTCGCGAAACCATGCTGGCCGTGCGCCAGGCCATGGGCATCGTCTACCGCTTCAGCTGATCATCCGTCGGATCGTCAGCTTCAGCCGCACCACCCCACCAATTGGCTGGCCGAGCAGGATGTCCCGGTTAGCGGCGGAGCGGTGCACCGCGCCGATCTCGGCCGTGTAGCTGCCGGGCGGCACTGAGAACGGATGCTGGGTGAGCAGCAGGTCCGCCTGGGCAGGGCCCTCATCCACCGGCCACACCAGGCGGTCCGATTGCGCCACCTGCTTGCCGCTGGCATCCAGCAGGTGCACGTACAGGTCATATGGCCCCGAGGCGCGCAATGGCCGCCAGAAGAGGTCCAGCGCTGGCCCGCCGGCCCCTCGCACCAGCTCCCAGCCCTGCAAGCGGAAATCCGGCGCGAGGCTGGCGCCCAGAGGCAGCATCGCGTGCAGCAGGCTGGCCGCGCTGGAGGCCGGCCAGCGGTAGGCGTAGAAGTCGGGCCCGCCGGCGGGATCCGTGCTGTGCGGCACCGGCTGCAGCCCGGGCAGCTCCGCCTGGGCAATGTTCTTGAGCTGAGCAGTGGGAGCTGACAGGTACAGCACATTCTCGGGCCCAGCGGGAATCGGAATGGCCGCGCTTTCCTCGCGGTACCAGCGGCCCTGCTGGCTGGCCGGGTCCAGGAACTCGATGGTGGAGCGGTGGTCCACAGCGAAATAGGTCTGCTCCGGCGGCCGTTGTTTCAAAAAGGCCGCCACCTTGGGCAGGTTGCCGTCGTATGCCCAGTAGGTCTTGAGATCGTGCGCCCACACGCCAAAGTAGAGGTGTACGGTCATCCCCGCGCTGGCGAACACCGCGGCGCACGCTAACAGCTCGCCTGCGTGCCAGGCCCGCCAGCGCACCATGAGCCATTCGAAGGCCAGCGCGGGGAAGACGAAGGTGACCGGCGCCACCGCCAGCGCGCGGAAGCTGCTCGGGCTCTCGTGCGAGAGGGCGCTTGGCAGGCACATCACCGCCAGCCACAGCAGCGCCCAGCGGTACGGGCGCTGCCGCCGTGCCCGCGCCGCGGCCATCACCAGGCCCGCGGCAAAGAAAGCCGCCAGCCAGGGTGCAAATACAGGCCGGTGTGGGATATTGTGGCGCTGGTTCTCGTCGCCCCGCACGAAGAACATGCCGGCGGTGTTCAACACGCTCTCTATCGGCGTATCGTGCGATCCCTCCACATTGGGGTTGGGGTTGAACACGGAAACCGCTCCGGCACGCAGCGCCAGCTCCTGCCGGTGTTGCCAGAAATACACGCCTTCGGGCGCAAACACCGCCACTGCTATGAGCACCAGCAGCACTAACTCACGCCAGTGTCTGCGGGCCGCCGGCCACTCCGCCAGCCAGATGAGCACCACCAGGAACGGCGCCAGCCGGCTGGAGATGTAGGTGTACAGCGCCAGGCCCAGCGCCAGGCCGGAGTAGATGGCGTAGCTCCGCCGGCCGGTGCGCAGCGTGCGCCACAGGCAGTACAGGCTGATGCACAGCAGCGGCGGCAGCGCGACCGTGCGCAAGCCAAAGCGGCTGAGGTCCACAAACCACAGTGAGGTAGAGAGCAGCGCGGCAGCAATCAGCCCCACCCGCCAGCCGAACAGCGCCCGGAGCAGCCGGTAGCTGATGGCAATGGTGAGCATGCCCATCACCACCGCGGAATACGTGAACACGATTGGCCGCGCCCCGCCGCCGGCCACGAGCAGCGCCTGGAAGTAGATGAACAGCGCTTCGCGCCCGTAGTTGCGGGGGAAGAACACCATGAAATGCCCCGCCAGCACGTTGCGGATGTCCAGACCGTTGGTGGCTTCGTCGATGAACATGCCGGGCGGCACTGACCCCAGCCGGTACAAGCGCAACCAGCCCGATCCCAGCAACAGGAGCAGAAGCAGCGCTGCCTCCAGGCCGCGACTCACCCGGCGCACGCCCTCCAGCGGCCGGGGTGTTGCCCCTGCCAGCCAGCGGGCCGCCAGAGCAGCAGGCTTCGTCACGCGCCCCAGATTGTAGAAGGCTCGAGGGGTCCGGGGCCTTGGTATGGTGAAGGTATGTCGCCAGCCATTGAAGTGCAAACCCCGCCACCTCGCAAGGCACGTCACACGAAAACGCCGACGCGAGCCAAAATCGCCGTCACGGTGCCACGGGATTTGCTGGCGCGCGCCCACAAGCTCGTTCAGGCGGGCGTCTTCGAATCAATGAGCGGGCTCATGTCGGATGCTTTGAAGGAGCGGCTTGACCATACAACCCTCGAAGCAATCTTCGCTGAGTGGGATGCTGAGGACGGTGGATTCACCGAAGAGCACCGCGACTGGGCCCGGCGAGTCCTCGGGGTCTGACGCTCGACAGCGGGGCGCTCGTCGCCCTGGAGCGTCGCTCGCTGTATATGCGGGGCCTGCTCGAAGAAGCCGGCCGGCACAACGCCCGAATCTACATTCCGGCAGGTGCGCTGGCTCAGGTGTGGCGCTGTGGTGGACGCGGCCAGCCGATCTCCGCCTTGCTGCTCCACGAGAACGTCCGAGTGGTTGCCCTGGATGAAGCCGCCAAGGCTGCTGGCGAATTGTGTGGCCGGCGGGGAACTTCCCATCTGGTCGACGCCTCCGTGGCGCTGTGCGCCCGCATCACCGCGAGCATAGTTGGGACCAGCGATCCAGACGATCTCCGGCGCTTGGACGCGCGACTACTGGTTGCCGGCTCTAGCCTAGCTCCGGTTACGGCACCAACTCGTGCACGTTGCGTCAACTTTTGGGGGCGTCGTGACGCCCTCGGAACGGGTCACCCGGCTTGTGAGCTGCATAGCCCTCCTGTCGAGCGCCAACCGCCTCGGGCGCACGCGCTCCGAGGGGCAATGAGCGACGCTGAAGCCCTTCCAAGCCATCTATACTCTCGTCGGTCTGAGGCGCACCCGCGAAGCGCGACGCTCTTGTTGGAAGTTTGGCCGAAAATATGCGCGGCGGCCGGGTACGGTTGCCCGGGAACGGCCGTTCGAGTCAAAGTGGCTGTCGCGGGGGCCGCTCGAGGGCCGTGTATGCCGTTGCGGCCAAACTTCCAGCCCAGCTTGCGCCACCAAACTTGTGCACTTTGAGTCTTCCAAAGCGAACCAGCTCCCCCTGGAAGCGGGTGGTTACGGCCCTGTTGTCGAACGCCACCTCGCGGGCGCTCTCAGAGCGTCCGGTTGAACTCAGCGACCGCACTGCAGGGGGCTGGCCGAGGGCTGCTCGCGGCTTTCCGGCCAAACTTCTCGCGTCGTAGCGCCGGCCCGTGGCGTTGAAACGCATGTGGCCTGCCCTGCCTGAGGCCCCGGCCTTCCGGCATGTGAAGCGGGCGGCATTGGGAGTGGCCCTGCTGGCGCTGAGCTTCTTTGCCCTGCGCCCTTTGCTCAACAGCTTCATGTTCGCCTCGGCCGATGGGCTGTTCCATCTCTACCGGCTGGTGGAGTTCGATCGGGTGCTGCGCGCGGGCGTGCCGTACCCGCGCTGGGCGCCAGATCTCATGGCAGGCTACGGCTACCCGCTTTTCACCTTTTACGCGCCGTTGGAGTTCTACCTGGGGTCCGCCTTTCACCTGGTTGGCCTCAGCTTCGTTACTTCAACCAAAGCCGTGGTGGCGCTGGGCATGGTGGCTTCGCTGGCGGGCATGTACGCGCTGGGCCGGGAATGGTGGGGGCGGCTGGGCGGCTTCATCGCCGCCGTGTCGTACTTGTACGCACCCTACCGCCTGGTGAACACGTACCTGGATGGCGAGCTGTCCCAAACGCTGGCGTGGGCCTGGCTGCCCTGGCTGTTCTGGGCCTGCTGGCGCGGGCTGCACGCCCAAACACGCGCCGCCCGCTGGCGCTACGCACTCCTGGCCACGCTCTGCAGCGCTGGCCTGCTGTACACCCACTCGGTCATGAGCTGGCTCGCTGCCCTACTGCTCGGCCTGTGGCTGGCTGGACTGCTGGCCCTCCGGCTCGCGCGGGTCGATCGGGTGGCGCGGCTGGGCACGGCTCTGGTGCTGGGCGTGGGGCTGGCGGCGCCGTACTGGCTGCCCGCGCTCGCGGAGCAAGGCCTGGTGCAGCTGCAGCGAGCCCGCGCGGGTACCTGGGACTTCCACGTCAACTTCCTGCCGCTCGCGCGCACCCTGTCCACCCAGCTCACGCACCAGTATCAGGGCTACGCTGGTGTGAATGGTCCCGCCCAGGTGGGGCTGGCACAGGCACTCGTCGCCCTCTTTGGGCTGCTGGCGCTGGTTGGGCTGGCGCTGGCTTCTGGCCGCTCAGCCCGTCGCGCGGCCGGCAGCGGCCAAGACGATGCAGGGGGCGCACCACCGAACGTGCCGGGCAGGTTGCGGCTGGGATTGCTGCTGGCCGCGTTAGGGGCCGCGTTCTTCCTGCTCATGCTGGCGCCAGCGGTGGTCTTCTGGGATCACTTCCCTTTCGGCAGCTTTCTCCAGTTCCCAGACCGGCTGCTGGCGCCCATCGCCTTCTGCCTGGCAGCCTTAAGCGGGGGATCAGCTCCACTGTTGGAGCGCTGGTCGTGGCCGGGCCAAGCTCTTGCGGGCGCGATGTGCGGGCTGCTGATCTATGGCGGGGCGGCCAACCTGCAGGTGAGCAGCATTGCCCTGCCAGCGCACCTGGGGCCGCGAGAAGTGGTGGAATACGAGCAGCAAACCGGCACGTCGGGCTCGGCGCTGAGTGAATTCGCGCCGAGGTCGATCGGAACGCCGCCCGTTGGCTCAGCGCTGGTGCCGCGCTATCTGGATGGCGAGCTGCCCTCTCGCGCACCGGCTGGCGCCGTCGCCAGCGGCCGGCCCGTGCTGGGCGCCAGCTTCCGTGTGCATTCGCTCAGCGCAGGCCCCGCCACCATACCCTTGGCCTTCGTCCTTGGCTGGAGCGCCGCCGTGAACGGGCGCGCCGCGCCGTTGCACGCCACGCCCCAGGGGCTGGATGAGCTGCAACTCCCAGGCGGCACCGCGCAGGTGCGCATCTTCCCCAGCGCCACGCCGGATCGTCTTGCCGCCACGGCGGTCGGGCTGGCCAGTGCGCTGGCACTGCTGGCTTTGGCCCTGCTCGAGAGAAGGTGGAGGGGTGCTCGGTTCGCGGACGAAGCCGGCATTATTCCGACCGGCACAAGCACCCGCGCCAGCGCCGCCATTGCGGGCGCCCCTTCTCCGCCCTGGATGGTGCACACCGCCACCTCAGCGGGCCGCCGCCCAGACTTCGAGTGGGGCAGCCTCAGCACCATGCTCTCGAAACCGCCCGCCGGGCTCGTCGTGCCGGGCCTGCTGGCCGTGGCGTGCGCGCTGGCCGCCGTCATCTCCGTGCTGCATAGCCCGCCCGCGGCCGCGCCATCGCCGGCCAGCCAACCGCTGGATGTGGCGTACGACAATGGCGTCATCCTTCTGGGCAGCGATGTCCAGGTAACGGGCGCGCAGCTCCATGCCATGGTGTACTTCCGTGAGCCTGCCACGCCTGTGGCGCTCGCGGGCACCGTGCGTCTCACCACGCTGGGTCAACCGTGGGCATCCGCCGCGTTCCATGTGCCGGCGGCCACCGCGGGCGCCTTGCCGCGGGTGCCAGTGGCAATGCCGCTGCCGCCTGGGACGCCTGCCGGCAGCTACGGACTGGAGCTGACGCTGCGCAACGCCGCCGGCGACGAGGTGCACTACTCGGCGCCGCGGCTCACCTACAAGCTGCCCTTCATAGCCGCGGTCGACCTGGGGCCGGTCACCATTCCCCGTATCGTGCCGGGCAGCCCCGGCGGCCAGCCGCCGGCGACAGGAGCGTTTGGGCCGCTCACCCTGGAGCGCTGGTCGCCGCCCGCGGACGCACGCCAGGGGGCACTCGTGCCGGTGAACCTGTGGTGGCGGCCCAGCTCCCCCCTCCCCGCGAACCTCGTCTGCTCCCTGCACGTGGTCGATGCTGCCGGCACGCTCTGGGCCGTGCGCGATGCCCCCCCGCGCGAGGGGCACAATCCTACGCAGGCGTGGGCGCCGGGCGTCACTGTGCGGAATCAGCAGGAGATACTCCTGCCGCCCCAAATTCCGCCCGGCACCTACACCCTGCGCGCTGGCTGGTACGACCAGAACGGCCAGCAGCCCTTTGGCCCGCGGAACGTCGCCATCGGATCGTTCCATGTGGGGCCGGCGCAAGCGCCCAGCGCTGCGTCGGTCACAATTCCCATCCGTTTTGCACACGCCTTTCCAGATGGTCTGGACCTTCTGGGTTACCAGCTCACATCGCGCCAGGTCACCAGCGGAACCGATCTGCCGCTCAGCCTGTTCTGGCGGGTTGGGCACAGGCCCGCCGCCCAGCCCGTGCTGACGCTGAGCCTGGGCTCCGAGACCCTGCGCGTCCCGTTGCCGGCACCAACCGACCTGCCTGCCGGCACCACCTTCGAAACACGCTCGGCTCTGCCCACCAGCGGCGTCTCCGCGACGCTGACCATCGGGCTTGGGCTGGCGCCTGCCGTCGCTGGCTCCGGCGAACAGATCACGCTGCCCAGCGCTACGGAACTGCGATTGCCGGAGTCAGTCATGGTGGCGGCGCCAGTGCGCCTCACCACGCTCCCGCCCGGGGCCACGGTCCCCGCGAACAACATCCTGGCCGGCGCGGCCGAACTGGCTGGCTACACCTCCGCCATCGATCACAGCCACGGCCAGGCATCTCTCAGCCTCACGCTGTACTGGAAGGCGCTGCGCCCACTGCCGGCGGACCTTCACGTGTTTGTGCACATCTTGAACCGCCAGGGCGAGGTCATTGCGCAGCATGATGGCGTGCCCGATACCGGCCGCCGCGCCACACAGAGCTGGCTGCCCGTCGAATACGTTCGAGATGCGCACGATATCGCGTTGCCCACGACGCTGCCGGCAGCTGGGCCGCTCGCGCTGGAGGTCGGCCTCTACAACCCTGCCAGTGGCCAGCGCCTCGGCACACGCGTGCTGCTGACAGTGGCCGCGAGCAGGTGATCTGGTAGTCTGCCGGAGTGAGTGCACGTCCGTTTCGCTTCGCTGTCAGCGCCCGGGGGCAGGGCGATACATTAGAGGGACTGAAGGCCTTTGCCCGCAAGGCCGAGGACCTCGGCTACGACGTACTGATGCTGCCGGATCACCTGTACCAGCAGCTCTCCCCGCTGCACGTGCTGGTAGCGGCTGCCCAGGCGACCACGCGCCTGCGCTTCGGCACGCTGACGCTGGCCAACGACTTTCGCCATCCAGCCATGCTGGCCAAGGAGTGCGCCACGGTGGATGTGCTCACCGGCGGACGCTTCGAGCTGGGCCTCGGCACTGGCTCCCAGCCGGCAGATAACGAGCAGGCCGGCCTGCCGCTGGACCCGCCGGGCGTGAAGGTGGAGCGGCTGGAGGAGACGCTGCGCATCTTGAAGAGCTTCTTCAGCGGCGAGACCGTGCAGCAGAGGGGCAAGCACTACCAGATCAGCGGCCTGCAGGGCTACCCAAGGCCGGTGCAGCGGCCTCATCCACCGTTGCTGTTAGGCGCGAGCGGGCCGCGCATGTTGCGCCTCGCCGCTCGTGAGGCAGACATCATCAGCATCATGCCCGGGCCGCCGGACCGGCCCGTCAGCAGCATGGCGGAGAAGCGCGACATCATCCGCCATGCTGCTGGCGACCGCTGGCAGAACATCGAGCTCAACACGCTGGCGATGCGCGTGCAGGTGGACGGCCAGCCCCAGCTGCCCGACGCGGGACCGGCCTTGCCGGGCGGATACGTGGGCAGCCGCGACGCCGTGGTGGAGCAGCTGCTGCGCCAGCGCGAGGAGACCGATGTTTCCTACGTGGCCATCATCGGCGCCGCCATCGACGCGTTCGCCCCTGTCGTTGCCAAACTGAAGTAGATGCGCGTGTCGGGGCTTGCGCTCTCGCGCCCGGCAAGGTAGAAGAAGAGAAGCGAAATGGCGAAGAACGCATGTTGACAGCGGACGAGAACGAGACCCTGTGCAGGGTGGGGCCTGGCAGCGCGATGGGCGACGTGTTTCGGCAATACTGGCTGCCCATTCTGCTCTCCTCCGAGCTGCCAGAGGCAGACTGTCCGCCGCTGCGGGTGCGCCTGCTGGGCGAGGATCTCATCGCCTTTCGGCAAACCAACAACGCGGTGGGGCTGCTGGCGAACGCCTGCCCGCACCGTGGAGCGTCGCTCTTCTTTGGCCGCAACGAAGAATGCGGCCTGCGCTGCGTGTACCACGGCTGGAAGTTCGATGCGTCGGGCGCGTGCGTAGACATGCCCAATGAGCCTGCTGAGAGCAACTTCAAGCACAAGGTTCGCGCGCTTGCCTACCCCTGCCGGGAGCGCAATGGGCTGATCTGGGCATACCTGGGTCCGCGCGCCGAGCCCGGTCCGCTGCCGGACATTGAGTGGAGCTTGCTGCCGCCGAACCAGGTGTACATTTCCAAGCGCTTTCAGAACTCCAATTGGGCACAGGCGCTGGAGGGTGGCATCGACTCCAGCCACTCGGCCTTCCTGCACGCCACGTTCAGCGGCCCGCCCATTTTGGGCGATGCTACGCGCGGCATGGACATTCGCATGCGGGAGAAGCACGCCCACTTCGAAACCTTGCAAACCACCTATGGCACGGCTGTGGCTGCCCGCCGCGACGCCGACGCCGACCACTTCTACTGGCGGGTCACCCAGTTCCTCATGCCCTCGTACACGCTGGTGCCGCCGTATGGTGAATCGGCCGTGGGCGGGCACATCTGGGTGCCCCTGGACGACGAGGCCACCATGGCCTGGACCTTCACCTGGCACCCAGCGCGCGCCCTCACCGAGGCCGAGGTGACCGGCATGCGCAATGGCAAAGGGCTGCACTACGACCTGGGCAAATTGCGCCCGGCAACGTCCGCGCCGGCCGGTGCCTGGAAGCTGACCGCCGGGCCCGAGAACGATTACCTGCGCGACCGCGACGCGATGAGGACGGAGAGCTACTCCGGCCTGCCGGGCGTGGCCATCCAGGATGCCGCCGCGCAGGAGAGTATGGGCGCCATGTACAACCGCGTGCAAGAGCACCTGGGCGCGAGCGATGCTGGCATCATCCAGGTGCGTAAGCAGTGGCTGGAGGCCGCCGAGGCTCTGCGCGAGCGCGGCCTCACGCCTGTGGGTGTGGACGATCCAGCCGCCTACCGCGTGCGCGCGGCGGGCGTGATCTTGCCGAAAGCTACGGATTGGGTGCAGGGTTCGGCGGAATGGCTCACCGCGCGGGAGGGCGTCCTGCTGCAGTCGGCCTGAGGCTGGAGCCCGGCCAGCCGGCGAAAACGGTTAGGCTTTGGGGGCTTGGTCCGTGGCAGCGGCCCGATGGTTAAGCCACAGGCCCAGCCCAGCCAGCGGCGTGCCCAGGACAATGGTCCCAGCGTACAGCTCGGTCATCGACTGGAAGACGAACGGAATTAATGGCGAGAAGCACAGCAGGAAGGCGCACAGGTAGCACAGGCCGGCGATGGACAGGTCCCAACGCACCAGCTTGTACCGCACATCACTGATTATAGCCACAGCAAGCGGCATGCGATGTTGATGAGCGCGCCTCCAGGATGTGACCGCGCTCTGGCACGTGGCCGCGCACGTAACCAGCCATGCCAGTGGAGCGCGCGGCCATGAGCAAGGCGCAGGTCGATGCAATCGTCCTACAAGCGGCGGACGATGAGGCCTATTTTGAGCTGCTGCGAACCCGCCCCGAAGAAGCTCTCGCCGGGCTGGATCTGGATGATGCCGAGCGGTCGGCCTTCCTCATTGGCGCATATAACGCCACTGTGCGCGCCACCCGGCGCGACCGCGCCGCTGACGCTGCCCGCGCCGCTGCCTCAGTCGCGGAGATGCATGCCCGGGCGGCTGCCGCGGCACCAGCAGCCGCGCCAGCCAGCACCGAACCAGCGCGTAGCAGTGGCGTACTGTGGCCCGTGGTGGCGGCGCTGGTGCTCTTGCTGGCGTGCAGCAGTGCGGGTTACCGCGCCTGGGAGGGCCAGTGGCCCTGGCAAGCTGCTGGCCTGCCGCGCTCGGCCGCGCCGGCTTCCATCCCTCAGCCCACGCTCGGCGCCCGGCCGCCGGCCAGCCATGTGCCCGCGCCGGCGCCTGCCAGCTCCGCTCCCGCCGCGGCGCCAGCCGGTCCCGCCGCATCGGCCCCAGGGGCTGTTGCGCCTGCCACTCCCAGCAGTTCCAGCTCGCCTGCTGAGCTCGCGCTGGAGCGCGCCTACTTCAACACCATCAGTCAGCCGCTGCTGCACGTGGTCACCAGCTACCGCGCTATCCTCACCGCGCTGCGCGGCGGGAGCGATGCCGCCCAGCCGCTGGCAGACTTCGCCGCCAGCCTCGAGCAGCTGCGGCAGAAGCTGCCGCAAAGTGCACCGCCGAGCACGCTGCGGGCATCGCACCGCACGCTGGTGGCGGCCGTACCACTCCTGCAGGCCGGCGCTGCGCAGCTGAAAGCTGCCCTGGCGCAGCACAACGAGGTGCAAGCGGTGCTCATCGCGAGCGAAATGAACGCGGTCTTGAATCAGATGCAGGACGAAGTGGCCTTCGCCAGCCAGCCCCATCCCGACTTCGTGCAGGGCGTGGGCACCTCGCAACCGCTGAGCAACGTTGTCCAGTTCGATGTGGTGGGGCAGTCCCTCAACCAGGCCAACTCCGGGCCGGCAGCCGTGAGCATGCGCATCGCTCTGCGGCTGGCCAACCCAACCCAGCAGCAGATATCAGATACCCTGCACCACGGCGTCATCGTGGCGCGGCAGAGCTTCCCACAGGCTACTGAGGTGCAGGTGCAGGCCTTTCAAGAGCAGAACAACCAGGTCGGCAAGGAGCTTGGCAGCGCCGGCTGGTACTGTGGTGCTGACAGTTTGCCCAGCGGCGTGCCACCTTCAACCAACTGGCAGCAGTTCTGCGGCCGGGTGTACATCAGCGTGGGGACCAATGCCGCCCCTACAGCCGTGCCCTATTGACGCCGCGGATGCAGCGGTGAAGCGGCGCGACCCGCTGTTCGTGAGCGGGCTCATTGTGGTACTGCTGTTCGTGCTCATGCTTTCGGTGCTGGGCCGCATGCTGGAGTTCATGCGGTTCATCTCCTTGCTCCTGCTGCTGGCCATCGGCGCGTTCGGCGCGATCGTAGCCTTCCGCGTCTACTTTCGCCGCCGCTCCTGAGCGCTCAATCTGAGGCCTGCACGGCCTTCACCCGCTCGGCATCCACGTGCAGGTGCACGCCCGCGCGCTCCGATTGCAGCAGCATGGGAATGCGGGAGTCGCGCCCCTCCCAGCCGCGATTCATGCCCTCCGTGAGCTCAGCCAGCGCCAGGTTGGCCATACGCATGGGCACACCAACTTCCCGCGCCAGCTGCGTGGCCAGCGTCACATCCTTGTGCGCCAGCTTCAGCGCGAACGATGGCGGATCGTACACATCAGTGAGAAAGTGCGCGGCCAGCCGGTCAAACGTGCGGGCGCGGCCAACGGCCCCCTGTCGCACGGCTTCCCAGAGCCGCAATGGCTCCACGCCCGCCTTGACGCCCAGCGTGAACACCTCCGCCAGCGCGGTTTGAATGGCGTAGCCGGCGCAGTTGTGCACCAGCTTGGCCACCAGGCCGGCGCCGATGGGCCCGATGTACATCGGCTGATCGCCAATCGCATCCAGCACCGGCTTGTACTGCTGAAAGAGCTGCTCGTCACCACCCACCCACAGCGCCAGCTTGCCGGTTCGTGCACCCTCCGGCCCGCCGCTCACCGGCGCGTCGAGCAGGTGCACGCCTTTTTCCGCGAAGACGCCGTGCAGCCGGCGGATGAGCGTGGGCGAATTGGTGCTGAGGTCGAAGTACACCTTGCCCGCGCTCAGCCCCGCCAGCAACCCCTGCTCGCCCAGGGCCACCGCCTCCACCTCTGGCGGCCCCGGCAGCGAGGTGAACACGATATCCACATCCTGTGCCACCAGCTTCGGCGTGTCTGCCCACTTTGCCCCTGCCTCCAGGTGCGGCTGCGCCACCTCGCGGCGAACATCGTTCACTACCAGTTCATAGCCACCGCGCTGCAAGCTGTTAGCCATGTGGTGCCCCATGGTCCCCAGGCCAATGAAACCAATCTTCATAGGGCCGACTGTACCAGAGCCGGGGTTACAGTTTGAGCAGGGCCATGAACGCCTCCTGCGGTATCTCCACATTGCCGAAGCGCTTCATGCGCGCCTTGCCCTCTTTCTGCTTCTCCAGCAGTTTGCGTTTGCGCGTGATGTCGCCGCCATAGCATTTTGCCAGCACGTTCTTGCGCAGCGCTTTCACCGTTTCGCGCGCCACCACCTTGGAGCCGATGGCGGCCTGAATGGGCACCTCGAACAGCTGGCGAGGAATAAGCTCGCGCAGCTTCTCCACAATCGCCTTGCCGGTGTTGAAGGCGCGGTCCTGGGCCACGATCAGCGAGAGCGCATCGACAACCTGATTATTCACCAGGATGTCCACCCGCACCAGCCGCGCCGCCCGGTAGCCGGCCACGCTGTAGTCCAGCGAGGCGTAGCCCTGAGTGATCGTCTTCAGCCGGTCGTAGAACTCCACAATCATGTCCGCCAGCGGCAGCCGGTAACGCAGCAGCACGCGCTCCTCGTCCAGGTAATCCAGGTGCGCGAACTCCCCCCGCCGGCTGGTGACCAGTTCCATGATGGCGCCGATGAACTTGCTGGGCGAGATGACCGTGATGTCCATCCAGGGCTCCCGAATCTCTTGGATCTCGCCGAAATTCGGAAAGTCCGCCGGGTTGTCCACGTGCAGCAGCTGGCCGTTCTGCCGCATAATCTCGTACTGCACGCTGGGCGCTGTGGCCAGCAGGTCCAGCTCGTACTCACGCTCCAGCCGTTCCTGCACGATCTGCATGTGCAGCATGCCCAGAAAGCCACAGCGGAAGCCGAAACCCAGCGCCTGCGACGTTTCCGGCTCAAACGACAGCGCCGCGTCGTTCAGTTGCAGGCGTTCGAGAGCGTCCCGCAGCAGTGGGTAATCGTCGCCTTCGGTTGGGTAGAAGCCGGCGAAGACCATAGGTTTGGCCGGCTGGTAGCCCGGCAGCGCCTCCGCGGCCGGAAGGTGGGCATCCGTCACGGTATCGCCCACGCGGCAGTCCTTCACGTTCTTGAGCCCGGTGGCGATGTAGCCCACCTCGCCCGCCTGCAGGCTTTCGGCCGCTGTCAGCCGCGGCGCAAAGTAGCCAATCTCCATCAGGTCCGCGGTGCGACCGGTGGACATGAGCCGCATGTCCGTGCGGCGGGTGAGCACCCCATCGATCAGCCGCACGTAGGCCACCACACCCTTGTGCAGGTCGTAGTGCGAATCGAAAATCAGCGCGCGCAACGGCTTCTCCGCGTCACCCGCGGGCGGGGGAATGCGCTGCACCACCGCCTCCAGGATCTCTTCGGTGCCGGTGCCATCCTTCGCCGAAGCGAAGATGATCTCATCCTCCGGCAGCCCCAGCACCCGCACGATCTCCTGCGCCACGCGCTCCGGCTCGGCACTGGGCAGGTCGATCTTGTTCACCACGGGAATCAGCTTCAGGTCATGCTCCATGGCCAGGTACACGTTGGCCAGCGTCTGCGCCTCAATGCCCTGCGCCGCGTCCACCACCACCAGCGCTCCCTCGCAGGCGGCCAGGCTGCGCGATACCTCGTAGGTGAAGTCAACGTGGCCAGGTGTGTCGATCAGGTTGAGCTCGCAGTGCCGGCCATCGCGCGCGGTATAGGGCATGCGCACCGCTTGCGCCTTGATAGTGATGCCCTTCTCCCGCTCCAGGTCCATGCTGTCCAGCACCTGTTCGGCCATGTCCCGGCTGCTGATGGTTCCCGTGTGCTCAAGCAGGCGATCCGCCAGCGTGGACTTGCCGTGGTCGATGTGGGCGATGATGCAAAAGTTGCGAATGAGCGCCAGGTCCACGATCAGCGCCTCGCCAGCCGCCGCAGGTCACCCACCTCGGGCACACGCAGGACATACGCGGCGCCCAGGTACACCAGGCCGGCCACACCCAGCCCGCCCACCAGCTGCAGCACGCGCGGGCCAATCGCTTGCAGGTCCAGCCTGGCGTTGGAACCGTGCACGAAGACGTACAGCGCCAGCCCCATGGCCAGCGCGGCCACCAGGCAGCGCAGCGCTCCGCCGGCCAGCGCCGCCCAATCGAACCCCGGCAGCCGGGTAGAGAGCAGCACCAGCAGCGCCAGCGCCTCCAGCCCCACCGCGATGGACATCGCCAGCGCCAGTCCGCCCTGGGCCAGTGAGCCCACGAAGGCGAAGCTCAGCCCCAAATTCAACGCCAGCGTCACGACATTGATGAGCACTGGCCGCAGCGTTTCGTGCAGGGCGTAGAAGCCGCGCAGCACGATCTCCACCGTTGCATGCCCAAACAGGCCCAGGGCGAAAAAGATGAGCGGCTGGGTGGTGAGTGCCGTCGAACGCGCGGTGAAGGCGCCGTACTGGAACAGGGTGCGCACGATGGGCTCCCGCAGCAATACCAGGCCAACCGTGGAAGGAATGACCAGGAAGAGGATGAAGCGCAGCGATCGCAGCAGGGTGCGGCTCATGGACCCGATGTCGTTCTGCGCCACTTGGGCTGAGAGGGTGGGGAAGGCGACCACTGAGATGGCGATGGCGAAGATGCCCAGCGGCAGCTGCATGAGCGAGAAGGCGATGTTAAAGCCAGTGTAAGCGCCCTTCTGCAGCGCCGACGCGAGCGCCGCGGACACCAGGAAGTTCGTGGCCAGGCTGGCGGAAGCGAACACGCGTGGAAACATGAGCCGCAGCACCTCACGCACGCCCTCGTCCTTCCAATCGATGAGCGGGCGGTAGCGAAAGTGGTGGTGCCGCATGGCCGGGTACTGCAGCGCCACCTGCAGCACCGCCCCGGCCACCACGCCGATGGCCAGCCCCTCCACTCCCAGGTTGGGGCCCAGTACCAGTGCGGCGGCGATGATCGACAGGTTGTATACAACCGGCGCGAGGGCCGGCAGCAAAAAGTGCTGGTACGACTGCAGAATGCCCATCATCACGCCGCTCACCGCCAGGAAGATGGGCTGTATGAGCAGCACGCGCGTGAGATCCACCACCAGCGCCTGCCTATCGGGCGAGTAGGTCGCCGTCAGCAGCGGCACCAGCTCGGGGGCGAGCAGCTCCAGCAGCAATGCCGCCGCACCCAGCACGGCCAGCACCGTGGTGATGATGGCCGAGGCCACGTGCACTGCCTTCTCCCGCTGGTTGTGGGACAGGTAGCCCGTGAATACCGGGATGAGCGATGAGCTGAGCACTCCACCGGCAACGAGCGTGAAGATGGCGTCCGGAATCTTGAACGCGGTCCAGAACGCATCCATGCTGGGCGTGGTGCCGAACTCGATGGCCAGCACCTGCTGGCGTACCAGGCCCAGCAGCCGGCTGAGCACCGTGCCGGCCATGACAATGGCCGCCGCCCAGGCGAAGTGGTGAGCAGCCAGCGGGGAATGGTGTGGAGTGGTGCCGGAAACGGCCAAGGTCAGTGGAGGCGGGCGGTCAGCGGCTGGCTCGCTCGCGCAGCTGATCCACTACCTGCTCCGGCACGTCCACAGCGCCCAGCTCGATGTCGCGCACTTCGGGCCCGTGATAATCACTGCCGCCCGTAGGCACCAGGCCATAGCGCTCCGCCAGGGCCAGGAAGCGCTGGCGCATCTCCGGCGTGTGCTCCGAGTAATACACCTCCAGGCCACCCAGCCCGGCATCGACCAGCGTGCGCAGCGTCTCCTCGGTTGGGCGCAACCGCAGCGGCCCATCCGGCCACTCCGGATGCGCCCACGAGGCCACGCCGCCGCCGCGCCGAATGATGCCGATGGCTTGCTGCGCGGTCAGCTTCTCGCTGGCGATGTAGGCCGGCTGGCCCATGGCCAGGTAGCGGTCGAACGCCTCCGGCACGCTCTGCACGTAGCCACGCTCGATCATCGCCCGCGCGATGTGCGGCCGGGCGATGGCGCCGTCGGCGATGCGGCGAACGCGGGTGAAATCGAGCGGCAAGCCCATGCTCTCCAACCGGGCCACAATCTCGCGGGCACGCCCTTCGCGGCCCTCCTGCAGCTGCACCAGCGTGCGCTGAGTTTCGGCATCGTCGTAGTGGATGAAGTAGCCGAGGACGTGAATGCCCTCTTCGGCGCTGAGCTCGATGCCGGGAATGAGCTCGAAGTTCGCGTACGCCGCGGCGGCCGTTTTGGCCTCGTCCAGCCCATCAGTGCCATCATGGTCGGTCAGCGCCAGCACGTGCACTCCGTTCGCCGCCGCCTTGCGCACCACCTCCGCCGGCCGCTCGGATCCATCGGACACGGAGCTGTGGGCATGCAGGTCCACTGTGCTGGGCATAAATGTCAGGTCAATGATAGGCGAAGGGTTGCGTACGCGCGGTTCAGCACGCTGTAAGCGCTACCTAAGCAGGATGTCAAACCGCCAGGTCTTGCTCCGGTTGCACTGAGTTCCTCCGTCAGGAGCCGATCATGGAAAAAAGGGGCTGAAGCCAGGAAAGCGAACTGAGGTTAAGTTGGTCATCAAGCGTTCGACGCCCCATCGCTCGCTCTCTTCTGTCCAGTATTTGCGCCGAGCGCCGGGAACGTTACTTGCCACCCGGTACGGAAATGTCGAGCTGCCTGCAGATCGCTCGGACCAAAACCTGGGCCAATTTCATTGTGGCGCGGCACGGCCGTAGCCCGTGCGCCGTCGGAGCTGCGCCATTTGGTGTGCCTCGCCCCTTCCCCGACTTTCCGGGCGCCATGCGCCATCAGGTGACGTTCGAGTTCGCGCAGCCTCAAGCAGACAAGAGGAGGTCAAGCGATTCGCTCCGCCCGGCGGTTACCCGGCCGTCGTCATCGTCCGGCGACAGCATTAGGCGCAGCGCATCAATAACATTGGCCCGCGCTTCCTCGGCGGTGCGACCCTGGCTGACGGCGCCGGGAACCTCGACCACCCGCGCGACGATCCAGCCATCTTCGTCGGGCTCGTCGTAAGTGATCGTCAGCCGCAGGTGCTGAGCAGAGTTCACGCCGTGAGTATAGAGCGCGCAGAGCGCGTGGACCCGCGCGTGGCCCTCTGCAGGCTGATGTTCAGGAAGTCCGAACCGGATGGCTGATCGTCGGGCGTGGGCAGTTGCCCGGCCAGAACGGTGGCCTTGGTGGGGGTATGGCCGAGCTTCTTGCGAATGTCATCCAGTTGCATTTTCTGTCGCGCCGGTGTGACGCCGGTGTGCCGCCGGGCGGTGGGCGCTGACCGGAATACTCGTGCGGAGCCGGACGCGCGCGAACAAACAATGGACGGCGTTGGCTGAGAGATTGGTGCCCTCCTGCGTGAGGAAGAAACTGATCAGCTGCGCGTGAGAAGCAGAGTGTCAAAGGGCCCGTTTGAGGCTCTTTCACGCTCAAACGGCGAACCGCGCTTCGCCAAAGAACATGTCGGACAGGCTGGCAGCGTCCAGGTTCGCGGCCGGGCCGCTGTGGCGGGTGCGGCCGTCCACCAGCACGTAGGCCCAGCCGGCTACCTTCAAAGCCAGGTCCACCCGCTGCTCGATCAGCAGCACCGCTCGCCCCATGTCCTTCAAGCTGGTCACCACGTCGCCCAGCACGCTCTCGGCGATCCGTGGTGCCAGGTTGGCGGTAGGCTCGTCCAGAATGAGCAGTGCCGGCTCAGCCACCAGGGCGCGCGCCACGGCTACCAGCTTGTGCTCGCCGCCGCTGAGCGCCTTGGCTGCCCGGCGGCGCAGCGGCACCAATTGCGGGAAACGCTCCAGAATCCCCGCGATGCGCGCCTTGACCTCCGCCGGCTTCAGCAGGTAGCCGCCCATCTCCAGGTTCTCCTGCACGCTCAAGGTGGGGAACACGTCGTTCAGCTGCGGCACGTAGCCAATGCCTTTGCGCGCTCGCACGTCCACGGTGGCGCTGCTGAGGTCCTCGCCGGCAAAAAGCACGCGGCCACCCAGCAGCGGCAGCTCGCCGTTGATCGCTTTCACGAGCGTGCTCTTGCCCGCGCCATTTGGCCCAATCACCAGTGCCACTTCACCGCGGCCCACTCGCAACGAGACTTCCTTCACCACCGGCACGCGGCTGTAGCCCGCGGAGACGTCCACCGCCTCCAGCAGCGCCTCCGGCCGCGCCTCGCTCACGGGCATCAGCAACCGTCTCCGAGACCACGCTCAGCACTCATCACCTGTGCCTCCAGCCTGACTATCGCAGATACGCCTGCTGCACCGCTTCTTCGCGGATAACGTCGGCGTAGGCGCCGTCCGAGATCACCTCACCCTGCGCCATCACCACGACCCGATCGCATAGCTGCCCAATCACCTCCAGGGCATGCTCCACGACCACCAGGGCCACGTTCTGCTCGCGGATGCCCCGTAGGGCATCGATGATGCGCTGCACCAGGTGTGGCGCCACGCCCACCATTGGCTCGTCGAGCAGGATCACATCCGGCTTCTGCATCAGACAGCGCATGATCTCCACCAGCCGGCGCTGGCCGCCGCTCAGCTCACGCCCGTAGGCATCGGCCTGCGGCTCCATGGCGAAGCGCGCCAGCAGCTCCCTGGCGCGCGCGGCCACATCGCTGTCCTGCGCGCTGGACTGGCGGCCACCAATCAGGCCACGCCAAAAGCTGGCGCCGCGACGGCCCAGGCCCGCCACCAGCAGATTCTCGAACACGGTGAGCCCCGCGAATTCGCTGGTCGTTTGAAAGGTGCGCGAGAGCCCGTGCCGCACTCTCCAGTAGGGCGGGCGATGCGTGACCTCCGCGCCACCCAGGAAAATGCGCCCGCCAGACAGCTGCGCCTGGCCACCCAGCGCCGCCAGCAGTGTGGACTTGCCCGCCCCATTGGGCCCGATGAGGCCGGTGATACTGCCGCGGCCGAAGCTCACGCTCACATTGCGCACAGCTTGCACACCACCGAAGCTCACGCTCAGCCCCTCGGTTCGAAGGATCGCCTCGGCCGGCGCGCCATTGTTCCCGGCCCTGTTCATGCCGGTGGGTGGGGCAGCGGCCCGGGCTTCAGCGTGCGTAGCCGGCCCAGGCGCGCCAGTGTATTGCGGCGCGCCGGCACCAATCCACGCGGCCTGAAGCCGAGGAAACCAATCCAGATCGCGCCGATGACGACCCACTCCAACGAATCCACGAGGCCCGGATAGCCAACGGCTGGCAGAAAGGCCGGCAACTCGGTGAAGATGATGGGGATGAGCAGCGTACCCAGCACGGCGCCGCGATTGTTCTCCAAACCGCCCACGATGATTGCCGCGAAGAAGATAAACGTCTCGGCGTAGCCCCAGCCCGAGGGCGACCAGGCGCCGATGAACTCCACCAGCAAGCCACCAGCCAGCCCGGCGATGACGCCGCCAAACACAAACACCTGAATGCGCAACGCGGTAGGGTTGAGGCCAATGCTGGCCGCCGCCACGTGCTGATCGCGCACGGCGCGCAACGCGCGGCCCCAACCGGACCGGGCCAGGCGTTCCACTACCAGGTAGGTGATGCCGCAGATGACCCACACCCACACGACGTAGGCCCAGTTATACGTCATGCCATTCAGGCCGGCCGCGCCATGCAGCGGCCGCGGTATGTCCGAGATGCCATTGGCGCCGTTGAAGACGTTGGTCGCGGTGCTGATGATCTGCGACGCGATGATCGCCAGAATGAACATCACCGCCGCCTGATAATCCTCCCGCAGGTTGCGCAGGATGAATGGGCCGAGCACCAGCGACAGCAGCCCGCCCGCCAGCGCGGCCGCCACCAGCGGCAGCGGAAAGGGCAAGCTCGCGCCCAGGATGTAGTGCTGCGACGCGAGCGGGCCTGGCGGGCCCAGGCTGGTGACTCCAGCGATGTACGCGCCGGCCGCCACGAAGACGATGTAGGCGAAATTGGGCACTCCAGCGTAGGCGTACTGCAGATTCAGCGACAGCGCGGAGAGCACGTCGATCCCAAAGTACACCAGCAGGCCGGTGATGTAATACTGCATCGCCTCTAAACCGTGATCTCCAGTTTTTGCGCCACCTCGCTGATGACGCCGCTGGGCCGCGTAACGAGCACAATCAACAGGATGGCGAAGCCGGCCGCCGTGCTGTAGGCCGACCCGCCCAGCGCCGACACGATCTCCGTCGCCAGCCCCACCAGCAGCGAGGCGATGACAGCTCCACCGGGCGACCCGGCTCGGCCCAGAATGGCTGCCGCGAGCACCGGCGCGAGGAAGTCGCTGCCCACGTAAGAGTCCACAGTGAGGCTGTTCATGATGTACGTCACGCCGGCCAGCCCGGCCAGCAGCCCGCTGAGGAGCCAGGTCACGTTGACGATGCGCCCTGTGGGAATGCCGCAGGCACGCGCCAGCCGCGGCTCAACGGACATGGCGCGTAGAGCCTTCCCCAATCGCGTCAGGCGCAGCAGCAGCGTGATGGCCACGAACACGCCGGCGCCGATGGCGATGATGATCAGCTCGGTTGAGGTGAGCACCACGGGGCCCAGCGCCACGGACTTGCCGGTGGGGAAGTAGAACTGGTACAGCTTGCCGCGGCTGAGCGCGTTCACTCCGTACTGGATGATGAGGGTCAGCCCCAGCGTCAACATGACAATCTCCAGCAGGCCCAGCCCGCGGCGTGCGAAGGGCGGGAACACGCCCTTGCCGATAATGAGGGTGGACACTGCCCCCGCCGCGCAGCCGGCGACTACACCCCACCACGGATTCACCCCGGTGGCGTTCACCAGGTAGGCCGCGAATGCGCCCAGCGTCATCACCGCTCCGTAGGCGATGTTGAACACGTTGGTGAGGCCGAACTGAAGGGTGAAGCCCATGGCGCCAATGGCCGTGATGGAGGCGCTGACAATCCCGAAACCAATCGCCTCCAGCAGCAGGTTGATCACGCCAGGGCAACCACCTCGCCCCGCGGCAGGTTGCCGGCCCAGCCCCTAGGCGCTGGGCGACGCACTGGCAGATCCGCTGGCCGGGCTGGAGGTGGTGGACAGCGCCTCAATGTCGCTGCGCTTGATGACGCCCACCACGGTGCCCACGGCATTGGCGTCGAACTTCTCCACTGCCTGGTCGGCAAACCAGTTGTGGTGCTGATCCAGCACCTCGGAGCCGGCCGCGCCGATGTACTGAATGGACTGCCCCTTGGCCAGCGCCGCCACGCCCTCAGGGTACGAGTGCACAACGGTCTTGCCGGCGCCCGGCGCCGTGATGCCAGGAATGAAGGAGTTGAAGACAGAGCCCTTGGTGCTCTTCGCCTGATCCATGGCCAGCGCGAAGATGACGTAGGTGTCGTAAATGCCCTCGGTGTAGGGGTTGGCCGCCCACTGATCCACCGGCTTTTCCAGCTTGCTGCCCACGTGCTGCACGGCGTCCGCGTAGACCTTGTAGGCGGGGTTGCTGGCCTGCGGCGTGCCCACGACGACGGCCACGAAGTCCTTCTGGAAGTTGGCCGCGCCAATGGCCTTGGACAGCGGGCTGAAGTAGTCCGCGCTGGGCGTGCCGCTGGTGCCGATGATGGGCACGATGGTGCCCAGCTGGGACAGCTCACTGAAGAAGGTGGCCGCGGTGGGGCCGTCCGACTCGGTGATGATGGCCTGCGGCTTGGCCGCGATCAGGCGCTCCACGTCCGTGCGGTAGTTCGGCTGGTCCGGTACGACGTTGAGCTGCACGGCCACTTTCGCGCCAATAGCCTTGATGCCATCCACCACTCCCGGCAGGTCGCCCTGCGAACCGGCGTCGTTGCCAAACACGGTGGCCACGCTGGTGTAACCCTTCTGCTTGCACCACAGCGCGATGGCCTCGCCGTTGGCCGGGTCCGGCGGCGCGTAGCGGTACAGGTAGGGGTTGGTGTTCTTGTCATACACCGCATTCCCGGACGCGGTGATGAAGGGCAGCTTGGCATTGGTGGCCACGGGCAGCAGTGCGCCCGTAGTAGTGGTGTCGCCGCCCGCGAAGGAGGTGCTGGGGTTCGTCGCCAGCGTCCGCTCGAACGCGGTGAGCGCATCGGCGGGGTCGCTCTTATCGTCCGGCCGCAGCACTTGCAGCGGGTGGCCCATGATGCCGCCGGCGTTGTTGATGGCCCACTGAGCGGGGTAGTAGCCAGCGTTCGAGAAGCCAATCTCGAACGATTCGTTACCGGTGAACGGCACCGGCGCGATCTGAATCACGGGTGTCCCGGTGGCGCTGGCCGCTGGCGCCGCGGAGGCCGAAGCAGCGCTCGACGCCGACGCGGAAGCGGCCGCCGAAGCGCTGCTGGAGGCGGCCGGCGCGCTGCTGGCCGGCGCCGCGGGAGCGCTGGACGATGCCGGGGCAGCTGATCCGCCACACGCAGCCAGGATCATGCTCGCCGCCACGGCGCTCCCAAGGAAGGTGCTCACGGTACGAGCGCACGCTGATCTCACGGTTGCTGCTCTCCACTCTCCAGAAATATGCCAAGCGGGGCGCTGCTGCCCCGGGCAGACCGATCCTTCCCGCCCAAGATGAACGCCACATGAAATATACATGAGGAAACCTTCATCTGGCGCAGGCCGCCAGGTCCGCGAGTCAGCAAGACCCATGCCGCTGTGGCGCTTTACGCCGGGAGCTGAAAGTGCGGGTTCTCGATGATCCCGATCAGTGCGCCCGGCGGGCCCTCCACAGATGCGGTGCGGATGCCGTCGCCCACATCCTGGATGGGCGCGGTGATACGCGCGCCCTGGCTCTCCAGTTCGGCCACAGCACGCTCGATGTTCGCCACGCCCCAGTAGGTCAGCGCCCCGGCATCGAGCGAGGCGCCAGGGTCCAAACCCAGTTCGTAGCCGCCCACGTTGAAGCCCACGTAGAAAGGCTGGTCGAAGTAGGGCTCCTGCCCCAGGAGCCGGCTGAACCAGGCCTTGGTCCGCGCCAGATCGGGCGCCGGATAAATGATGGTCCGCAAGCCCAGGAACACGGATGAGCCCCTACAGCACGCGCTGCGGGTGGGGGCCAAATTCGGCTTCGTAGAAAGCGGACACCATGCGCCCCGGCGGCACCAGCCGGTCGATGCGCTCGCAATCGTCGGCCGTCACCGTCACCGAGGGCGCGCCCAGGTACTCGTCCAACTGCTCCATGGTGCGCGGCCCAATGATCGGCGCGGTCACCGCCGGGCGCGTCATCAACCAGGCGATGGCCAGTTGCACCATGGTGCAATCCTTCGCCTGGGCCAGGCGGTCCAATTCCTCCACTACGTCGTACACCTCGTCTACCAGGCGCCCGCGCTGGGGCCCGCTGTTACTGGCGTAGCGGCTCTCGGCCGGCGCCGCCTGCCCGCGGCGGTACTTGCCACTCAGCAGCCCACCGGCGATGGGGCTCCAGGGGATGAGGCCGATGCCGAAGGTCTGCGCCATGGGCGCCAGCTCGCGCTCCACCCGCCGGTCCAGGACGTTGTAAGGCGGCTGCTCGGTGACGAAGCGGTTCAACCCCAGCTCTTTCGACACCCACAGCGACTCCACCACCTGCCATGCGCCAAAGGTGCTGGTGCCGATGTAGCGCACCTTGCCGGAGCGCACCAGGTCGTCCAGCGCGCGCAGCGTCTCGTCGATCGGCGTGCCCGGCTCGGGCCGGTGGATCTGGTACAGGTCGATGTAGTCCGTCTTCAGCCGCTTGAGGCTGGCTTCGCACTGGGCCATGATGTGCCTGCGGCTGTTCCCCAGCGCGTTGGGATCGTCATCTTCCATGCGGCCGTGCACCTTGGTAGCCAGCACCACGCGCTGCCGTGTGCCGGAGCGCCGCAGCGCCTCGCCGGTCATCTCTTCGCTGTCGCCCCGCGCATACACATTGGCCGTGTCGAGAAAGTTGATCCCGGCTTCCAGCGCCCGATCGATCATGGCGTAGGACTCTTCGGCGCTGCTGCGCCGCCCAAACATCATGCAGCCCAGGCACAACTGGCTCACCTGCACACCGGTGCGCCCGAGTGGTCGATAGTCCATCTGCTTAATCTCCTGCTTGCTTCTCAAAGACCTTCCTCTATCAATCTTATGGCCGGCGCCAGCCCACAGCGCCGGCCAGGCGCTTCCCCCGCCCGAAGCTCTGCACTGCCCGTTCCCACCTTGTGCCCCGCCGCACGCATCTGACCGCCCTCGAATCGGATATTTTCTGCATGACATGGTGGAGCCGCAACGCTGACGTCCACGCTGAACCCCACGCTGGGCCGCGGATGAGTTGGCGGCTGTTGCAGGCTGAGCCGCGGCCCGCCAGCTCGCCCGCGCTGTCAACTGCTCGGCAGCGAACCACGCGCGCCGGCTCATGGAGCGGGCCGCGACCTGTCGCCTGGCAGCTGGCGATCATGCTCGCCGGCATCTGCCTGGCGGCGTTCATCCTGCGCGGCTGGCGGCTGGATTTCCAGAGTTTCTGGCAAGACGAAGGCTTCAGCGTGTCGCTCAGTGGCTCCTCCGTGAGCTACATCCTTCAGCAGAGCTTCACCGTGGAGCCCAACCCGCCGCTGTACTTCCTGCTGCTGCACTTCTGGCGCCTGCCCGCGGGCGGCACAGAATACGCCATCCGCTTCCTTTCACTTCTGCCCTCGGTGCTCACCGTTCCCGCGATGTTCCTGTTGGGCCGCCGCCTGTGGAGCGCGCGGCTGGGCCTGCTGGCCGCCGCGCTGGCCGCCGTCAGCCCGTTTCTGGTGTGGCTGGCCCAGGAAGCCCGCATGTACACCTGGGAGGCGCTGTGGCTGACCCTGGGCGCCTGGTGCCTTCTTCGTGGTCTGCGCGCGGGGCGCCCTACCTACTGGGTGCTGTTCGCCAGCTTCAATCTGCTGGCCGTGTACAGCCACCTCTACGCCGTGTTCGTGGTCGCGGCGGAAGCGCTGCTGCTGGCCGTCACGTGCCGGCGTGCCTGGCGCCGGGGCGCGCTCGCCATTGGCGTGCCGCTGGCGCTGTTTGTGCCCTGGTTCGTTTCGGTTTCCGCGTATTCCGGCGAGTCTTCCACATGGCGCGGGTTCATCGGCGTGTGGGACATGATCCGCGTGCTGCTGCTGAATGCCGCCAGCCAGGGCCACTTGCCCGGCAGCGTGGGCAGCGGCTTCAGCCTGCTGCTGGGGCTGGCCATCATCCTCGGGGTCGGGGTGCTGGTCAAGGCGCGGCCCTGGTCTGGCTGGCTTCTTGCCAGCTGGCTGCTGCTGCCAGTGGCTGCTGTCTACGCCCTTTCCTTTAAGGAGCCGCTCTTCTCGCCGCGCTACTTCATCGTGATCATGCCGGCGCTGCTGCTGCTCGCCGCCGCGGCTGTGGCGGCCTTGCCGGGCCGGGTGGCACTGCTGGGCCTGGCGCTGCTCTCCGCCGGCTCAATCTGGGCGGTCGAACGGGGCAACACGGTGCCGGCCTACGCCAAAGAGGATTACCGGCTGGCCGGGACCTACATCAGTGCGCGAACAGATCCGGGTGACGTGGTGCTGCTGGTCGCCAACTACATCGTCTACCCGTTTCAGTATTACTTCCACGGTCCCGGCACCTTGCTGCCCCTGAACGTCGAGCCGGAGAGCGACGTTGCGCCACTCCTGGCTCCGCTGGCCGCTGAATACGACCACATCTGGCTGGTGGAAGCGCACGACGTGTTCGTGGATCCACACAACCACGTGGCCAGCTGGTTGCGCGCCCGCTACTCGCTGGCGGACGAGCGCTACATCACCGGCATCCACTTCATGGAGTTCGATCCACACGCTCATCTTGCGTCGCTCCCGACCGCCGCGCGACCTCTCCACATTCAATGGGCGGGCGGTCCCGAGCTCGCCGGCTACCAGCTCCGGGGCGGAAACCCCAGCGGCATCCGCCTGTTCTGGAAGGCGAACGGCCAGCTGGCCGCCAATTACCACCTCTCGCTCAAGCTGTGGTCGGCCAGCGGCAAACTCGCCGGCCAGCAGGATGGCGAGCCATTAAACGCGGGCCTGCGCTTTGGCGGCTTCCCCGGCACCGGCTACATTCGCGACGATCACTACATCAGCGCCGCGCCCGGCACCTACGACCTTCGCCTGAGCGTGTACCTGCACCAGGACCTGCCAATCCAAGGCCAGCACAGCAGCCAGGTGGACTTTGGGCAGGTGAGCGTACCAACCGCCCAAGGAGGCGCCCGATAGCGCGCAACGCCCGGTGATGTTCATCGCGGAGGTGCCCCGCGGAAATCCTGGCCGTCATTGAGCGAGCGGAAGAGCCGTACCCACTGGTCGAGCTGGACGTGCGAAGCCGGACGGCGCAGGTTCAGCGCCGGGTCCAGTCTGCTGCCGGCGCTGGGCCCGCCGAACACCGGTCTCAGCGCCTGCCCCAACTGGTGTGAGCCCCGGTTGAACATGCGCGTGGCGAAAGCCCGAAATTGAACAGCTTGATGTAATGGAATCAAGGGAGGGCCTCGCTTGCTGAGGCGAAGCATCACCACATCCACCCCTGGTGCCGGCAGAAAGTCGCCACGAGCGAACCGATGGAACAGCGCGACGTCATACCAGGGCTGGACCATCAGCCCCAGCAGACTCTGCCGCGGCGTACCCAGCAGCCGCTCCGCGGCCGCCGATTGCATCACCAGGTAAGCATCGTCTGGCCCATGCTCCGCCTCAATGAACAGCCGGCGAATCAGCGCGCTGGTGCAATTGAACGGCGGATTCGCAAAGAGCTTGTACTCCCATTCCGGAAGCGGGAATGCGAGGAAGTCGTGCAAATGGATGGCTACGTTTGTATGTCCCGCCAGCCGCCCTGCCAGCCGGCGCGCCAGGTTGCGGTCGGCTTCGATAGCCACAACACGGCTGCCCAACGCTGCCAGCCGAGTGGTGATGGCACCCAACCCGGGCCCAACTTCATAGACCAGGTCGCCGGGGCGGATGCTGCTTCGAGCCAGCAGCGCATCAAGCACGCCGGGATTCCGAAAGTAGTTCTGCGCCAGCGCAACGCTGCGCCGAATCGTTCTGGACACGTGAATACTCCTGCCAGGGAATGAAGTGAAAGCTTCAAGCTGGCGGAGTCCGAGCAAGGGAGCTAGCCGGAGGCGCAAGCAGCGCTGGCTAGCAGTTTGGGGCCGAGCGGGCTCCGCTCAGGAGGGTCGCAGACGAGCAGAGCGAGTCATCGCGTTCATCAGCGCAATCATAGGCCATCGAACAGCGCTGGCTGCAGCTGGTTTGGCGCCGGCGATGGGCGCGGCGCTGCCAAGCCATAGCGGCGCTTGGCTTCCGTCACCCGTGCATCTATCTGCCGCGAGCAGTTCCCGCGCGCGTGAGCGGCCGGATAGAGATCCAAATAGCCCTGATAGAGATGCGGAAATTCCCGCTGGACAAACCCAAGAAACCATTCCCGTGTGCCTGGCGCGAGGCGCAGCACGCCATGCGAAACAAACCGGGCGCCATAGCTCGCCGCCGCCTCGATCACACGCTCCAGAGCGCCGGATGAGGTGGTGATGCCCGGCAGGCACGGTGCCATGAGCACGCCCGCGTTGACGCCTGCCTGCACCAACGCGCGCATCACCTCCAGGCGCTTGACTGGCCACGGGGTCCCGGGCTCCAGGCGCTTCCAGAGGTCATCGTCCACGGTGGTGATGGAGTGGAACACGACGCACTCCGCGCGGCGAGCCAGCTCCGCGAGCACGTCCAGGTCGCGGTAGACCATAGTGCCCTTGGTGATCAGGTGCACAGGGTTGTGCTGGTCGCGCAGCGCTTCAAGGATGTGGCGCGTGATGCGGTAGTGCCCCTCCACCGGCTGGTAGCAGTCGGTGGCCGTGCCCAGCACCACCAGCTCGCGCTGCCAGGATGGCCGCCGCAGCTCTGCCCGAAGCACCTCGGGCATGTTCACCTTGACGAAGACCTTGTTCTCGAAATCGAGGCCGGCGTCGAGCTCGTGCCAGGCCTGGTACTGGCGGGCGAAACAATACACACAGCGGTGGCGACAGCCCCGATAGGGATTGATGCTCCACTTGAACGGCATGCCCGCCACCGCGTTGAGGGCAGACTTGCACGGTGCCTCGATGTAGCTGGCTGATTCCATCAGCCAACCCTACTACTGCACATACGAACAGTCAAATGGCTGGCGGAGCAGCCGGCTAAAAGCGTTCGATGCGCCGCGCGCGCCCTCGCGCCAAACGTCGATGTTGAGATGATCGCCCGCGGCGCCAAGGAGCGACATCTCGGTGACATCCGCTCGAAAGAGGTGAAATGGCCCTGGAGGAGGTGCCGAACCTGTGGCCGCCTCAAACTCGTGCCGGAAGGCCGCCACGGCTTTTGCGCCCTCCACCGGAACCGCCCGGCCGCCGAGTTTGGCGTCCCCTTCGCTCACCTGTTTATCGGCTGTGGCGCTGTGCAGCGCGAATCGTGCGTCCCTCAGCAGGTCCAGCGCCTTGAGGGATTTGAGCATCATCCCGAACCACAGTTCATCATCCGTGAACAGTGGCTCGATCCCGCTGATGCGGGGCGACCCAGCGCGCCGCACGGTCGCCAGCAGCCCCAGGCCGTGGGCGTCGAAGCGCGCGCGGACGGCCCCAGCCAGTTGCGGGCTGGCCGCGACGACGCCGCGCCATGAGGCCACAGCCAACAGTATGCCGCCTCGCGCCGGCCGGTTCACCGACGTTACACTTGACTCCGCTCAACCGGCGACGTGGCCAAGTGGCAAGGCGGGGGTCTGCAAAACCCCTATTCAGCGGTTCGAGTCCGCTCGTCGCCTCAAAGGGCCGATTCCATTCCGTGGTCGGGTCCTGCGTGGGCCGCGGTTATTCAATGGGCTCGCTTAAGCCATTGGGCGGCGAGCGAATAATCGCCTTGGACAGGGTGGTGCCTGCCAAAACCACGCTATCGGAGCTCCGGCAAGCTTGAGCTGCCCTACACGTTCACTCGACGTGGGTCGAGTGCTTCGCGCATCGCATCGGACAGCAGGTTCAGGCCAAGTACCAGAAGCGCAAGCGCGATGCCCGGCCAGATGGCTATCCAAAAGTCTGTGCGCAAGTAGTCCTGGCTGTTGCTCAGCATGCCGCCCCAGGAGGGAAGCGGAGGCTGTGTCCCTAACCCCAGGAAGGAGAGTCCGGCCTCGGCCAGCACGGCGATTCCCATAAAGAGCGCGAGCTGCACGAGCAGCGGGCCGAGGCTGTTGGGCAGGATGTGTCGAAACATGATTCGTCCCCGTCTCGCGCCGAGCGCTCGGGCCGACAGCACGTAATCGCGGTGCTTTTCGCCGAGCACAATCGACCGTGTCAGCCTGGCGAAGGACGGCAAGCCGGCAATTGCCAAGGCGTAGGCCACATTGATCGCTCCCGGCCCGAGCACCGTCAGGATGGCGATACCGGTGAGGATGGGCGGGAAAGCGAACAGCGTGTCGATGAAGCGCATCAGGATGGTCTCAACCGAGCCACCCAGGTAGCCGGCCATCAAGCCGATGATGATACCGGCGCTTCCGCCCAGCAACGAGGCGACGACACCGACCGCGATGGATGGGCGAGCGCCGTACATGACGCGGCTCAGCACATCCCGACCCAGCGAATCCGTACCTAGCAGAAACGCGCGGCCGGGACCGAGCAACTCCTTCCCGGGGTGCTGCGCCAGCGGGCTGTAAGGCGCGACGAGCGGCGCAAGGAGTGCCACGATGACGATGGCGCCCACGATCGCGCCCCCCAGGGCGCCCATGGGGTTCCGAAAGATGCGTTTGAGGACAACGACACGGGCGCTGGACAGCTGGATAGCAGTCGCGGCGAAAGGCTGGGCCGCCACCCCCGCCTTGCCGTCCCGTCGTTCGCCAATCACGCCTTAGTTGCCGTCCATCCGAATGCGCGGATCGAGAACGCCATACAGCAGATCCGTCACCAGGTTCAACAGAATGAACACAAAGGCCAGGTAGAGGAGTCCATCCTGGACAACCGCGTAGTCGCGATTGCCGATCGCGTCCAGCAACAGCGTCCCCAGCCCGGGCCAGGAGAAGACCGATTCAATGATGACCGTGCCGCCCAGAAGAAACCCGAACTGGAGGCCGAGAACGGTCACCACCGGCAAGAGCGCGTTGCGCAGGACATGGGCATAGATGATCAGTCGCTCCGTCAGCCCCTTGGCGCGGGCGGTCCGAACATACTCATCGTGCAGCACCTCGAGCATCGACGCCCTGACGTAGCGCGATAGGGCGCCCGTCAACGGCAGCGCCAGCGCGATTGTCGGCATCGCCAGCGATTTGATTGAGGCCCCCAGGTTTGCCGCCGTGGCCACCCGGCCACCCGGCGGCAGCCAGCGCAGAAACACCGCGAACACAATGATCATGAGCAGCCCCAGCCAGAACTGCGGGAGTGCCAGAGCGAGGCTGTTGAAGGCCATGACCCCCCAATCCGCCCCCTTGCCCGGATGCAAGGCGGCGATGATGCCGGTGACGAGGGAGAGGATGAGCGAAACGAGCATCGCCGCCAACGCGAGCTCCATCGTCGCTGGAATGCGCTGGCTCAGCAGCAGCGAGATACTCTGGCCGCTGAACACCGACCGGCCGAGCTGGCCATGGGCCAGATGCTGCAGCCAGATCCAGTACTGCACCGGCAGCGGCCTGTCCAGGCCAAGCTCGTGGCTGAGCTGTGCGACTTGGGCAGGCGTGGCTGTGTCGCCCGCCAGGAGCGTGGCCGGATCCCCTGGCAGAAGCCGCAGGAGCAGAAAGATCAGGACAGTCGACAGGAAGAGGACGGGGATGGCCTGAAGAATCCGTCGAACAGCGTAGGTTCCCACGCGTCGATTACCCGCCCCAACCCGCGGGCCAGGGCCCGTTCACAAGGCGCCCCAGCCTGCTGCTCAAGCGCGCCGTTTCAGGCTGGCTGCTTCACCCGCCGGCCATGGCCCGTCACCTTTTTGGGATGGCTCGCCGGCTTGCGGGGCTGCGCCGCGGAGTGGCCGTTCTGCCCCGGCTGCCACAGGTCGGGAGCTGGGCTGGCGGCAGGCACGGCAGCAAGGTCCACCGGTTGGAAGGCCTCTCGCAGAGGACGCAGATATTCCCACCAATCGGCCTCCGTTGGCACTAGCGCCCAGCCGGAACGCTGCCGGTACAGCTGGGGATCATCGACGCCGGGCGGTACCGTGCCCTTCTCGCGCAGCGCTTTGGCGGCGTCGAGCAGCCGGCGCCGTACGCGGGCGAGCATGGCATCCGTTGTCCCCAGATGCTCCCTACTCCGATCGACAATGGCGCCCTGGCTCCAGGTAATGGCGCCATCCTGGACGGGAACGCTGGGCAAGCCGGTGTACCCGGTCACCGTCCGCCCGGTCTTCTGCTCGTGTCGATCGACGCCAAAGTCATATTCACCGGCCGCCGCCGTTTCGTAGAAGAACTTGAGGCGAAAGCGGCCAAGCCAGTCGTGCGTATTCGGCAGCAGTGACCGGTTGCCGCCCGGTCGAGCGCCGCCGTCTGCCGGCTGATCCAACCGGCCGGTGCTCATGCCCCAGGACATGGTATGGGTGTCGTCCAACGGGACCGTCAAGACGCAGTTGGCCATGGCGCCCAGCTTGATCACGGGCGTCATGGTCACCCAGGGAAACAGCCAGTGCATAGTGCGGAAGTAGTTCCGGCCCTCGTCGCCCGGCCGGTAGGCCCCGTAGCTGCAGCCAAAGTCGGTTTCTCGCACGACGAACGTGGTCGCGCGGTTGGCGACGATGTACCTGAGGTCCTCAACCGGTCCCGCGTAAGCTTGCTGGGCCTTGATGGGATCGAGCGCGTCCTGCAGTGGAACCGAGCCGAAGTGCAGGATGCCCTGGTGCGAAGTATCCATGTTGTTTTCCATGCACTGAAACCAGTTCCAATTGAACATGTTGGCATTGACTCGTCCCCGCCCCTCGACCATGAGATTGGGCTCAAGGTCCGGCAGCGGAGGCGGCTGCTTGCGCGGGCCCATGTAGGTCCACACCAGCCCGCCGCGCTCGACGCACGTGTAGGCCACCGCTTTGACCTTTTTCTCGAACCCCACCGGCTCGTTGAGCTGCTCGAGGCAAGTCCCGTGGATGTCGAATTTCCAGCCGTGATAAGCGCAACGGATGCCTTCCTCTTCATTGCGACCAAAGAAGAATGAGGCCGCGCGGTGCGGACAGGCGTCCTGTATAAGACCAATTCGCCCCGACGTGACACGAAAGGCGATGAGGTTTTCACCCAGCAAGCGCACCCGCACAGGAGCGCAGTCTGGCTCGGGCAACTCCTCCGAAAGCAAGGCCGGCACCCAGTACTGACGCAACAAATCGCCCATAACGGTGCCTGGCCCCACCCGGGTGAGGGCTTCGTTGTCCTTGGTGCTGAGCATGGCTTGTCTCCTTTATGCCACTGAAGGGTCGTTGACGACGTCCTGCGCCGCGACGATGCGGCCTGTGTACTTCATACCATTCTGACAAATCACGGCCACGGCCGAGGCGATGACCTCGGGCGATTGCGCGCGTGAGAAGTCAACGTTCGAGCGAATGGCGGCGTGGCGGATGCGTTCCGTGATCACCAGCCCGGGAGCGACGTTGACGATAGCGATGCCGTGTGCCATCAGCTCGCTGGCGTAGGCCGTGGTCATGCGATCCAGCGCCGCCTTTGTGATCCCGTATGACGGATCCATCGCGTCCAACTCCGCCCGCGTCGCCGGCCCAGTCGGTGGCGGCGCGTGTCTTGCCGCGCCGGACGTGATGTTGATGATGGTGCCCCCGCCTCCGGCGGCCATGACGGGGCTCACTCTCTGGGCGAGACAGTACGGTCCACGAACGTTGACGCGATAGGCCAGGTCCAGGAATGCGACGTCCCCATCCACGAAGCTGCGCCGCGGTCCCACGATCACCGCGTTGTTCACCAGGATGTCGATCCGCCCGAACTCGTGCCGCGTCACATCGACGAGAGCTTCCAGGTCACCGTCGCGGGTGAGGTCGACCCGGACGGGAAAGGCCACCGCTCCACGCTCTCGGATGGCCGCCGCCGTCTCGCCGATGGTTCCCGGAAGCTCGCCGGGTGTCTCGCTGCGAGCGCATACCACGACCGTCGCGCCTTCGTCCGCCAGTTTGATGGCCAGCACCTTCCCGATTCCGCGGGAGCTGCCCGTCACGATCGCAACCTTGCCGGCGAGTGGACCTGCCACGAGTGGGCGCCACTATATCACAGGGCTCGCAAGGCGATCTACAATGCGGCCCAGCTTCAGGCAAGGGGTGGGAGTTGGATAGCAAAGGCCCAAACCAGACTTCGGAGGCCCAGTCCTCGAAAATCAGCCGCCGAGTCGCTTTGCGGCTGACGCTCGCCGGCGCCACCGCAATTGTGCTCGCCGCCTGTGGAAGCGCTGCGCAGCCGAGCGGGCCAGCCTCTGCCGGACCTTCAAACAGCCCAGCTGCCAGCCCGGCGTCGGGTAGGGTATCGGCCGGAGCGAGTTCCGCGTCCACGGCTGCCTCCGGCCCGCCCAAGTCCGGTGGCAACCTGACCGTCGGAATCCAGGGCGGCATCCTGGGCCTTGATGGGTTCATCTGGTCGCCCAACAACAGCAACACCATCGGCCAGGTGTACGACCAGCTCATCACCTTAGATGAGAACCTCAAGCCGCAGCCGCGGCTGGCCGAAAGC
>JBOGTU010000183.1:0-11640 GCA_050695655.1 Chloroflexota bacterium | reverse complement strand
CACCATGGCGAAGGTGCGCAACGGCGTGGCCATGTTCGGCGGCGGCACCGTGCATCTGGTGGAACTGCCCCTTATGGGCGCTGGCGCCCTCCCCGCCGTGGCTCAGATATCCTCGGCGCTGGCACGCACCCACGCCGGCGTGGACGGCCAGATCCTGCTGCTGGTAAATACCATCACCCCCGGCTGAGCGTGGCAGCCATGCCACTCTTGGTGAGACAGGGCGGAGGTAGAGGAACGGTGTTGCGTGTCAAGACTGTGGCCTGCTCTCGACGGCAGTTCCTCTCGCGACTGGGAGAGGCGAGGGTGAGGGCGTTCCATGCCAACAGCAACGTGGCGGATGCGGGGTTGACTGGTTCGATGCAGGGTCCTGCCCGACTGGGAGAGGCAAGGTGAGGGCGAACGTCTTTCACCTCAGGGGCGAGTGTTGCCCGTCACTTGACTACTGGTGGCTGCGAACCAGGAGCCGCTCGGCCCTCACCTGCGCCCCAACAGGGCAGGCGCTCAGGCTTCAGCCGGCCGCCGCTTCTTTGAGCGCTTCCTCCAGCGTGGTCCAGGCGAGAAGGGCGCACTTGATGCGGACCGGGAACTTCTGCACGCCCTGGAGCGCTTCCAGGTCGCCCAGCTCGTCCACTTCCACGGCCTGGCCGCGCATCATCTCCTTGAACAGTGCGATGAGCTGCTCGGCGCCGGCCACGCCCTTGTCCTTCACCGCCTCGGTCATCATGGAGGCCGATGCCTGGCTGATGGAGCAGCCGCTGCCGCTGAAGGCGATGTCCGCGATGTCGCCGTTCCGCAGGTTCACATCCAGCTGAATCTCGTCGCCGCACAAAGGATTGTTGCCCTCGGCCCGCACGGTGTGCGGCTCCAGGGCGCCCTTGTTGCGCGGCCGTTTGTAGTGGTCCAGAATGACCTCCCGATAGAGATCGTCCAGCGGCAGGCTCATGGCCGGCCAAACACCTGGGCTGCCTTGCCCAACCCGACCACCAGGGCGTCGATCTCGCCCTCCGTGTTGTACAGGTAGAAGCTCGCCCGCGCGGTGGCGGCCACGCCCAGCTTGCGCATCAAGGGGTGGCAGCAATGATGCCCGGCCCGAATGCAGATGCCATCCTGATCGAGCATCTGCGCCAGATCGTGCGGGTGCACGTCGCCCAGGCAGAAAGAGAGGGCACCGCCGCGGATGCCGGCATCGCGTGGGCCGTGCACATCCAGGCCAGGCACGGCGCTCAGCGCACTCAGCGCATAGCTGGTGAGCACCTGCTCGTGAGCCTGGATGTCCCCCATGCCCACCGCCCTCAAGTAATCCACCGCGGCGCCCAGGCCAATGGCAGCGGCCACATTGGGCGTGCCTGCTTCGAACTTCCAGGGCAGCTCATTGTACGTGGCGTGATCCAGCCACACGTTGCTGATCATGTCGCCGCCGCCCATGAAGGGGGGCATGGCTTCGAGCAGTTCCAACCGGCCGTACAGAAAGCCGCTGCCCGTGGGGCCCAGCATCTTGTGCCCGGAGGCCGCCAGAAAGTCGCACTCCAGCGCCTGCACGTCCACCGGCAGATGCGGCACGCTCTGTGCCCCATCCAGCAGGATGATGGCGCCCACGCCGTGTGCCAGGCCAGCCAGCTCCCGCACCGGGTTGATGGTGCCCAATACGTTGGACATGTGGCTCACGGCCACCAGTTTGGTGCGCTCGCCAATCAGCTCGCCCGCGGCCGTGAGATCGAGTGTGCCGTCGCTCAGCACGGGGATGTGCCGCAGCACCGCGCCGCGCTCTGCCGCCAGAATCTGCCACGGCACCAGGTTGGAGTGATGCTCCATCTCGCTGAGCACAATCTCGTCGCCCTGGTGGATGTTGGCGCGCCCCCAACTGTAAGCCACCAGGTTGATGGCCTCCGTCGTATTGCGTACGAAAACGATGCTCTCGCGCTGAGCGGCGTTGATGAAGCGCTGCACCTTGTCCCGCGCGCCTTCATAGGCCGCGGTCGCTTCTTCCGAAATGGCGTACACGCCCCGGTGCACGTTGGCGTTATAGCTCCGGTAGAAGTGATCCAGGGCGGCGATCACGGCTTCGGGCTTCTGCGATGTGGACGCGCTGTCCAGGTACACCAGCGGCTTGCCATTTACTCGCCGTGCCAGGATCGGGAAATCGCGCCGGATGCGCTCGCTATCCAACTCGGGGGCCTCCCCCGGCACCGGCTTCGGCCGGCAGCTTGATGAGGACCTCGTCCCCGTTCAGCCGCGTCTCGTAGGCCGCGACCGACTTCACAGCAGGCAGCGTGAGTACCTGGCCGGTGGACAGCTCGAACATAGCGCCGTGCTTGGGGCACTCCACCTGCGGCTCAGCCTCATCGGTGTACAGTGTGCCCTCGGCCAGCGAGGCTTCCTCGTGCGTGCAGGTATCGTCAATGGCGTACACGGCACTGCCCACGTGAAAGAGCGCGATGCGCCGCCCGCCCACCAGCACACAGGCAGCGGCGCCATCGGGCAGGTCGCTCAAGCGGGCCACAACCTGAAACTCAGCCATGCAGCGTCTCCAGCCGCCGCGCCAGGGTGGACCGCACCCGCTCGCGCACCTGCTCCACCGGGATGCGCACCAGCGCCGGCTCGAAGAAGCCGGCCACAATGAGCTGCTCTGCCTCTGCCTCGGGGATGCCCCGCGACGAGAGGTAGAACTTCTGCTCAGCATCGATCTCGCCAATGGCGCCGGCGTGGGTGCAGCGCACGTCGTTCGCCACGATCTCCAGCTTGGGCACGGCATCGGCCTTGGCCTGCTCGCTCAGCAGCAGCGCCCGCGCCTCCTGGAAGGCGTCGCTCTGCTGCGCTTCCTCAGGCATGCGCACCAGCCCCAGGAAGATCGACCGCGACCGCCCCTTCACCGCCGACTTCAGCAGCAAGTTGCTGGTGGTGTGCGGGGCCAGGTGCTCCTGCGTGGTTTGGTGGTCGATGTGCTGGTCGCCATCGGTGAGCACCACGCCCACCAGGTTCGCCTCGGCCCCCGGCGCCAGCAGCGACGTTTGTACAAAGCTCTTGGAGAGCTGGCTGCCCAGCCCGCCAACCACGACATCCACTCTGGCGTCGCGCCCCACGGAGAACCGCTGCGTAGCGAAGTGCCACGTGCGCGGACCCCGCTCCTGCAGGCCCACGTACTGCACCTGTGCACCCTCGCCCACAATCACGTGCGTGCTGGCCACGCTCAGCAGCTCGCCCTCCTCGGGCGATCCATCCGCCCCAAAACAGTCCACATACACCAGCGAGCCGCCTCGCTCCACGATCACCAGGCTGCGTGGCGCGAAAGCCGTGCCGCCAGCCTCGCCGTAACTGGCCTGCAGCGGCCACTCCAGGTGCACATTCTCCGGCACGTAGACGAATGTTCCGCCCGCCCACAACGCGGCCGTGAGGGCACTGAACTTCTCGCCCGGTGCCTCTTCCGGCGCCAGATACGGCCGCACTAGATCCGGGTACGCGCGCACCGCCTCGTCCAACCCGCAAAAGATCACGCCGGCCGGCAGCGCCGCCCCTGTGCCGGCCGCCTTGTTGTGCACCAGTGTGCTCAGGCTGGGCGCGGAGTGCCCGTTAGCGCTCAGCGCGAACGCCTCGAAATTCAGCCTGCTCACATCTGTCCGCCGCCAGTCCTCATCGCGGCTGGAATCCGGCAGGGGCAGCCGCTCGAAGGTTGCCCAGGCCCGCAGCCGCGCCTCACGCAGCCATTCCGGCTCGGCATGCTGCGCACTCAGCGCCGCGACGGTGGCCCGAGTCAACTCCACGGCACACCCAGGGCCGCACTGCCCAGCGCGCTGCACCCCCGATACCAGCGCCGCCGCGGTGCTGTCCCAATGTTCATCTGCTCTGGGCGCTTCCAGTGCACAGTAACGGCAACCATATATTTGGCCTAGCCGACCGACCCCGACATCTCCAGCTGGACCAGGCGGTTCAGCTCAACCGCGTACTCCATGGGCAGCTCTTTGGCGATGGGCTCGATGAAGCCGTTGACGATCATGTTGGTCGCCTCGGCCTCGCTCATGCCGCGGCTCATCAGGTAGAAGAGCTGCTCTTCACCCACCTTGGACACGGTGGCCTCGTGGCCCACATCCACCCGCTCCTCTTCGATGTCCATGTACGGATAGGTGTCGGACTGGGACGCGGCGTCCATCAGCAGCGCGTCGCAGCGCACCTTGGACTTGGCGCCGTAGGCACCGGGGTACACCTTCACCAGACCGCGATAGGTGGTGCGTCCGCCGCCCTTGGCGATGGATTTGGAGGTGATGATGGAGCTGGTGTTGGGCGCGACGTGCACCATCTTGGCGCCGGCATCCTGGTGCTGGCCGCTGCCGGCCATGGCCACGGAGAGCACCTCGCCATGCGCGCCCGGCTCCATCAGGTACACCGCCGGATACTTCATGGTGAGCTTGGAGCCCAGGTTGCAGTCCACCCACTCCACCGTGGCATCGCGGTAGGCCATGGCGCGCTTGGTGACGAGGTTGTAGACGTTGTTGGACCAGTTCTGGATGGTGGTGTAACGGATGCGCGAGCCAGGCAGCGCGATGAGCTCCACCACGGCGCTGTGCAGCGAATCCGTGGAGTAGATGGGCGCGGTGCAGCCCTCGACGTAGTGCACGAAGCTGCCCGGCTCGGCGATGATGAGCGTGCGCTCGAACTGGCCCATGTTCTCCGCGTTGATCCGAAAGTAGGCCTGCAGTGGGATGTCCACCTTCACCCCCGCCGGCACGTGCACGAACGACCCGCCGGACCACACCGCGCTGTTGAGTGAGGCAAACTTGTTGTCGTTGGGCGGGATCACTGTGCCGAGATACTTCCGCACAATGTCTCCGTATTCCCGCAGGCCGGTGTCCATGTCGGTGAAAACCACGCCCATCTTCTTCAGGTCCTCGCGGATGGAGTGGTACACCACCTCGGACTCATACTGCGCGGACACGCCGGCCAGGAACTTGCGCTCCGCCTGGGGAATGCCCAGCTTGTCGAACGTCTCCTTGATGTACTCCGGCACGTCGCCCCAGGTCTTGCCTTGCTCGACCGCCGGCTTGATGTAGTAGTAGATGTTGTCGAAGTCGATGCCGGCCACGTCGCCGCCCCAGTTGGGCATGGGCCGCTTGAGGAAGTGGTTGTAGGCGCGCACCCGAAACCTGGTCATCCACTCCGGCTCGCTCTTGTGGGCCGAGATGTCCCGCACCACCTGCTCGTTGATACCTCGCTTGGACTTGAAGACGTAGTCCTCCTGGTCGTGGAAGCCGAACTTGTAGTCTTCGCTGTTCTGCAGCGTCTTCGCGGTAACTGCCATGGGTCCTTCTCCTATGCCGCCGCTTCCTCGGGCGGGCCGAATTCCTTGATGATGGGGTCGTACCCCTCGGCTTCCAGCCGGCCCACCAGCTCCGGCCCGCCGGAGACGATCACACGGCCCTGGTAGAGCACGTGCACCCGCTTCGGCGCGATGTAATTCAGGATGCGTTGGTAGTGGGTGATGATGAGCACTCCCAGCTCGGGGCCGGCCAGCGAATTCACGCCCTCAGACACGATGCGCAGCGCATCGATGTCCAACCCGGAATCCGTTTCATCGAGTATCGCCATCTGGGGGCGCAGCATGGCCATCTGCAGCATCTCCGCGCGCTTTTTCTCGCCGCCGGAGAAGCCTTCGTTGATGTAGCGCGTGATGAACTGGTTGTCCATCTTCAGCGTGGCCATGTGCGCGCTCAGCTCCTTGCGGAAGTCGCGCACGGCCTGCTCCTTGCCCCGTACCGCGCGCAGCGACTGGCGCAGGAAGTTCACCAGTGTCACGCCCGGAACGGTGACGGGATACTGAAACGCCAGAAACAGCCCCGTGCGGGCACGCTCGTCAGGCTTGAGGGCCAGCACATCCTGCCCCTTCCAGCGCACGCTGCCCCCCGTCACCTGGTACTTGGGATGGCCCATCAAGGTATAGGCCAGCGTGCTCTTGCCCGAGCCGTTCGGCCCCATGAGCGCATGCGTCTCCCCTTGCGGGACCACCAGGTCGACGCCCTTGAGGATCTCCCGCTGCTCGACCGTCACACGCAGGTCCTGAATCTCCAACAGTTCGCTCACAGCTGCGCCTTCCTCTTCACCTGCGAGCCACCGGCTCGCGACTCACCTGCACCAGTGGGGGCGGGCCGCTGCTCGCGGCGGCATCGGCCAGCGTCATCGTGTTCAGCACGTTGTCGATGGCCTCGGACACACGGTGCCACACCCCGCGCGACACACAGCCCGTTTCCCGCTCGCAGCTGCCGGACACGTAATCCGTGGCCGTGCACTCCACCAGGGCGATGGGCCCTTCCACCGCCCGAATCACTTCGCCCACCGTGATGCTGGCCGGATGCCGCGCCAGGTGGTAGCCGCCGTGCAGCCCCCGCACCGCCTCGACGATGCCGGCCACCCGCAACGGCGCGAAAATCTGCTCGAGGTACGGCAGCGGCAGGTGCTCCACCAGCGCGACTTCGGACAGCGAGATGAGCCCCTCGTCGTACCGCCGCGCCAGCTCAGTCACCGCCAGCAGCCCGTAGTGGCCCCGGGTAGAGATTCTCACGCCGGTACCCTCCCGCTAAATCCGACCATTTCCGTCGGATATATAGTACCCCGGCGCCCACCCCCCGTCAAAAGGTCGAATCCCGCTCCTGTCCCCTTGAGGAAGTGGCTCTCCCTCGGCGCGGCGATCCCTCCGCGAGCAGTGCGGGCTTGCTGGGCCGCTCCGCTATCGACTGGCTGGCGCCTGCTAATAGTGAATCGAGCCGCGGGTGCCGCCGGCGGCGGCGATGACGTCGCCATTGATGGCCACAGATCGGGGCGAGGCGAGGAACGTGACGACCGCGGCGATGTCGGAGGCGTCGATGGCGCGGCCGAGCAGGTTGCCACCGAAGCGGCGCTTCTCGGCCTCTTCGACGCTGCTGCCACTCTGTTCCGCCTGGGCGCGCGCCAGCGCGGCAGTCTTCTCGGTGCGCGTCATGCCGGGGTGCACCACCGTGACGTTGATGCCGAAGGGCCCCAGTTGCTCGGCCACATTCTTGGTCATCGCCACCACTGACACGTTGCGGATGCTGCCGATGATCGACGCCGGCGTCCGTGCCGCCATGCCGGAGATGTTGATGATGCGCCCCCAGCCCTGGCGTTTCATGTGCGGCGCCACCGCCTGGATGCAGCGCAGGTAGCCCATGACCTTGGTGTTCACGTCGCCAAAGAAGGCTTCATCGGTGACCTCGGCCAGCGTGGGCGCTGGTCCCTGCCCGGCCGGCTGAGCCGCGCAGTTCACCAGAATGTCGATGTGGCCGAAAGCCTCCGCCACTTGCCGCGCCGCGTCACGCACTGAATCGTCTCGCGAGGTGTCCGCCGGCACGGCCAGGATGCGCCGCCCCGTGGCACCCTCCAGCTCATCGGCCGCCGCCTGCAGCGTTGCCTTGGTGCGCGCCAGGATGGCGACGTCTACCCCTTCGTCTGCCAGTGCCCGCGCCACCGCTTTGCCAATGCCCATGCTGCCGCCGGTCACCAGCGCCGTCTTCCCTGAAAGCTGCAGGTCCATCGCTCGTCATCGCCTCCTTATCACTCGCCGCGTATCATCACTCGCCGCGCATCAAAATCACGCATCGGCGGCGCGGAGCGCCTTCGCGCGTTCGATGAAGGCGCGCGCCCGCCCGGGATCCACCGCGCCCCAGGTCCGCCCCTCCTCCTTGATGGCGCTGCCCACGATCAAGCCATCGCCCGCGGCCAGCGCGGCCGGCAGCGACTCCAGCGTCACGCCGCTGGCCACGATCACCGGCACCGCGGGCAACGCCGCCTTCACTTCGCGTACCACGTCCAGGTCGGCCGCCGCCCCGGCGCCGGCGCCATGCACCTGTATGGCGTCCGGCTGAGTCATGGCCCAGCAGGTGCGGGCCACCTCGGCCGGCGGCCGCGCATCCAGGCTGCTGGCGAAGTGCGGCGAGAGGTTCACGAACAGCCGCACCCCACCCGCCGCGATTCGCTGCCGGTAGCGCAGCACTTCGCCCGCGGAATCGTGCAGCAGGCCAAAAGTTCCGGCCGTTACCCCATAGGTGATGCGCGCGAAGTCGGCCCCGACCGCCCGCGCGGCGGCCAGCGTGGCAAAGGGATCGATCAGCAGCCCACACCCGAAGGGGATGGGAAGTCCTCGGCTGAGCTCGAACACCAGCCGCGTGTACAGCGCCACGGTTTCCCGGGGCACCTCCGTTTGGTAGGGCCGGTCGCCCTCATTGGAAAAGGAGATGGCGTCAAAGCCGGCCGCTGCCAGCACTTCCACGTCCCGCCTGGCCGCGTCCAGGATCTGCTGATCGTTCAGCCCGCCGTAGAAGGGCGAGCCGGGCAGCGCCGCCAGGTGAACCATGCCAATCACCGGCTTGTGCCGCCCCAGCAGCGTGACCATCACGCTCGAGAAGTTTGGCCGCAAGGCCATACGCGGCCCTCGAACGTCCCTCGTGGCAACCACTTCGACTTGACCGCACGTTCCCGGGCAACCCCACCCGGCCGCCGCGGCATGTTTCCGGCCAAACTTCGTGCCGGGCTGCTGCTGCCGCCAAGCTGCGCCAGCGCGCCGCGGGCCGGGGCCGCGCCACCCAGCGGACACCGCGCACAGGTCTTATCGTGGCACCACTGCGCCCACACCTGGTGCAGCGCCTGCTCCCGCGCAGGACCCGCCGCGGCTACCCCAGCCGGGGCAAGCACCTCGCGCTGCATGGTGCGCGTGATCTGGTCGCTGCCTCGGCCGGGATAGGCCAGGTACACCTCCAGCGCCGCCTCCGCCAGCAGATAGCGGCAGCTCGTTTCACCCAGGGCCGCGGCGAAGGGCAGCAGCACGTTCAGCGCCACGCTGTCTACCCGCGCCCTGCCCAGCGGGCGCAGCGCGCCGCGCCAGGCGTGCCACGGGCGGCCGCCCACATCCTCCCGTATCGCGGCGTCCAGAGGCGCCAGCAGCGCCTCAACCAGGCCTTCTTCCAGCAGCCCAGGCAGCAACTCGGCCAGCGCCGCCAGCCGCGCCGGCGGCAGATTGCCCGGCCGCACGCCCTGCCAGCGCCAGGCTGTGGGTGGCAGGCTGGGCCAGCCGTCGAACTGTGCATTCGGTTCCAGGCCCGCGCTGTGCAGCAGCAGCCGGCGCAGCCGAGCGGCACTGCCCTCACTCGGCCGCGCGGCGACCACGCCCTCGAGCGCGGCGAGCGGCAGCAATTCGGCCAGCCGCCGAAACGGCGCGCGGTTGAGGTTGTAGCCCAGGGCCTCCAGCAGCCCGGCATACAGGGCCTGGCTGGGCGTGTCCACGGCCAGCTGGCCCTCAAACGCGGCCTGCTTCGACCGAAAGCGCTGGGCAGCCAGCTCGCGCAGCAGGCTATCCAGCGTGCTCGGTGTCAGGCGCGGCAAAACGCGCCGGCAGGGCGCCACGCCCGCGCCCGCGCTCGCCCCGGCCGCCGCCGGCACGGGCGACCCGCCCACGATGGCCGTGAGAATGGGCTCGCCGTTGGCCTTGCGCGCGCCCCGACCGGGGCGCCGTGCCACGTGCAGCACCACACCATCGTATGCGCCGTCCTGATGGTGGCCGTGCCGCCACCAATCGCTTTCGTCCAGGTGCAGCTCTACGTCGCCTCGCAACAGCTCGCCCCGTGGCAGCGCGATCACCGCGCCGCGAAAATCCGGCCCGGCTTCGCTCGCCGGCCGGCCAGGATACACCACCTGCAACGACAGCCCGGCGGTGCTGCGCAGGCCGCGCGCCCAGCTGTTGGCCTGCCAGGCCCGGGCCAGATCAGCCTCGCGCTCGTGCGTTTCGCGAATCAACGTGACCTTCACGGCAGGACGCATGCTAGCACGCCCGTTCTATTTGGCCCCACCATGATGGCTTTGTTGGTTGTTCTTTCTGGTCTTTGAGCGGCACTGCTTCGCGCCACCTCGAACCCGCCGAACGACAGCCCGGCACAGCAGCGGCGGCTGTACGGCCAGCGGGCCGTAGGCTAAGATTCGGCGCGATGGCAGCGCCCCCGGAGACGCCCTACGCCCACTTCGATCAGCCCGCGTTCGAGCACATGCGCGTCGATCACAGCATCTCGCGCGCGGCCATCTTCTTCATCTGCTTCTTGACCATGGGCGTGTTCTTCTTCGCTCTGGTATCGCTCCCAGTGGCTCGCCTGCTGCCGATTCAGCAACTGCAGCAGTTGGGCCAGCTGGGCAGCGCGCTTACCGGCGGCGGTTCGCCTGCCGCCGTCGCCTCGGGGCGCCCCAGCGGCAGCGTGGGCGGAGCCAGTCCGGCGCCGGCCACCTCGACCGCGCCGCTCGCTCCCAGCAGCGCCTCGGCCTCAGCGCCGGCCAGCCTGCAGCCCAGCTCCTCCAGCCCCTCTAGCGGGGCATCCGCGGCTCCGTCCGGCAGTCCCAGCAGCACCTATGTGGTCAAATCGGGCGACACCCTCACCGGTATCGCCCATCGCTTCAGCACCTCTGTGCAGGCCCTCGCCGACGCCAACAAGATCAGTCCCACCGGCAGGATCACCGTCGGCGAACGGTTGACTATTCCCTCAGCCTAGCGGGTTGACCGCCAAGCCGGAAGCGGCCCTCAACCGTTTCCCTCGAGCAGCCGCGTCAATGTAAACGGCCGTTCGCAGGCATCTCCACCTGGCCTGGCGTTGGCAGTGGCAGTGAGGGTCTCATTCGGACCCCGCGATTCCCAATTCTCACCCCAATTTCTCAACCGCGGTTCAGGCGGCCGTGGGTAGGTCGGCCGGCTTTTCGCTTTCGACTTGCGCGGGCTGCACCTGGATGGCGATCTGGCGCGGACGCGCCTCCTCGGCACGCGGCAGGCGAATGGTCAGCAGACCGTTCTCAAACCGCGCGACAGCCTCCTCCGCCTGCACGGCGAAGGGCAGCGCCAGCGTGCGCTCGAAGGCGCCGTAGGTGAGCTCCTGGCGCAAGTATTCGCCGCCCTGGCTCTCCGGCCGGTGCGATGCGCCCCGCACCGTGAGTAGACCGCGCAGAACCTGCACCTGAAGGTCGTCGGGCTTCAAACCGGGCACGGCTACCTGAACCACCAACTCCTCCGCCGTCTGGTACACGTCCACTGGAAAGGCTGGCACGCCGCTGCCGAGCAGCCGGGCGCCGCGGGTGACACGGTCATCGAACAACGAGGTCATTGCGCCCCACGGCGACAGCATCTCTCGAAATGGCTCGTAACGGATCACGGTTCGTGACATGGGTTTGTTTCTCCTTTCAGTCATCTTCATCATGGAAGTTGACTGCACCGCCATCATATCGCCACCCCTGGCACTCTGTCAAGTAGAGTGCTAACGCCTTGGAGCGCATCGCTTCCGGCCAACCTCTCGCCCAGCCGGAGCCACTCAAGCTCTCTTCGGCAGCTGGGAAAGCACGGGAATTGCGGGGAACCCGGCCGTGTGTCAGTCCTGTCGACCTGCGCCCGCCTCCCCTAAACGCGCGGCCAGCTCCCTCGCCCGTACGCCTCGCGGGCGCATGGAAGAGAGGGAAGAGAGGGGAAGCAGGGCGCGGCCGAGCAAGGCGGAAGCAGGACGCGAGCAGGCGAGGGGGCAGCGGACGAGCGGGCGGGGTGCGGGGGCTCGGATTGAACAGGGCCAGGAAGACATGGGAAATGAACAGGCTGAGAGGAGCGCCGCGCGCCGGTGAAGG
>JBOGTU010000182.1:0-1904 GCA_050695655.1 Chloroflexota bacterium | reverse complement strand
GCTTTAACCGGCATGGCAAGAGGTTTGGCCGCACAGCCTTGAGCGGCCCGCGACGGCCCCAGCGGCAGCCGTCTCTGCTTGACCTGACGCTCCTGGGCGGCCCCCGCGGGCCGCCGCGCTCTGTTGGTGGCCAACCTTCTAGTTGCGCTCCATGAGAGGGCCTTCGTCGGCGCCCAGGCCGAACATTTCGCCGTGGAAGAACAGCAACGGCCGGCCGCTGTAACGGCGCGCCGAGCGGGCCAGCCCGATGAAGATGGAGTGGTCGCCGCCGTCATGAACCCGCTGACGCTCACACTCAATCACGCCGATGGCATCAATCAGCCAGGGCAGCCCCGACTCGCCTCCGGACCATATCAGGTCGCGGAAGCGATCCTCCCCAGGGCGAGCGAAGCGGCGAGCCACCGCCTCCTGGCGATCGGACAGCACGTTAATGACGAAGGCCTCCGCCGCGGCCATCACGGCGTGCGCGTAGCGGTCCCTGGCCACACACACCAGAACCAGAGGCGGGTCGAGGGAGAGCGACGTCACGGCATTGGCCGTGAAGCCGAATGGCTTGCCAGCCGGCGTCCGCGATGTCACCACCGTCACGCCGGTGGCGAAGTCGCTCATCACGTCACGCAGCTCTCGCCCGCTCACCACCGTGGCCACAGCTCAAATCTCCTAGTCGACTTCGGCGTGGGGCAGGGGCCGGCTGCACATCTCTTTGATCCGCTCCTTGATGTCGCTCTGGTCGTAGGCGCGCAGCAGATTGATGCGGTTGCGGCTGGGGTCGCCGGCGTGCCAGAACTCGTAGATATCCTGTCGCATCCCGAAGGACGACATGGCCAGCTCGTGCGCGAAACGGAACAGGCGTGACTTGTACTCCACGTCCACGTCCTTGCCGCGCATGAACTGGGTGAGGTAGGGTCGCAGCTCGGGGCTGGCCAGGTCGTTCTCGCTGGGCTGCATGACAATACCGGAGCCGCAGAGCTCGCGCAGCAGCTCGGTCATGCGCCAGGTCGTCTGGGACATCCAGACGGCCACCGGGCCCATGCCGGCCTGGCGGCGCGTGCTGTGCTCGATGCCCTCCATCGTCAGGCGCAGCATCTCGCAGTTGGCCGCCATCTCCCCCAGCTTGGAGGCAACTTCTCGGTACTCGATCACCCCGATGGCCTCGGTCACCATGGTCGCCACGGCGGTCATCAGCCGGAAGCGGTAGAGCGCGCGCTCCAGGTTGGCCCAGCCGGCAAAGTTGATGTCCGCGCCGCCTGGCCCGGCGATGCCCATCATGCGCGCGGGGGATTCATACAGAAAGAAAATACGCTCCCACGGCACCAGCACCCGCTGGAAGAAGAGCATGCAGTCCTGCTCATCCAGCATCAAGAAGGGGTGCCCCCAGCTGCCATGCCACAGGTTCACCGGCTCCCGCGCCAGAATCTTCAGGCCTCTGGAATTGCTGGGGATGGAAAAAGCGATGACGAAGCGGGGATCGTTGCGGGCGAAGAAGGTGGCTGAGAGAGAGACATAGGTCTCGTTGCTGTGCACCGCGGCGGTGGACAGCTGCTTGCCGCCGCTGACGATCACGCCCTCTTCGGTCTCCTCCACCACATGCAGCGCGATCTCCTCGTCCTCGGGTGTCTGCCGCCGCTCGTTCTGCGGCTGGGTGCTGCGGTCCACTTGCGGGTCGCCGAGGGCATGGGTCAGGAACAGGTCATTGTCGCGACAGTAGCGATAGTAGTTGACGACGTTTTCACCGAAGTCGCAGTGGGGGTTCTTGAAGGCGGCAAAGGCGTCCTTGCGCGGCACCAGGTTGGTGACGTACGGCGCCAGCACGTCCGGGCTGCGGCCCAGCTGGCCCCACGTGAGCATGTTCCACAGCTGGCTGTTGCGCCGCTTGCGGGCCGAATCCTCGTGCGTCGTGGGGA
>JBOGTU010000181.1:0-23206 GCA_050695655.1 Chloroflexota bacterium | reverse complement strand
GCCGGCGAGCGCCACGGCCAAGCCGGCCAGCATGAGGGCCACCGCCAGCGGCCGCGTGGGCGGGCTGGCTTCCTGCACCGGCAGACGCCGCGAGCTCGTCAGCGGTGGAACAGCCCGCTGGACTGGTTCACGAGGAAGCCCTCGTGCCGTTCCAGAAAGTCCGTCACCAGCGCGTTGAAGGCTTCGGGGCGGTCCGCGTCGGCCTCGTGGGCGGCGTCGTAGATGAAGGTCACGTGGCAGTTGGGCAGCTTCTCCTGATACAGACGGGCCAGCTCCAAAGGAATCATGCGGTCCAGCGTGCCAAAGAGCACCAGCGTGGGCACAGTGAGGTTGACCATGCGCTCCTCGAGTTCGACGTCCCGCGCCGGCCCCATGATCCTTCGCGCCAGCGTCTGTTGTTTCGCCAGCACCTCTTCGCCGGGCGGTGGTTCGGGTGTGTGCCGTTCTGGATGGGCATACAGCAGCAAGCCGGGCGCGCCACCGGCCCCGGCGGGCCGTGCTGGCGGCGGCCCCTCGCGGCGGATGGCCGCCGGCGCGACCAGCACCAGTGCCTGCACGCGTTCCGGCTGCTGCACCGCCAACCATAGCGCCAGCTTGCCGCCGAAAGAATTGCCCATCAGGTTGAAGGTGTCGATTCCAAGGCTGGTCGCAGCTGCGCCCACGCTCAACGCCAGCTCGGCCATGGAGCTGGATCGCTCATTGGCCGGCGAGCTGCCGAATCCCGGCACCTCCAGCAGGATCACGCGGTAGCGCTGAGCCAGCAGCTCGTGCGAGTGGTACAACTTCAGCCCGCCGCCGCCGTGGATCACCAGCAGTGGCGGGCCGTCGCCCGCCTCCAGGTAGCGGACGTGAAAGCCATCCGCCGCGACGTAACGCTCCACGAATGTCGCGGTCTGCATCTCTGCTGTTGCCACTTCCATCACCTCCCGAGGGTTTTGCCCGCCGCAGGATTGTACGCGCTCCCGCCGCCTCGCCGCCTTAGCTCCGGCGCGTCGTACTGGCTCGCAACTGGGGGCTGCTCCAAGAGCCGGCTATGCCGCTGCCGCGGCGGGGTCGGCAACCAGAGCGGGGGCAGGCTTGAGGGCGACTTCCAGAATTTGGTCCACCTGGTCCACTGGGATGAAGTGCAGGGCGCTGCGCACCTCGGCAGGCACGTCATCCAGATCCGGCTCGTTCTCGCGCGGCAGGCACACCGTGGTTACGCCCGCCCGATGCGCTGCCAGCACCTTCTCCTTCAACCCGCCAATGGGCAGCACCCGGCCATGCAGGGTGATCTCGCCGGTCATGGCCACCAGCCGGTTCGCCGGCCGGCGCGTCATAGCGGAGATGATCGCCGTCGCCATGGTGACACCGGCCGAAGGCCCATCCTTGGGGACGGCGCCCGCTGGCACGTGCACGTGCAGGTCCTGCTTTTGCCAGAAGTCCTCGGAGAGACCCAGGGCCTGGGCACGCGAGCGGGCGTAGGTGAGGGCCGCGCGGGCTGACTCCTGCATCACCTCGCCCAGGTTACCTGTGAGCTGCAGGTTGCCGTGGCCGGGGATCATGCTGGCTTCAACGAAGAGGACATCACCGCCGGCTTCGGTCCAAGCCAGGCCGGTCACGACGCCGATCTCATCCTCTTTGTCTGTCACCTCGCGGCGGAAGATGCGGTGCCCCAGGTACTCCTCCAGATCCTCGGGCGCAAGCCTGAGAGGCACCGTGACTGTGCCCTCCATTTTGCGGCGAGAGACCTTGCGGCAGACCGTGCCGATGCTGCGCTCGAGCCCGCGCACACCCGCCTCGCGCGTATACCAGTCGGCAATGCTTCGGAGCGTGACGTCCGGCAGCATCAGATCGCCCGCTTCCAGGCCATTCTCAGCGAGCTGCTTGGGCACCAGGTAGCGGCGGGCGATCTCGAGCTTGTCGTACTCGGAGTAGCCCGGCAGAGGGATGATCTCCATCCTATCCCGCAGGGGGCCGGGGATCGTGTCCAGCATGTTGGCAGTGGTGATGAACATCACCCGGGACAGGTCGAACGGCACATCCAGGTAGTGGTCGGTGAACGTGGAGTTCTGCTCCGGGTCCAGAACCTCCAGCAGCGCGGAGGCGGGGTCACCCCGGAAGTCCGCGCCCAGCTTATCCACCTCATCCAGCATGAGCACGGGATTAATAGCATCGACCTGGCGGATGGCCTGGATGATCCGCCCAGGCATGGAGCCGATGTAGGTGCGGCGGTGGCCGCGAATCTCGGCCTCATCGCGCATGCCACCAAGTGACAGGCGGTAGAACTTGCGGCCGGTGGCCCTGGCGATCGACTGCCCCAGTGACGTTTTGCCCACGCCGGGCGGCCCCGCCAGGCACAGGATTGGTCCGCGCATGTCCTGCTTCACCTGGCGGACGGCCAGGTAGTCCAGGATGCGGTCCTTCACCTTCTCCAGGTCGTAGTGGTCGGCGTCCAGCACTTCGCGCGCGTGGCGAAGGTCCAGGGCGTCGGGCGTGCTCTTGTTCCAGGGCAGCGTAACAAGCCAGTCCAAGTACGTGCGGGAAACGGTGTACTCGGCGGCCTGGGGTGGCATTTTGGCGAGCCGGTCGTATTCGCGGTTGGCCTCCTTTAGGGCTTCTTCGGGCAAGCCGGCTGCATCGATCCGCTGCCTCAGGTCGTTCATCTCGGCCGTTCGCTCGTCGGTTTCGCCCAGCTCCGCTTGAATCGCCTTGAGCTGCTCCCGCAGGTAGTATTCGCGCTGCGTTTTGTCCATCTGCCCGCGAATCTGCTCCTGGATTTTGGAGCCGACTTCTAGAATCTCGATCTCGCGGGTCAGGAACTCGGCCACGCGCTTGAGGCGAACAGCCACGTCCGGCGTGTCCAGCACCTCCTGCTTCTCGGCCAGGTTCAGGTTGATGTTTGCCGCGGCAAAATCGGCCAGCCTGCCCGGATCGGCGATGTTCATGGCGGTGATGCCGATTTCCTGAGGCAACCCGGGTGCCAGTTGCACCACCCGCTGGAACTGCGACTGCACGGCGCGCATCAGCCCCTCGGCCTCAACGCCAGCGGCCGGGACTTCAGGGATGGCTTTGACGAAGCCCTTGAGATACGGCTCGCGCTGGGTGATCTCGTCCAAGCGAATGCGAGCCACCCCCTGCAGCAGAACCTGGATGGTGCCATCCGGCAGCTTCACCATGCGGGCCAGCATGGCCGCCGTGCCGGTAGACTGCAGATCCTGCCCCTCCACAGCGGTCGGGCCGGCAGTACGGCTCGGGGCCGCCGGATCGGTTACGCCGGGCTGTTTCTCGGGTGCTGGCTTCTGCGCGAACAAGCCAATCATCTTCTCGCGCACCGAAACTTCGTCAATCAGCCGTCCCCAGCGCTCGCCGCTCAGCACCAGCGGAAGCACCATGAAGGGGTACATGACGTTGTCGCCCGTAGGCAGCACGGGCAGGATGTCCGGGACTTTCAGGTCCTCCAGTCGTTCGGCCACGCGCGTCAGACCTCGGTTGGCCGGACGGCGATAGAGATGGCCTGCTCGCGCAGTTTCGGCATGCAAATCTCCAACAAGCCGCGGCGGAACTCCGCCTTGGTGGCCTCGCTGTCCACTTTCCAGGGCAGCGAAAGCACGCGCTCAAATGGCCCTTCGTTGATCTCGAGCACGTGGTATGCCTGCCGCTCGTGGCGGGCATGGCTGCTTCGCTGGCCGCGCACGGTGAGCGTGCGGCCATCCACCACTACTTCCACGTCTTCCTCAGCTACACCCGCAAGCTCAATCAGCGCCACCAGCATGTCCGGCGTTTCGTACAGGTCCACCAGCGGATGCCAGGCATTCATTCGGAATTGCACCGGCGGTCGCTTGGGTTGGCGATAGTGCTCCAGCAAACGGTTCACTTCGTGTTCGAGGTCGTCATACGGGCCCCCAAACCGGAATTGGATCATGCTTTTACTCCCAGCAACCGATGTGCGCCCTCACATTATGGCTATTTGGACGTCTCGGGCGTTGGATGTTTCCAGGGGCTTCTGACTACGGCGCCGCGCTGGGCTGTTACGAGGCGGGAACCTCGCCGGCACGGCGCTCAATGGCTGCCTGCGCCTCTGGATCGCGACCCGCGTCGCGCAGCAGGCGGTTCTGTCGGAAATCCTCGCTTTGGCAGAACTTGGCGATGGTCTCGCGCACAGAGGCTTCCACCTCTCCGTAGCGGATGGCATAGGTGAGGCGCGAATCCAGCCGGTCGGCCGGGCTGTCCACAGCGCGCAGCACGGTGGCATCCATCCAGACCATTCCCTCCACATCCGGCAAGCGGAACTGCAGCTGCACGGCTTCGTTTGGCTTGAAGCGCACCTGCGTGCGCACGCGGCAGCCGCCGGCCGAGATGTCGGCCAGCTTGGCCTGGATGGTGGTGTTGGGGTTCTGGCGCTTCATGTCCACGTCGAGCGGCGGCAGCAACCGCACGCGCACGAACTCGCGTCGCTGGCCTGCACCGGAGGTGCTGGGGGGGTGCGCCCGCTGGCTGGCCTCGCTGACATCCGCCACGTGGACTTCGCCGCCCACGTCGATGATGCAGGAGATGGCCGGGCCGCCGTTCAGCGTGAGATCCCCAGCCGCCTTCAGATCGCAATGTTCCACGGCGTAATTGGCGGTGATGGCGCCGGCTTTGCTCTCGATTTTGGCAAACAGGCCGCGGCCAACCTTCACATCGCCCATGGCCAGCACGCGGCCCTGAGCCTCGGAGTTGCCGATCACCCCCTGGCCCACGGACACGCCGCCGTTCTGGCTCACGGCCATGCCGCCATCCACCATGCCGACGATGGTCAGCTCTTTGCCGGCCACCACCTCAAAACCAGCACGCACGCTGCCGCGAACCTCAATGCTGCCCTGATAGTGGACGTTGCCGGTGGTGAAGTCCACATCGCCATTCACCACGTACAGGTCGACCACGTCGATCTTGCTGGAATTCCAGCGCAGGTAGCCGTCGATGGCGGCGCGCATCTCCAGGCCATCCTCGGAGAAGGCGCAGTTCTGGCCGGCCGGGTGCTGCGCGTCCTTCATCTTCGGGGCAGGAATCACCTTCCCGAAGATGTTGGTGCCCGGCGAGCCTTCGTCCAGCGGATCCTTGCGTGAAATCAGGTCGCCTTCGCTGACCTGGGCGATGTTCTCGATGTTGCGAAAGTCCACCTTGCCGTCCGGCCCGGCAGTGGGCAGGAATGAGGGCGGCAGCATGAGCATCTCAATCTCGGCGTCGGAGCCACGGCGCATGGGCGTGCCCCGCGCCACCACTGTTTCCGCGCCCAGCACGCGGCTCTTGACGAGGTTCTTGATGGCGGTCTCATCCAGCCCGTACACCACCTTGCGCTGGTTGAGGTCCTCGATCAGCTGCTGAGCGAGCGCCTCCGCTGGCGCCATGCGGGGGCAGTTGGTGAGCGTGACCGCCAGCGCCATGCCACCATCCAAGACTTTGATGCTGTACTTAAACCCCTCCGTCTCCGCCATCAGGAGGATGATACAATCTCGAAACCGTATGGATGCCATTTTGCAATCCGTTGCCGAACGCCAGCTGAAGGCAGGGGTCCCCGAGCTTGCCGCGGGCGATACCGTGAAAGTGCACGTCAAAGTCGTGGAGGGCACCCGCGAACGCATCCAGATATTCGAGGGCACGGTGATGCGCCTGCGCAGCGGCGGGGCGGCCACAAACTTCACCGTACGGCGGGTTGCCCACGGCATTGGAGTGGAGCGGACGTTCCTGCTGCACTCGCCCCGGCTGGACAAGATTGAGGTGCTGCGCCACGGGCGGGTGCGCCGTGCGCAGCTGTACTATCTGCGCGACCGCGTGGGTAAGGCCGCCAAGATTCGAGAGCGCCGCACCCGATAGCTGCCTCCCCCGCACCTCGCCGGCTGGGCCCACCGCCCACGCGACGCGCGGAATCCCTCCTCTGGCGCCAGGGCCTCGAGCGCGTGGCTGGCGTGGACGAAGTGGGCATGGGCTGCCTGGCCGGCCCAGTGGTGAGCGCAGCCGTCATCATGCCGCTGCGTGCACGGCGCATTTCAGGCGTGCGCGACTCTAAGTTGCTCACGGGTGAGGAACGCGAGGAGCTGGCGCCCAGGATTCGGCGGCAGGCGTTGAACTGGGGCGTTGGCGCGGCCTCGGTCCCTGAGATCGAGCGGCTCAATATTCTGCATGCGTCGCGGCTGGCCATGTGCCGGGCGCTGAGCCGCCTTGGTGGGCACGACCACGCGCTCATTGATGGGCGCCGCATACTTGGCCTGCCGCTGGGCCCGCACACGGCCATTGTGGATGGCGATGCGAGCTGCTACGCCATCGCCTGCGCCTCGATCCTGGCCAAGGTCACGCGCGATACCCTGATGCGCCGGTTGGCGCTGCGCTACCCCGGCTACGGCTGGGAGACGAACGTTGGCTATTCGACGCCGGTCCACAAGCGGGCCCTGGCCCAGTTGGGCGCCAGCCGAGTGCACCGCCGCGGCTACAACCCGGTGCGGGCCGTGCTGCCGGCTGATGACGTGGACGAACTGGATGTGGCGCTGCCGCAAGCTGGCCTGGCGCTGCCGGCTGGCACGCTGCACGGGCAGCCGGCGCGCTTTATGGCGGCCGGAGTAACCAGAGTGGAGGGCACACAACTGCAGCTGCTGGCCGTTCCCGTGGTGGCAGACGAAGCCGGCACTCCCCTGGGCCAGCTGCCGGATGGGGCGTGGCAGACACTGCAGCAAATCACCGTGACGAGCGGCGCGAAAGATATCCACGTGCGGATCGATGGCTGGCACGGCTGCGTGGCGCCGCTGGCGGCCGTCCTGCGCGGCTGCTCCACCAAGGTAAGCGCGGGCTCGGGCAACATCCAGCAACTGGCAGCGCTGCGGAGGCTGGCGCCTGGTGTGCCGCTGGCGGTGCGCTTCGCGCCTGATGCACGCCTGGCCGGCATGCTGGTGGCCTGCCGCTTCACCGGTGCCCAGCTGGCCGAACTGCCATTGGAGCTGGCTGCGCTGCCGCTGATCGCTGCCCTGCATGCGGCTGGCCTGCAGGTCATCTCACCACCGGCCGCCAATGACCTGGAGGCCCTGTGCTGTCAAAGCCTGGGCCTCGATGTGATCGTGCTGGGGCCCAGGGACCGTACACTCCAACCAGCAACTCGCGGCACGGAGTGTGGCAGTGATGGAATCCGCCAAAGAGCAAGCCTCGCCTGAATTTGATCGGCGTCCCTGGGGCGCCTTCACCGTGCTGGACGAAGGCGCTGAATACAAGGTGAAGCGCCTGGAGGTCGACCCTGGCAAACGCCTGAGTTATCAGAAGCACCACCGCCGAACCGAACACTGGATGATCGTCGCGGGCGTGGGCAAGGTGACGCTCGATGGCCGCGAGCGCCTGCTGCACACCGGCGAGACCGTGGATGTGGAGCTGGAACAGGCACACCGCATGGAGAATCCGGGCATCGATCCGCTGGTGTTCATCGAAATTCAGCGAGGCGACTACCTGGGCGAAGACGACATCGTGCGCCTGGAAGACGATTTCGGCCGCACCAGCTGAGGTGCCGGCGCCGGGCGACAGGTAGACTGTGTGCGCCCCAAGTGGGCGCAGAACGTTCAGGCGCAGGAGTTGGCGATGCGGCGCAGCAGCAACAGGATCATTGTCTCGCACGCGGGGACGCTTCCCCGCCCGCCGGACCTTCAAGAGCTGATGATGGCGGGGCCGGACAAGGCCGTTGAGTTCCAGGAGCGCCTGCCGGAGGAGATCACCAAGATAGTTCGCCGCCAGGCCGAGGCAGGCGTGGATGTGGTGAACGACGGCGAACTGGGCAAGACTGGTGGCTTCAATGGCTACATCCGGCAGCGCATGAGCGGCATAAGCCAGCGCCCGCTGGGACCCCGGGATGCTGCGCCCCACAACGTCAACAAGCGGGACGCGCTGGAGTTTCCCGGCGCCTACGCCGCCGGCATTGGTGCCTTCGGCCGGCGCTCGGCCGCACTGGGCCAGCCCGCGGGCGGCGTGGCGACCACACCCTTCTTCTGCACCGAGCCGCTGAAGTATGTGGGGCAGGAGAACGTCGCCACGGACATCGCACGGCTGAAAGCTGCCGTCCAGGGCCTGGACGTGGAGCCCTACCTGCCGGCTATCGCTCCCGGCACCATCGAGCACTGGTTGTGGAACGAGCATTACCCCAACGACGAGGCGTTTCTTTTCGCCATCGCTGACGTGCTGCATGAGGAGTACAAGGCCATCACTGATGCCGGCATCGTGCTGCAGATCGACGACCCCGACCTGCCCGATGGCTGGCAGATGTACCCGGAGATGAGCGTGGCGGACTACCGGGCTTACGCGGAGTTGCGAGTCGAAGCGATGAACCGCGCGCTGCGCGGCGTTCCAGAGCACCTTGTGCGCCTGCACATCTGCTGGGGCAGCCAGCACGGCCCCCACAAGAACGACGTGCCACTGGGGGACATTGTGGACATCGTGCTCAAGGTAAACGCCGAGTGCTACTCCGTGGAGGCCGCCAATCCGCGCCACGACCATGAGGTGCACGTGTGGGAGACGGTCAAACTGCCGGCAGGCAAGTCGTACATGCCGGGTGTGGCTGGCCACACGACGGACGTTATCGAGCATCCCCGACTCATCGCCGATCGGCTGCTGCGTTACGCCAAGCTGATGGGGCGCGAGAACGTGATCGCCGGCACGGATTGCGGCATCGGCAGCCGGGTGGGGCACGCCGAGATTGCCTGGGCCAAGCTCGAGGCCATGGCCGAGGGCGCGCGCCTGGCGACCAAGGAGCTGTGGGGCCGCTCATAGCATCCCACGCCGCCTGACGTACCAGCCCTCCCGCGAACGCGCGCCGGTGCCGTCTTCACGCTACTGACAGCCCCTTGCAGCACAGCGCTGCAAGGGGCTGAATACTCGGTTAGGGCTAGGGGTTCGCCCGCCCTGAATATGCCGAGCAGCCTCGGCTGGATGGCCGGAACGACCGATCCGGCGTCACCCATCTCTCAATAACCTGAGCAGCATCCCGGTAATAGGCCGCGATTCGCAGGATGAAGATGAGTGTGCACACCTCCCCGGCCAGCGCAACGCTGGAGAAGGCCTCGGCTGCCTTTCTCACCTCCGCCCCCGCGGGGCTGGGCGGTTGGCCACGGGTGAGCGTGGTGATTCCCGCGCTCAACGAAGAGGCGAACTTGTGCCGCGTGTTGCCGCGCATTCCGCGCTGGGTACACGAGGTGCTGCTGGTGGACGGACGGTCCACCGATGGCACCGTGGAGCTCGCTCGTGAGCTGCTGCCTAGCATCCGCATTGTGCGGCAGGAGGGCCGCGGCAAGGGCAATGCCCTGCGCGCCGGCTTCGAGGCCGCGACGGGTGACGTGCTTGTGGCGCTGGACGCGGATGGCTCGACCGACCCGGAGGAGATTCCCGCCTTTGTGGGAGCACTGCTGAGCGGCGCGGATTACGCCAAGGGTTCGCGTTATCTGCAGGGCGCCGGCACACACGACATCTCGCTTTTCCGGGCGCTCGGCAACGGCAGCCTTTTGCTGGCCGTACGGCTGCTGTTCCACTGCCGCTTCAGCGACCTGTGCTACGGCTACAACGCCTTTTGGCGGCGAGTGCTGCCCACGCTCAACCTCGACAGCGATGGTTTCGAGATCGAGACGCTTATGAACCTGCGCGCCATCCGTGCCGAGCTGCGTGTGGTGGAGGTGGCGAGCTTCGAGGCGCCGCGCGCGTTTGGCGAGAGCCGCCTGCGCGCCCTGCCCGATGGATGGCGCGTGCTGCGCACCATCTTCCGGGTGCGCTTCGGCCGCGGCACAGTGGTTGGGGCGTGTGCCCTGCCCTTGTGTGCCCCGGAGGGGCCGGTTATGTCCAGCCTGCGTGAGGACCTGGTGGTGCCCGACGTGGCGATGGCCGAGTGATGGGCCAGCTCACCAGCCTGCCCAGCTGCTCCGTGGTGGTGTGCGCCTACACGGCAGCGCGCTGGTTCGACCTGTGCGCCGCGGTCGCTTCGGTCACTCACCAAACGGTGCGCCCGCTGGAGATTGTCCTCGTGGCCGACCACAACCGTCCGCTGTTCGAGCGCATGGTCGCCGAGTTCGGTGAATATGCCATCGTGCTGGAGAATAGGCGGCCCGCTGGCCTCTCTGGAGCCAGGAACAGCGGCGTCGCGGCCTGCCGGGCGGATGTTGTGGCCTTTCTGGATGACGATGCCATGGCCAGGGCGGACTGGTTGGAACAGCTGCTGCCGCATTATGCCGATGCTGAGACGCTGGGCGTAGGTGGCGCGGTTCAGCCGCTGTGGCAATCTACCGCGCCGAACTGGTTCCCGCCCGAGTTTGCCTGGGTGGTGGGCTGCAGCTACCGCGGGCTGCCGGCCGTGGTGGCGCCGGTGCGCAACCTGCTGGGCTGCAACATGTCCTTTCGTCGTGAGATATTCGGGCTGGCCGGCGGCTTCCACAGCGGCCTGGGCCGCCTGGGCACCACGCCGCTGGGCTGCGAAGAGACGGAGTTCTGCATTCGCGCCGCCAGGCACTGGGCAGGGGGCGTGATGCTCTATGAACCCAACGCCCAGGTACAGCACCGCGTTCCGGATGCACGCGGCAGGTTCAACTACTTCCGTGCGCGCTGCTACGCCGAAGGCATTTCCAAGGCGCGGGTAAGCCGCCTCGTTGGGTCCGGCCCGGCCTTGGCGTCGGAACGCGCGCACGTGGCACTCAACCTGCCGCGCGGCATTGGCGCCAGCCTGTCCGAAGCCGCTCGCACCCGGAGCCTGGCACCGGCGGCACGGGCCGGAGCAACCGTCCTGGGGCTGATGTTCGCGGCCCGCGGCTTCGTCCGCGGTCTGCTTGAGGCCCCGCAACCTGCAATGGAGGGTCTGGAATGACCGCGACCGCAACCTCATCTCTCGCGGCACTGCGTGCTGAGCCAAGCGCGGCAACGTTCTCACCATACGAGCCTCTCTGCCGCGCCTGTGGCGCACCGCTGCGGCACACCTTCGTGGACCTTGGCATGTCGCCTCTGTGCGAGAGCTTTGTGCCGGCCGATCGGCTCAACGCCATGGAACCGTTCTATCCGCTGCACGCGCGGGTGTGCGCCACCTGCTTTCTGGTGCAGCTCGAGCAGTACGTTGCGCCCCAGGACATCTTCAACGAGTACGCCTACTACTCCTCTTACTCGGACAGCTGGGTTCGCCATGCCGAGGCGTACGTAGAGCGCATCATTCCACTGCTGGGGCTTGGCCGAGGCTCGCGCGTAGTGGAGATCGCCAGCAACGACGGCTACCTGCTGCAGCACTTCGCGCGGCGCGGCATCCCGGCGCTGGGCGTCGAGCCGGCTGAGAACGTGGCCCTAGCCGCCGCCGCCAAAGGCATCCGCACGCTGGTGGAGTTCTTCGACCGCGAGAGCGCGGCCCGGCTGTTGATGGATGGCCCGGCGGACCTCATCATCGGCAACAACGTCCTAGCTCAGGTGCCCGCGCTCAACGACTTTGTGGCGGCGATGCGCCTCCTGCTCGCCCCCGAAGGCATCATCACACTGGAGTTTCCACACCTGCTGCGCCTGATCCAGCGGCACCAGTTTGACACCATTTATCACGAGCACTTCTCGTACTTTTCCCTGCTCGCCGTGCGGAGCATTCTGGAGCGGCAGGGGCTGCGGCTGTTCAATGTGGAGGAGCTCGGAACCCACGGCGGATCGCTGCGCATTTACGCCTGCCGCGCGGAAGCCGGCTGGCGCAGCCAAGCGGTGGTGGAGGAGTTGGAGGCGCTGGAACGCGCCCAGGGGCTGGCGTCCATGCACACCTACGAGGAGTTCGGACAGCGAGCCATGGAGAGCAAGCACGACCTGCTGCGTTTTCTCATCAACGCGCGGCGGCGGGGCCACAGCGTAGCCGGCTATGGCGCCCCTGGGAAGGGCAACACGCTGCTGAACTACTGCGGCATTCGCACCGACCTGCTGGCCTACACAGTGGACCGCAACCCTCACAAGCACGGGCGCTTCCTGCCTGGCACGCACATCCACATCTACCCCCCGGAAAAGCTGGCCGAGACAAGGCCGGATTTCATCCTGTTGCTGCCCTGGAACCTGGAGGAGGAACTGACCAGTCAACTGGCTTACACCGCTGACTGGGGCGCGCGCCTGGTGGTGCCCATTCCGCGCGTGCGGGTGATCCAGCCCGGCGCGGAGGCTGCGCGGTGAAGGTGGTGCTGTTCTGCGGCGGCATGGGGCTGCGGGCGCGCGAAGTTTCGGAGCGCGTCCCCAAACCCATGATTCCCATCGGCGGCTGCCCGCTGCTTCTGCACATCATGCGTTACTACGCGCATTACGGCCACCGCGACTTCATCCTCTGCCTGGGTTACCAGGGGCAAGTGATCAAAGAGTTCTTCCTGAACTACCGCGAAGCGCTGCTGCACGACTTCGTGCTGGAGCGCGGTGGCACCGTCCAACTGCAGCGTCGTGAGCTGGACGAGTGGCGCATCACGTTTGTGGATACGGGGCTGCGCTCGAACATTGGCGAGCGCCTGAAGGCGGTGCAGCGGCACCTCGCCGGTGAGGAGATGTTCCTGGCCAACTACGCGGATGGCCTGTCCGACGCGCCTCTGCCGGAGCTGCTGCAGAACCTGCGCGGCAGCGGCAAGACCGGCAGTTTCCTGGCGGTGAAGCCTACCTCCTCATTCCATGTGGTGTCCTTCGCGGGCGACCGGGTGAAGGCCATAGAGCCCTTTGCCCATACAGGGTTGTGGATCAACGGAGGCTTCTTTGCCTTTCGGCAGGAGATTTTCGCCTACATGGGTCCTGGCGAGGAGCTGGTGGAGCAGCCCTTCAACCGGCTGATCGCTGACAACGAGCTGGTGGCGTTTCGCTACGGCGGCTTTTGGGCGGCCATGGACACCTTGAAGGATCACCTCACCCTGGAAGCCCTGTGCGAAACAGGCCAGCCGCCGTGGGCGGTGTGGGCGCAGGCCACGGCGCCCACACAAGAGCCGCGCCGGGAAATCGTGTGGGACCGTTCCAGCCATGCTGCCATTTGAGTTCGGCGCGCATCAGGGGGCGCTCCGTGTGCTGGCCCTGGGGGCGCATTCGGACGACATCGAAATCGGCGCCGGCGGCACCATTCTGCACCTCATCGAGCAGGGGCTGGAGCTGGATGTGAGCTGGGTGGTGGTAGGCGCCCACGGCAAACGGCGGCAGGAGGCGGAGGCAAGTGCGCGGGCCTTTCTCGCTGGTGCGAGCCGCACGCAGCTCATTTTCCAGAGCTATCCGGACAGCTTTTTCCCCTACCACGGCGAGGACATCAAGCAGGGCTTCCAGCGGATCGCCGCCAGCAGCAACCCGGACCTGGTGCTCACCCACTACCGGAACGACCTGCATCAGGATCACCGGCTGGTGTCCGAGCTGACATGGAATGCCTTCCGGAATCACCTCATCCTGGAGTACGAGATTCCCAAGTTCGATGGCGACCTGGGATCGCCCAACCTCTTCGTCCCACTCAGAGCTGAGACGTGCCGGCGGAAACTCGACCTGCTGCTCGGCTGTTTCGGATCGCAGCGGGACAAGGCCTGGTTTTCGGATGACGTATTCCTCTCGCTGCTGCGCCTGCGTGGCGTAGAGGCCGCATCGCCCACGCGCTACGCTGAGGCGTTTTACGCCCGCAAGGTGGTGCTGTGAACGCCGTCGCGGCGACGACCGCGACGGCGCGTCGGCCGCTGTTCACGGTGGTGATACCAGTCTTGAACGACGCGCGCTGGCTCCCCGGCGCGGTGGCGAGCGTGCTGGCGCAAACAGAGGCGCGCTGGGAGCTGATCGTTGGCGACAACGCATCGGATGACAACTTGACCGGTGTGCTGGAGTGCTTCGTGGACAGCCGCTTAGTGCTGCGACGCTGGCGCCGCCGTGTGGGCCTGCACGAGAACTTCAATCGGTGTTGTTCGCTCGGCAGCGGGCGCTGGGTCCTGCCGCTTGGCGCCGACGACCGTCTGCACGCTGATTGCCTGGCAGTGTTGGGCCAGCAGATCGAATCCATCGCCTCCTACGAGTCGCGGCTGGCCATGGTCGTCGCGGCCTGCCAGCGCGTCACCGTCGATGGCAAGCCGGCGGAGGCTGGCTATTTCGGGACCCAGCCCATGCTCGCCCTTCGGTCCGGCGTGTACACACCTGAGGAGTGGTTGCGCTGCGCCACCCGACCGGGCGAGCCAGTTTGGAACATTGGTTCGCTGGCGGTGTCCCGCCTCGTGCTTGAGCATTCCGGCGGGCTGTTTCGGTCCGATGTGGGCCTGTGTGCGGATAACGAACTGGTGCTGCGCGCGGGTGCTTACGGGCACGTGTTGTACATCGACCGGCCACTGCTTGATTACACCGTGCGGCCCGACTCGGACGTCTCCGCCCGCTTTGAGCGGGGGCTGGCTGAGCGCGATGGCCAAACAGCGCATGGGCGCGCGCTGCTGACAGGGCTGGCGGCGCACGAACGGCGCCGCCGTGTGAGCGGACGCGATCGTCAGGCCGTGCACGCGGCCGTGGCGCGCGCCTACTTGCTGCGCGCAGGGGCGCACCGTCTCCGGCCGGGAGGCCAGGGCCGCGTGGGTGCCGCGGCGGATGTGCTGCGTGCGTGGCGCCGCAGTCCAGGCACGTTGTTGACGGCGGATGCCGTGCTGCGCAGCCTGGCCGCGGTGGCCGCGCCGCTCAAGGTGTTGAACTGGCGCCGCGACCTGGCAGCGCGGCACACGAGAGAGGAGCAAGCATGAACGTACTCGTCACGGGACACGAAGGCTACATCGGATCGGTGCTGGTGCCGTTGCTGCTGCAGGAAGGGCACCAGGTGGTGGGGCTGGATACAGGCTTCTTCAGCAGTTGCCTGTTGGGCGAAGCGCCACCGGCTGTACCACTGCTGCGGATGGACGTGCGGGACGTGCAGGTTGGCGATCTGGATGGCTTCGATGCCATCGTCCACCTGGCCGCGCTCTCTAACGACCCGCTTGGAGATCTGGATTCGGAGCTGACCTACGCCATCAACTATCGCGCGTCGGTGCGGCTGGCACGGCTGGCCCGGGACGCCGGTGTGTCGCGCTTTCTCTTCTCGTCCTCCTGCAGCGTGTACGGCGCCGCCGGCGACGATCCCCTGACAGAGGAAGCCACGTTCAACCCGGTGACGGCTTACGGCGCCTCCAAGGTCATGGTGGAGCGCGATGTGGCCAAGCTTGCATCTGACAGTTTCAGCCCCACCTACATGCGCAACGCCACGGCCTACGGATACTCGCCCCGGCTGCGGGCCGACCTGGCGGTGAACAACCTGGTGGGCTTCGGCTGCACCACGGGCGAGGTGCTCATCCTGAGCGATGGCACGCCCTGGCGGCCACTGGTTCATGTGAGCGACATCGCGCGGGCGATGGCAGCCGCCCTGGCCGCGCCGCGCGAGGCGGTGCACAACCAGGCATTCAACGTGGGCAGCAGCACCGAGAACTACCAGATTTCCGAGGTGGCTGGCCTGGTGGCGCGCGAGGTGCGGGGCAGTCGAGTGGGCTACGCGCCTGACGGCGGGCCCGATCGGCGCTGCTATCGGGTGGATTGCGGCAAACTCGCGCAGCGGCTGCCCTGGTTCCACCCGCAGTGGACCGTGGCGCTGGGCATACACGAGATGGCCGAGGCCTACCAGCGACACGAGGTGACCTGCGAGCGCTTTCTGGGCAGCGACTTCATCCGCCTGCAGCGCATTCGTCACTTGCTTGCATCTGGCCAGCTGGACAACGGTCTGCACTGGATCCATGGAGCTGCGCCCGCCGCTGGGCCCAGTCCGGTGCTCGCGGCCAAATCGGGCGGTGATGGCGCCATGCGGCGGGACACGCCTGCCCCTTCAGCGCGGCAGTTGCCGGTGGCTACCGGCAACGAGCGGTGACGCTTCGTGTTGGTGGATGCCTACGGGCTGGCGGCGGACACCGAACTCCAGGCCGATGTGTGCATCGTGGGTGGCGGCCCGGCTGGCCTGACCATCGCACGCGAGCTGGCTGGCGGCAATCTGAGTATTTGCCTGCTGGAAAGTGGAGGGCTGGAGTTCGAAGCGGACGCCGATGACCTCTCGCGCGGCCTGGCGGTGTCGGAGCACCGGCCGCGCAATGCCCTGGCCACAGGCCGGCGGCGCCAACTGGGCGGTACGTCAAACATCTGGCTGTATGACGCGCAGCCGGGCGAAGTCGTCAAGGCCGCACGGATGCTGGCGCCACGGGCCATCGATCTCGAACGCCGGCCGGGCCTGCCCTGGAGCGGCTGGCCCTTCACACTCCGCACGCTCGAGCCCTTCTTCCGGCGTGCCGAAGGCGTGCTCCACATTGGCCCTTTCGACCGCGACGTTGCCGCCAGCACGTTGCTGCCTGGCGAGCAGCCGCTGCCCCTCAACCCGCGCCGGCTGACGAGCACCGTGTGCCAGTACGGCAACTTCAGCCAATCCATCCGCGATGAGGTGCTGGCTGAGGAGCAGGTGCAAGTAGTGCTGCACGCGGTAGCGCAACGGTTAGAGAACGCCGCACGGGAGACTCAGCGAGACGCCGGAGACGTTCAGCATGTCCAGGTTGTGCGGGCGCGCAGCTCGCTCGGCACGCCCTTCAGCGTTCGGGCGCGCGCATTCGTGCTGGCCGCGGGCGGCATCGAAAATCCGCGCCTGCTGCTGTGCTCGGACGAGCAGCACCGTGGCGGCATCGGCAACGAGCACGATCTGGTAGGCCGCTTCCTGCTTGAGCACCCGGAATTTCGGCTGGGGGTCATTCGGCCTGCACCCGGCCTGCTTCAGCGCGCTGCCCTGTATGACCTGCGCTGGGTGAACGGCGTGCTTCTCAGCGGCATGGTGGCCCTGGCGGACGAGCTGCTGCGCGAACATGAGCTGCTGAACCTGGGTGCCCTACTGGTACCCCAACCCGAAGCCTACGGCGGTGAGGCCGCCCGGGCGCTCAAACGGCTGGCGACCTTGCGACAGGGCAGCGACTGGGTGTCCGCTCTGGACGATGTGCGGCAACTGGGCCGGCATCCCTGGGAAACAGTCAAAGCGATCCGCTGCGCCACACTGCTGGACCGGAGCTTATTTCGGGAGTCGCGCGGTGGCTGGTCGGCTGCGCCGCTGGGCGACCCACGCCTGGCACTGCTGGAGGTTGTCGCCGCCACCGAGCAAGCGCCCAACCCCGACAATAGGGTAACGCTGCAGCACCAGCGGGACCGTTTGGGGCAGCGCTTACCCCGTGTTCGTTGGCGCTGGGGCGCGGACGAGCAGCGCTCCATTCACCAGGCGCGCGAGATCTTTCGCGAAGAGGTCGCGGCCGCGGGCATTGGAGAATTCACCCCCTGGATCGCGCTGGAGGATCCGGCGCCACTGCTGCTCGCGCCCATCTCGCGCGCGCGAGACGTGCTGGGCGGCTTTCATCACCCCATGGGGACCACGCGCATGCATGCGGACCCGCGCCAAGGGGTGGTGGATGGGGACTGTCGCGTGCACGGCACAGCCAACGTGTACGTGGCTGGGAGCTCCGTCTTCCCCACGGCCGCGGGCTACGCGAATCCCACCTTCACCGTGGTGGCGCTCGCGCTGCGGCTGAGCGACCACCTCAAAGGCGAGTACACGCGGCAAGCACCGGTTCGAGTTCATCATCCCCAGCGCCAGGCCGTGGCCGTCTCGGCGTGATTCCGCTCACCCTGGGCCAGCGTTCGGCCACGGCCGGCCAGAGTCTGCACGCCACGTGGCGCACGCTGGGCGCCGACGCGCCGGCCATCATCCGTAACTCTGCCTCCATTTGGCTGAGCGTCGGCTTCAACTCCGCGCTGGGCTTTGCCTTCTGGTGGATCGCCGATCGGCAGTTCAGCGCGAGCGCGGTGGGGCTGGCCGCGGCGGCCATCTCCGCTATGACGCTGCTGGGCACCGCCGCCATGCTGGGCCAGGGCACCGCGGTGATGGGCGAGGCGCGCGACCACGCCGATCCCGACGGTGCGCTGCTGACGACCTCGCTTCTCGCCCCGCTTGTGTTCGGGACGCTGGCCGGGGTGCTGTTCGGGGCATTTGGCGGCCTGCTTCTGCCCGGTCTCCGGATTGTCGCGAGTGGGCCGGGCACGGTGCTGCTGTTCGGATTAGGCGTCGGCGTCACCGCGGCGACGGTGGTGCTGGATCAGGGATTGGTGGGCTTTCTGCTGGGCCAGCTCCAATTCGGGCGAAATGCAGCCTTTGCGATCGCCAAGCTGCTGCTCATCGTGGGCTTTGGCCTGCTCAGCCGGGACCGTGGCGGGCTGCTCATCTACGCGCTGTGGCTCGCCGGCAACGTGCTGTCACTGGCGCCGCTGATACTGGCGGCGGCCCGCCGTGGGAAGCTCAATCGCCGCGGTCTGCCGCGCTGGGAGCTGCTGGGAGTGCTGGGCCTGTCGGGCCTCAAGCATCACGCCCTGAACCTGTCCCTGCGGGCACCGGGGCTGGCGCTCACGCTGGTGGTGGCGGCCACGCTCTCCGTGGCGGCCACGGCCTACTTCTACACGGCGTGGATGATCGCCAGCTTCGGCTTCGCGGCATCGTCCGCGCTGGCGACGACGCTGTACGCCGTGGGCTCCGGACCAGCGGGCCAGATGTCCCATCGAGTGCGCTTTACGGTGAGCCTGGACGTGCTGGCGGCCGTGCTGTTCGCCGTCAGCCTGGGTGTGGGCGCGCCCCTCGTCCTGCAATTCTTCGGCGGTGCGTATGCGAACGCGGCCGGCGCTTGCTTGCGCATCCTCGGCCTGGCCTTGTTTCCCTACGTGGTCAAGGACCACTACGCCACCATCGAGCGGGCCACTGGCCGCACACTGCACGCCGCCAGCCTCGTGGCTGTGGGTGGGGTCGCCGAGGTTGCGGGGGCCGCTCTCGGTGCCCACGCGGCCGGTCTCAACGGCCTTGCCGTCGGCTGGGAGCTCGCCCTCGTCGCCGAAGCGCTGGCCATGTTGCCAACGGTTATCCGCGCACTCTCTCCACAGGCATAGCAAGCCACATCGCTAGGCGGTGACCTTCCTCGCCTTCTTGACCTCCGCGGGGCCGATGGCTGGCTGGGATGTCGCCGGCTCTTCGAGCGTCATCGCGACCCTCGACATTTCCTGGAGGTTGTTGAAGGCCGGCGCCGTGAGCCGCGGGCACGTACCCACACCGGGCGGACCGGTGCGACCAACGATCGTCTGTCAAGCCGTCTGCGGGAGGCTTGAATCGCCCCTCAAAATTAAGTGCCTATTCAGGCTCGCCGGCTCTGGCCAGCGCTCAGGCGGGACAGCGTGCCAAGCCCGAAGTGCGCTTCCTGGCGGCGACGGAGATCCAGGAGGGTGGAATCGACGTTGGTCAGGTCTACACTGGCGCAGGGAATGGGCGCGTCCCGCGGCAGGTCAGTCTGCAGCGTAGCGCCCCGGGCAAGGCCGATGGGCAACAGGCCGGCCGACTGTTCCTGGCGGTGGACCATGCCGTAGCAGTCGAAGCCGCCGATGCCATCGAGGCTGGTGCCAGCGGGCAGGGGGCGCTTGGCGCAGGCGATCACTTCCGCCACGGGCGCGCCAGCCGGCGCGACGGTGGCACAGCCGTACATGGCCGCGGCCGCGGCGCTCAGCGGCGCCGTGTAGTGCACCAGCACATGGGGCCGGTGCAGCAGGTAGTAGGGCCCAGTGCCCATTTTGAGATACTCGAAATCGCGGCGGAGAGCCGGCTCGTCGGCTCGGAAAATCACGAATACGCCGTTGGGGATGCCGAACACGTACTCAACGACTGGCCCCAAGGCCAGCAAACCCGCGCGATCCAGGTCCGCCACCAGGGCGTCCAGTGAAGTAGAGATGCCGGTCATGCCCGGGCCGGCCGGCGGCATGCCGGTGGCATTGGCGACCACGGCCATTTCGCAGTTGAGCTTGGTACCGTCCGCGGCGGCGGTAGCGATCCAGGGCTGCAGGCCGTGTGCCGTAGCAAACGCGGCTTGGGTAGCGGGCGTGGCCCAGCGCTTGAGCACGCCTTTGCAGTTGCCGGCGAGGATCGGTGGAAAGCCGATGCCGCGCGCGTAATGCACCAGATCCGTGAGGATGCCCGGTTCGTCGCCGTCCACATCGCTGTATACAACGCCGGCCTCGTCCGCGAGCAGTTTGAGGAGCGGCCCAACGGTGGCCTGCGCCTCCGGGTTGGCCGCGACAATGTGCTTGCCATGGGCGATGGCGTCCGCCGCCACGCGCGCGCCCACCGCTACGTCACCTGTGGTCTCCATCACCACGTCCACGGCGCATATCTGTGCCGGCAGGGCGAGATTGCTGGTGGCCACGCGCTGCCCTGCCAGAAGTGCCGTTTCGGCCGTGGCGGGGTCATCCGCCAGGGTGATGTCGGCGGGGCCAACGCCGGCTGAGCGCAACGCGGCGATGGCTTTCCCCAGTGTGCGGTTGGCGGCGACCACCGGCTGCAGGCCAGGTATGCGCTCGGCGCGGCTCACGATGCCGGACCCAAAGTAGCCGGTGCCCACCACCCCGATGCGAACCGGGTTGCCCTGGCGCGCGCGATCGTTCAGGTCGCGGAGAAGCGGCGCATTCATGGATCACGTCACTTTTACGCCAGGGATGAGCAACGCGGCCAGTGGCCTTTTACTCACGCAATAGTGCGCCACGGTGCAGCCGCCCTAGGTCCTTTCGCCGTTCTGAAGCTGCCGACTGAGCCGCTAAGGTGGACCGCGAGCTACTTATGCGTGTGATCCGCCGCGGCCTTTAGTGCCGAAAACAAGCCAGCCTGAGCACGAGGTGCTGTCCGGCAGCTCGCCGGCGCGCCACACCTGTATCCAGTACGTTGAGCTGAGCGCCGGCTTCGCCCCGCCAGCGCAGCACTATGGGGCATCCACGCGCGTGCGATCCATCGTCTTCCTGCACGACCAGCCGCTGGGCATAGTGGATCTGCCGCCAGGTGTGGCGGCCGTGCCCGAGCGACACGCGGCAGCGGTAGGTCGCTCCCTGGGGGGTGCTATTCGCGAGCACCTGCGGCGGGATGGCTTGCCAGCGCCCGTGGCGTTGAGCGCGGAGGGCGTTCCCTCGCGGGGGACGCCTGCCTGCAGCGCGGCCAGGCAGACGTTCCTGGCCCGCTGCCCGCTGGCCACAGTGGTGGTTCCCACGCGGGACCGGCCGCGGGCTTTGGGAGCCTGCTTGGATGGCCTGCAGCACCTCAACTACCCCAACCTCGACATCGTTGTCGTGGACAACGCGTCGCGCCCGGCCGCGGCCAGCGCCATCGCCCGCACATGCCAGGCGCGGCCGCGAGTGCGCTGCCTGCGAGAGGAGCGCGTTGGCGTTTCCAGCGCTCGCAACGCGGGCCTCGCGGTGGCGACGGGTGAGCTTGTTGCATTTGTGGATGATGATGCTGAGCCGGACCGCAATTGGCTGGCAGAGTTGGCGCGCGGCTTCGAAGCTGGCGATGAGATCGCCTGCGTTACCGGACTGGTGCTGCCGCGGGAGCTGGATACGCTGCCCCAGGTGTGGTTCGAGGAACTCAGTCGGTTGGGCAAGGGCTTCGCCAGCCAGCTGTACGACCTGCGGCAGCACCGGCCGTCGGATTCACTCTTCCCCTACTCGGTTGGTCGAATTGGCGCCGGCGCGAACTTCGCCTTCAACACCAGGGTGCTCCGCCATCTAGGAGGGTTCGATCCGCGGCTCGGCACCGGCAGCCCCGCGCGCGGTGGAGAAGATCTGGAGATGTGGTTTCGGCTTATGAAGCGCGGCTACCGCATTGCTTACCAGCCCGGTGGCGTGGTGTACCACACACATCAGCGTGACTATTCCGCGCTCAAGAAAAAGGCATTTGATTACGGTGTGGGTCTCACGGCCTTTTTGACCACGGTGCTGGCACACGACCCACGCTACGCGGCGGCCTTCATACCGCGCCTACCACGTGCGCTGGCGCACATTCTCAGCAGATCCTCGCCCAAAAACAGTGGCAAGCAGGCCGATTACCCAGCCCAGCTGACCCGCATCGAGCTGGCGGGCATGCTGTACGGGCCCCTGGCCTACCTGCGGAGTCGTGCACCACACTATGCGGACGCGGCGCAGGGCGGGTGAGCAACGCGTGGTGCCTGGCGCAATTGATCGTGCCCGCTGCGCGCGGGAGGCGAAACGCGGGCGCGTGAGCACCCTGGGCCGGCGCCTGCCGCGGACGCGGCAGCGTACGTTGGTCCCGCCGGCAGCCTGGCCGCGCGTTCGGGCGCTGGCGAACCCGCTGTGCTCGGGCCTGCTGCTGAGCGCCGCGGTGGCCACCTGGTTGAGCTCGCTTGGTGCCATCACTGTGCGGCAGATGACGGACCTGGGGCTCATCTCGGTGCTGCCATCGCGCTATTTCCTCGCGTTCGCTCTGCTCGCGGCGGGCTTTTGCGTGGCCCTGGCAGGGCGCCCCGCTCGCGGGCCGCTGCTGCTGGCACACCTGGCGGTGACGGTGTTCATGCTGTACGGGACGCCCTCGCTGGTTGAGGCCGTACCCCGTTTCTCTGTGACGTGGCGCCACATCGGCATTGTGGATTACATCCTCCGCAACGGCCGGGTGGATACCAGCCTGGACGCGTACTTCAGCTGGCCCGTCTTCTTCATTCTGGGCGCTCTGGCTACGCGGCTCGGTGGCCTGGCCAGCGCGGAGCCGCTGGCGATGTGGACGCCGGTTGCGTTGAACCTGCTGTACCTGCTGCCCTTGCTGGTGATCCTGCGCAGCGTCAGCAAGCAGCCGCTGCTGCCCTGGCTGGGAGCCTGGCTCTTTCTGCTGACCAACTGGATCGGCCAGGATTATTTCTCGCCCCAGGGTGTCAACGTGTTCCTCTACCTCACCATCATCGCGGTGTTGCTGCGCTGGTTTCAGCGATCTCCTGGGCCGCTGCCGGCACAACTGGGCACGCTCGCTGCCAAAGCGCGCTTGAGCGCGCTCGTGACCCACGAGGGAGAGGCGCTGCCACTTGCTCCATGGGGCGCCAGCGGGCTCATGCTGGCCCTGGCGGGCGTGTTCGCGTTCATCGCGTCCAGCCATCAGCTCACGCCGTTCGCCACGCTGGCGGCGATTGGGCTGCTGGTGCTGGCGGGCTGTCTGCGGCCACGCCAACTGCCGGTGTTGTTCGGCGTGATGACGGTGGCCTGGATCAGCTTCATGACGACAACATACCTGCAGGGCAACCTCTCAGTCTTCACCAGCGGTTTGCTGAACCTGGGCGCCAACTTGTCGCAAAACGTGGGGCAGCGGTTGGCAGGGAGCGCCGACCACATCTTCGTCGTGCGGGTGCGGGTGGTCATGACC
>JBOGTU010000180.1:0-12608 GCA_050695655.1 Chloroflexota bacterium | reverse complement strand
GCCGGGGAGGCTGAGCTGGACCGGTTGACATCGGACTTCGTAGGCGTGGTATCGCACGAGCTGCGGACGCCGCTTACCTCCATTAAAGGGTCGGTGGACCTGCTGCTCGATGAGGACACCGGCGACCTCAACACGACCCAGCGCCGCTTCCTCAACACCATTCGCCGTTCCAGCGACCGCTTGATCGACCTGGTGAACGACCTGCTGGACCTCAGCCGGCTGGAGGCTGGCCGCCTGCAGCTGGACTGCCACCCGCTGGACGTGGCGCATCTGGCGCAGGACACCGTGAACGGCCTGAGCAACCTGTTCGTGCAACGCAAGCAAACCGTGCACACGGAGCTGGAGCCAGATCTCCCCCCGGTGCTGGCGGATCGCCAGCGCTTGGAACAGGTGCTCATCAATCTGCTGGGCAACGCCAGCAAGTACACGCCCGAGCAGGGCAGCATCACCGTGGCCACCCATCGGGATGAGAACCGCGTGGTGATAGACGTGGCGGACAGTGGGCCCGGCCTCGCCACGGGTGAGGCTCAGCGCGTGTTCGAGAAGTTTTACAGGGTGGGCGACAGCCTCACCCAGCAGCAGCAGGGCAGCGGGTTGGGGCTGGCCATCGTCCGCTCGCTGGTGGAGCTGCACGGCGGTGAGGTGTCCGTGCGGAGCGAGCCCGGGCAGGGTGCCACCTTCAGCGTTCGGCTGCCCGCGTACGACAACGAGGAGTAACGCGCGTGAGGAGGGACTGAGCGATGGAGATTCTCGTCGCCGACGATGATCCAGACATCGTGGACATCATCTGCTACAGCCTGCGTAAGGACGGGCATACAGTCATCGCCGGCTACGACGGGCAGCAGGCGCTCGATCTGGCCCGCAAGCACCACCCGGACCTCGCCATTCTGGACGTGATGATGCCCAAGCAGAACGGTTTCGAGGTGTGCCGGCGGCTGCGGCAGGAGAGCTCCATGCCGGTGATTCTGCTCACGGCCAAGGGTGAGGACAACGACAAGGTGTGGGGGCTCGACCTGGGCGCGGACGACTATGTGACCAAGCCCTTCAGCCACAAAGAGCTGCTGGCACGGGTGCGGGCCATAGGCCGCCGCGGCCAGGCCAGCGGCGTGCAGGGCGAGCGCGGCGTACTTGAGGCCGGCCCTCTGGCAGTGGACCTGGACCAGCACGAGGCCCGGCTCAATGGTGCCCTGGTGGAGCTCACTCCCAAGGAGTTCGCCCTGCTGCGCTGCCTCCTGGTGAACGAGGGCCGCGTGGTAACGCACGATACGCTGCTGGGCTTCGCCTGGGGCAACAACTTTGAGGGGGAGACGGAGATGCTGAAGGTGCACATCCGCCATCTGCGGGAGAAGATCGAGCGCAACCCCAGCGCGCCAGAGCACATCCTCACCATCCGCGGCGTGGGTTACAAGCTGGCCAAAGCTTAAGCGCCAGACGTTTGGCGGGAAACACACAGCGCGGCGTCGGTTGGGCTCGGCGAGGGTGGCCCCGATGGCCTCGCTTGGTTGCGCCGCGCAGCGGGTCCGGTCCTGCCCCCCTCAAGCCTCATTTCGCGCGGGGCCGGTGATTGGCTCCGATCCCGTGCGCCCGCGGGAGGGCTGCAACCTCGGGGCTGGGTGGCTTGAGGTCGTCCAGCGAAAGCGTGACCTTCTCGGTCGACACGCCCGCGTCAAGAAGGGTCTGCACCGTCGCGAGCCAGTCGGCTCCTGAATTGTGCCGAGGTCGCTCCCCGCTGCCGACCATCGCCCACCCCAGAGGAGTGCCGCGCCAGGTGGTATCCAGGGCCTCCTTGTTGGCGCCGCGTTCCAGGAGCAGCCGCACCGCGTGGAGGCTGCCCGCGTAGGCCGCGTGGTGGAGGGGTGTGCCTCCATCAGCGCTGCTCTGTGCGTCAACCGGGAATCCGGCATCCAGCAGCAGTGTGGCCACCGCCAGCAGCCCCTCGGCCCGAGCCGGGTCCAGCCGGAGGCGCAGGCCGCGTGCAGCGGCGTCCAGCCCCACTGCGCATCCGGCCGGGTCGCCAGTCCGGGATCGCGCGCGAGCTCCGCGCGGACTTTGCGAGCATCGCCAAGTATCACGGCCGTGGCAAAGCTCCAGCCCGCGATCTCCGGAGTAGCCGCGAGCAGCCGGGCCGCCCGGCCGGTCCAGTCGCCGATGCTCGCCTGGCAGAAGGCGTCTGCTTTCGCAGCGAGGTCTGAGGCACGCTGGCGAGGCGCGCGAGCTCGGCGGTCATCAGTCATGGGCAGTTGCTTCCTTCATCCATGACAGTGCCGTCAGACGCGGTCTACCTCGCGAGGGGTTGCGCGATCCTGATGTGGTTTCCATCCGGGTCGGTCACCGTGGCTATCCTGATGCCTTCGTTCGGCTTGTCTTCAACCGGCGCGAACACGCGGCCGCCGGCCGCCTCGACCTCCGCCACGGCGCTGCTCACGTCTTCGACCTCGAAGCCCAGGCCCATCTCAATCCCACCCTGCATGCCACCGTGGAGGGCCAGGATCACGTTAGTCGCCAGCGAAAACTCCGACCAGTAGGGTGATTCCATCGCGGCCGTGAGGTTGAAGGCCTGCTTGTAGAAGCGGGCAGCACGGGCCATGTCGGATACCGGCAGCTGAAGGTATGTTCTGGTTCGCGTCATGGCGCGAATGATAAGTCTCGCGGCCGGCAGGTTGAGTGCGCGGTGGATGCTGCCCACGCACGGAGATCATCCGCCCCGCGGCACCAGCAGGTGCCGACGGGTTCCATGCCATCGCCGCGGCATTCTGGCCCGACAGTCAGCGGTGGATGAACCGCGATTAGCAGACTGCTGTCCTCGTCGCGGGCGACAATTCGTAGCGGAATTGGAACCCCGTTGTCCTGGGCCTGATGGCTCTGTTGCTAGCCCTCGGGCCTCAAGCAGATCTCAACCGCGACGCGGGCCGATCAGTACAGCGGCCAGGGGTAGGCGCGGCGGGATGAGGTGGCGGGGAACACCGGGTGCGCCAGCACGGCGTCAATGCGCCTGAGCAGCATGGCCAGCTCTTCCTTGTAGAGGTAGCCATCCATGCAGCGGTACAGCTCGCGGATGCGCGCGGAGTCCGTGCGAAAGTCCAGCAGCTCATCCTCCAGTGACTCGGGCACGCGGTCGCCGCTGAAGTCCCAGATCACTGTGCGCAACTTGGGTTGCACGTTGAAGGTGAGGCCGTGATCGATGCCCCAGATGTGCCCATCCAGCCCTTTGAGGCAGTGGCCGGCTTTGCGATCGGCGTTGTTGGCAATCACGTCGAACAGGCAGATGCGCTGCAGTTCGGGAACGTGCTGCTCCCGAAAACTCAGGTACTCTGCGCGCTCCGGCTGCACGTACAACTGCAGCGAGCCCAGGCCGTGGGGGCCATCACGCACTACAGTGGGCGGAATGAACTCCCAGCCCAGCAGTGCGCACAGCGCATAGGCGGCGTACTCCCGCTTGTACAGGCCGTTCGGGAAGTCCCACAGCGGTGCCTCACCGCGCAGCGGCTTGTACACCCCGAGACACGCCTCCGCTTCGCACTCCACGCGCACGGCAAAGGTGTAGTTCGAACCCCAGGGGATGAGTTCCGCCGCCGTGATATCCCCGCCGGTGAGCACGTCCAGCGCGTGCTCCGCCGGCCAACCCCGTGGCCTGCCGGCCGTCTCCAGGTCGTCCCAGAGATGTCGCTCCCGAGAGCTCATCCTGACAAGGAGTATAGATGCGCGGGCAGGCCTGGCACGGGAGCGCTGCTAAGCTTTTCTCTGGTGGGCAACAACGGGCGCCGCTCCTATGTGATCGTGGGGAACGGCAACGCGGGAACGAACGCCGCGGAGGCACTGCGCAAAAGCGACCAGGATGCTCGCATCGTGCTCATCGGCAACGAGCCCTACCCCCTGTACAACCGCGTGTCGCTGCCACCCTACCTCAAGAAGAAGGTCGCCCAGGCCAAGGTGATGATGCGCACGGTGGAGCAGCACGCCCAGAAGAACATCGAACTGCACCTGAGCGCGCGGGCCAGCGTCGACGTCGGCCAACGCGAGGTGCACTGCGACACTGGCCAGTCCTTTGCGTATGATGCCCTGCTGCTGGCCGTGGGCGGCACCCCCAACCCGCTGCGTGTGCCGGGGGCGGATGTGCGCGGCGTCTGCTGCTTCCAAACGCTGGACGATACCAACGAGATCCTGGGCTATGCCGCCAGCGCCAAGAACGCCGTGGTCTTTGGCGGCAGTTACATCGGCTACGAGCTGGCCGAGGGGCTGGCCACGCACGGCATCCCCGTGGCCTGGGTCATGCGCGGGCCGCGCTTCCTGAGGCAGATTCTGGACGACGCCGGCGGGCGACTAGTGGAGGGGCTGGCGGCCGCGCAGGGCGTGAAGATGATCTTCGGCGAGCAGCCCGCGGGAGTCCTCTCCGAAGGCGGCACGGTGACCGCGGCCTGCACCAACGGCGGCCAGCGCCTGGCGGCCGATGTTGTGGCCAGTGGGCTGGGCCTCACCCTCAACACGGGCGTGTGCGAAGGCACGGACATTCGCGTCAACCGCGGCATTGTGACGGACGAGTACCTGGAAACGAACATACCAGATGTGTATTCCGCGGGCGACTGCGCCGAGTTTTACGATGCCGCGCGCGACTCGTACTGCACCCTAGGCACGTGGGACAGCGCTGGCCTCCAGGGGCGCCTGGTGGCGCGCAACATGGCCGTGGCGCGCGAGGAGCGCCAGCCGTTCACGCACGGTTCGCTGTACACGAGTACCCTGTTCGCCTCTCGCATCACCGTCTTCGGCACCACCCCAGCGGACGATCCGGCGCTGGAGGACGTGGCGGAGTGCGACGCGGCGGCCAGCTGGTACAAGCGGCTCTTCTTTCGGGACCGCCTGCTGGTGGGCGGGGCGCTCATCGGCGACGCGGCCCGGGCGCGCGCACCGCTCATGCACCTGATCCGGCAGCGGCGCGAGATCGAACCAGCTGAGCGAGCCCGGCTGCTGGATGGCGACGTCGCCGCCAACCTGGCCAAGGAGCTGGAGCAGGCGCCAGCCGGCTAGATGTTTGGCCGGAACATGCCGCGGCGCCCTGTGCCGGAACGAGGCCGTTCAGGCGTCGGTGGTGGGCGGTTCCTCGGGCTTCTTGGCATCGGCGGGCGTCGTGGCCTTGCGGAATTCGCGGATGCCATCACCCAGGCCTTTGCCCAACCCGGACAGGTTCTTCGCGCCGAACAGCAGGACGACAATCGCCGCGATGATAATCAGTTCCGGCGTATGACCAACCCCAAACATGCAACGCCTCCCAGCAATGAGTCGCCTGAAGCTTACCGCGTGCAACGCCCGGTCGCCGCGCATGCGACCGACCACCTCACGTGTGCCGGCAGCATGAAGGTCGCGGTCGTGCGCAGCACTCGCCGCACACGCACCATCTCCGCCGCGATTCGCGATGGCGTGATCGTGGTCACCATTCCGGCGCGGCTCTCCCGCCGTGAAGAGGAGGAGTGGGTGCTGCGCATGGTGCAGCGGGTGGAGCGGGCGCAGCGCAAGGGCGAGCGCCATGGCGACCAGGAGCTGGAGGCGCGCGCGGCCGAGCTGAACCGCCGCTATTTCGAGGGCACGCTCACCCTCACCGGCATCATCTATGTGGACAATCAGCGCACACTGTTCGGCAGTTGCACGCCCTCCACCGGGCTGATCCGCATCAGTCGCCGGTTGACCCAGGTGCCCCGCTGGGTAGAGGACTACGTGATTGTGCACGAGCTGGCGCACCTGGTGTATGGGCGGCACGGCGCGCGCTTCTGGGATCTGGTGAACCGCTATCCCCTCACCGAACGCGCCCGCGGCTACCTGATGGCCCTGGGCCTGGGTGACGACGAAGCCGGCCAGCAGCCCGCCGGCGGGCTCGAGGGCGACCCCTAGCGGCCGCTGATATCCTTCGCACCAGGTGTTTGGGCTCGGCGTTCTGGACCAGTTCATCTCCGGCGCGATCTGGCTGGCAGCGGTCATTGCGCTCGGGTTCACGGGCTGGCGCGCCATACGCAGCGGCTACTTTCAAGCTGTATCCGAGCGCTATTCGGGCCGCGGCGCACGCAACCTGGGGGTGGCGTGCCTCATCATCGGCGCCGTCGTGGGCCTCTTCTTCTTGTACCAGGTGCTGCAGCTGGCCGAAAGCGTGGTGCTGTTTGGCCAGCTGGTGGACCCGCTCTTCTTCTTCCTTGGCGCCGCCGTCGGCGCCTGGTTCACCTACCGTTATTACGCACACCACTTCTAACCTACGGGCAGCGGCGAACACGTCAGCAGTCCCGCGTTGGGGTGGGCAACCACCGTGGTGCGACCGACACCCCAGGGTGGTTCGAGACGTATGAGGCCGAGATAGTTACCGTTCCCGAACCGCGTAGGTCAGGTGGGTCACCCGCCGCGTCGGCTCCGCGCGGAGCGACTCCAGCGCCACGCGGCTCGCGTCCACGCCCTCGAACAGGCGGATTCCGGAGCCGAACAGCACGGGGGAGAGCGCGAGGGAGAACTCGTCGATCAGGCCGGCGTTCAGGTACTCCAAGATCGTTGCGCCGCCGCCCGCGATGCGGACGTCTCGGTCGCCAGCGGCCTCGCGGGCCTTGTCGAGCGCCGTCGCGATGCCGTTGTTGACGAAGTGGAAAGTGGTCCCACCCGGCCTCTCCCAGGGGTCACGCTTTTCGTGCGTCACGACGAAGACGGGCGTGTGGAACGGCACCTCCTCCGGCCACCCCTGCGCACCGGCGTCGAACATGCGCTTGCCCATCACGCTCGCGCCGGTGCGCTCGAACGTCTCCCGCGCGATGTCGTTGTCACGCCCTTCTTCGCCGCCCTCGCCGAGCTTCAGGTTCTCTCGGAAGAACCGCAGCGGAAATAACCACTGCTGCAGCTCCATCCACTGCTGCCCCATCAACTCCTCGGGGGAACCAGGCGCGATGAACCCGTCCAGCGACATCGATACGCTGAAGAACACCTTTCCGGCCATCAGTCCTCAACTCCCTTTGAAATGAACTCGGCGACGTAGGCAGCCAGGTGACTCAGGGTCTGCTGGCCGCCCTCGATCGCGTGATACTTCTCGGCCGCCTCGTCGCGCAGCTCCCTGGTGGGGAACACCGTGCGCATCTCCAGTCGGGTCGCCGAGCCCTCGGGCACGAACGTCAAGACCGACTCGAAAGCGTTCGGGTCGCCGCGGGACTCGCCGTGGAGCAGCACGATCCGCTCTGGCGGGGCGATCTCGGTCCAGGAGATCCACTCCTGGTAGTCCGTCCCATCCGGCCCGTGCATCACGAAGTCCCACTCCCCACCGACGCGGAACTCGAACGCCCGGGTGGTGGTGGTGGTGAACCCATCCGGTCCCCACCACCGCGACAGGTGCCGTACCTGGGTGAAGGCCTCGAACACCAACCCACGTGGGGCACTGATGACCCGGGAGATCACGATCTCGCGGTCGGCCGTCGCGGACTGCGCTGGCGCTCCTCGTTCCGTCGCGCTCATCAGCTACTCCTCCTGCCTTGACTGCTTGAGGTCCTGCACGTACTCGTCCAGCCGGCCGAAGCTCTCGTTCCAGAACCGCTCGAATCCGCCGGTCCACTCGTGAACCGGTCGCAGCTCAAGGGCGTCAAGGCCATACAGGCGTTGCTTGCCTGCCTTGCGGTCCCGCACCAGTCCGACCTCCCGGAGCACCCGCAGGTGTTTGGACGCCCCCGGCTGGGTCATCCTCAGCTCCTGGGCCAGCTCGGTCACCGGCCGCTCGCCCGCCCGCAGCAGCACCAGGATCTCCCGGCGCCGCGGCTCGGCGATGGCGTTGAAGACGTCCGACGTCGTCGCTGCTCGTGCCATTTGCGCAATTATATTCCGATATCGGCATGCGTCAAGCCCGAGGAATCAGGCGGGTCCCGTGAACACAGAGACCAACCCCCTACCGCGCAGAGAACTGATCGCTCAAGCCACGGCAGGTTGGTGAAGTTCGAGGCTGATTCGACGACGCCGGCCGCCAGCTAGTCCGTGTTCTTCGCCCGTGTCTGCATGTCAGTTGGGTGCCGCAGCACCGCCTCACTTATCGCACGCAGTTGCTCAACTTGTTGCGTGTCCAGCTGATCGAACAGATGCACGCGGACCGCCTCCACATGACCGTGGGCCGCCTTCTCCAAGACCGCGAACCCTTTGTCGGTGAGGCGCGCGTACGAGCCCCGCTTATCCTCGGGGCAGTCCAACCGCTCGATCCAGCCGAGCTGCTCGATGCGATCCGCGGCGTGGGACAGCCGGCTGCGAGACGAAAGAGACCGCTCGGCCAGGTCACTCATACGCATCGTCCGGCCGGGTGCTTCTGACAGGTTCACAAGGATTTCATAGTAGGCATGCGGCATGCCCGCGTCGCGCTGCAGCTCACGCTCCAGCTGGTTTAACAGGAGCTGGCTGGCACCCAGGAACGCCCGCCAGGTGCGCTGCTCCTCCGGGTTCAACCAGCGCGTCTCTGCCACGCCTTAACTCTACCGACCCGTAGTTGACAGTTCAACTTCATGGTGCTACGGTATGGCCAGATAGTTGAGCTATCAATCAACTAGGAGGCCAGCACATGGCAACCACAAACGTTCTGTCACAGATTCCGGGCTACGTGGCAGGCAACTGGGCCATCGACCCGGTTCACTCGGACGTATCTTTCACCGTTAGGCACATGATGGTCAGCAAGGTCCGCGGACGGTTCTCCACGTTCGAAGGCACGCTCCGCACTGGCGGCGACTTCGTCGACTCGTCGGTCGAGGCCAGCATCGACATGGGCTCGCTCGGCACCAACAACGAGCAGCGCGACGGACACATCCGCTCGGCCGACTTCTTCGACACGGGCAAATACCCCACCATGAGCTACCGCTCGCTGCGCGTGCGACCCTCCGGTGACGGCTACGTGGTCGAAGGCGACCTGACGCTGCACGGCGTCACCCGGCGTGTTGACCTGACGCTCGACCTGAACGGCTTCACCAAGGACCCGTACGGCGGCACTCGCGCGGGCTTCAGCGCGACGACGGACATCAGCCGCAAGGAGTTCGGCATCACCACCGACCTGCCCATGGACGGCGGTGGGACCGTTGTAGGCGACAAGATCCAGATCGCCCTCGAGATCGAGGCCGTCCTTCAGGCTTAAGGGAGATTCCGGCCATACTCGGCCGTCAGCGCCGAAGCGTTCTCGTCCTACCGTGTATACCGCGGCCGGATGGGGCATCTGCACGACGAGCTTGCCGCCCCGCTATCCGATCGGCCGCGGAGTCCAGCTGCAGGTGATGCTGGCCCAACGGCTCCAGATGACGCCGCTAGTCCGTGTCTTCGGCCCACAGTGGGCGGGCAACTTCGCGTAGGGCGAGGCCGTGGGCGCGGGCGAAGCGGCGAAAAACGGATTCGCGGGCGCGCATGTGCAGGCACACCTTGTCGCCCAGGGTGAAATCCACACAGGTGCAGCTGCGGCTGCCGGTGGTGAACACTGTTTCGCCTTCGCCGACGCGCGCTTCGGAGCCATCGCGCCGGGTGAAGGTGACGATCAGGCGGTGCGGGGATACCGCGCCGGGCGAGAAGACCTCGGCCTCGTAGGCCTCTGGCGAGAACCTGGGCATACTCCAGCATAACGCCGCTGGCGCGAGCCCGTTCAACAGCATCACGATGACCCTTGAGGGGTTGCCGCCGAACGTGAAGAGGCGGGGTTTGGCTGCCCCAACCGGCTGGCAGCGGGCAAGGATCGTGCTACCATGCTCCGGGGCTTGACGACGGCATCGGAGCGTGCCGAAATCGACTTTTTGCAGCGAGTAGTGGACCAGATGGCGAGTTCAGCTCCAGCAGCCGCGATCACCCAGCAGCGCGACACCGCGAGCAGCCTCACAGAGGATGACCTTCGGCGTCTGTACCAGCTTATGGCGCTGGCCAAAGCATGCGATGAGAAGGCCTGGACGCTGCACCGCCAGGGCCGCATCAGTTTCGTTGCTCCCTGTCGCGGCCACGAAGCAGCCCAGGTAGGCAGTGCCTACGCGCTTCGCCCCGGGCACGACGTCGTCTTCACCTACTACCGCGACATCGCCGTGGGCCTCACGTTGGGCATGGACCTGCCAAACATGTTCCTCAGCCTCTTTGGCAAGGAAGCGCTCATCAACGGCGGCAGCCGGCACATGCCCTGGCATCTCTGCCACACCGAGCTCAAGCTCATGCCCGCCACCAGCGTGGTGGCTACGCAGATACCCCAGGCGGCCGGCGCTGCCCTGGCGGCCAAGTATCGCCACGAGGACGCCGTGACCATCGTCTATTTCGGCGACGGCGCCACAAGTGAGGGCGACTTTCACGAGGCCTTGAACTGGGCCGCGATCCACCGCCTGCCCCTGGTGTTCCTGTGCGAGAACAACGGCTACGCCATATCCACCCCGGTCAGCCGGCAGATGAGCGTGACCAGCGTGGCCGACCGCGCGGCCGGCTATGGCGTGCCCGGCCACATCGTGGATGGCAGCGACCCCCTGGCGGTGTACCAGGCCACGGCCGAAGCCGTTGCCCGCGCACGGCAGGGCGGCGGCCCCACCCTGCTGGATGCGCACATGCGCCGCCTGCGCGCCCACACCAGCGACGACGACAACCGCCGCTACATGAGCCCGGAGCAAATCGAGGAGCTGCGCAAGCACGATCCGGTGGACGAATACCGCCAGAAGCTGCTGCGCAAGGGCGTGCTCTCGCCGGAAGCCGCGCAACACCTGGATGACACTATCCGCCGGGACATCGACCAGGCAGTGGAGATGGCCGAGGCCGCGCCGGAGCCGGATGTGCACAGCCTCGCCACCGAAGTATTCGGCGTAGCGGCCGGCCAGCTGCCGCCCGCCAGCTTCTAGCCGGGACAGGGGTTCGCCGGCGTGCCCACTTTCCTCGAAGCCATCCGCGAGGGCTTGCGGCAAGAGATGGAGCGCGACCAGCGCGTGATTGTGTTGGGCGAGGACCTCGGTGAAGGCGGCGTGTTCCGCGTGACAGAGGGCTTTGTGGAGCGCTTCGGGCGGGAGCGCGTGATTGACTCACCGCTGGCGGAATCGAGCATCGTGGGGGTGAGCATCGGCGCGTCGCTCAACGGCCTCGTGCCGGTACCCGAGATCCAGTTCGCGGACTACATCCACCCAGCCATGAACCAGCTGGTGAATGAAGCTGCCAAAATCCGTTACCTCAGCCTGGGCACGTTTCACTGCCCTATCACCGTGCGCATGCCCTTTGGCGGCGGCGTGCATGGCGGCCCTTTCCACTCGCAGTGCGTGGAGAGCATGTTCCTGGGCATTCCAGGCTTGAAGATCGTGGTCCCCTCCACCGCGACCGATGCCAAGGCACTGCTGCTGAGCGCCATTCGCGACCCCGACCCCGTACTCTTCTTCGAGCACAAATACCTCTACCGCCGCCAGCGGGCTGATACGCTGCCGGACGAGCCGCAGCCGCTGGGCGTGGCCGAGGTGCGGCGCGCAGGGAAGGATCTGACGATCGTGAGCTACGGGGCCATGGTGCACGTGGCCCTGGCCGCGGCCGAGGCAGCGAGCCGCGAAGGCGTGGCCGTGGAAGTGGTGGACCTGCGCACGCTCTGCCCGCTGGACCGGGAGACGGTGCTGGCCTCCGTGCGCAAAACCAGCAAAGCGCTGGTGCTGTACGAGGCCAACCGCACCGGCGGCGCCGGTGCCGAAGTCGCGGCGCTGATCTCGGAAGAGGCCTTCGAAGACCTGGATGGCCCCGTGGTGCGCCTTGCCCCACCCGATGTGCACTTCCCCTTCAACGCCACGCTGGAACAGGCCTACCTGCCCAACTCCGAGAGCGTGCTGGCCGCGATCCGGAAGCTGGCGGCCTACTGAATCAATCGACTCGGCAGCGCCTACTGGCGGCGTGAGCCCTGCTTCACTGTGCCTGCCGTTCGCTGTTTGACATCTCGGCCAGCGCGCGGAGCTGGGCCAGCTCGGTGCGGAGCGCGCGATCGGCTTCCCAGCGCTCGGTCACATCCCGCAGGATGGCAGCTATCGCCTCGGGCCGGCCGTCAGGGCCTGGGAGCAGGGCAACGCGGAACTCCAGCGAGACGCGGGTACCATCCCGCCGCTGACCGGGCACGGCCAGCAGCTCTTTCGCGTAACGGGTGACGCCAGTCATCATCGTGCGCTGGTAACCCTCCCAGTGCCGCGCCCGCAGCCGCTCGGGGATGATGATGTCCAGCGTCTGGCCCACGGCCTCGGCGGCGCTGTACCCGAACGTGGCCTCAGCCCCGCTGTTCCACAGCACAATGCGCCCCGCGGCGTCGGCGACGATGATGGCGTCGCCACTGGCCGCGACCAGGCGCGCTGCGAGATCGGCGGCAGAGCTGGTGTTGATGCTGTTGATCATGATTGGCGCCAGGTGCCTCCTATCGCTTCAGGTGTCTCTTTGCGGCTGATCCGGCTTGCAGGACGAACAAGTGGACTCATGCGAGCGCCTTTAAGTTTACGAAGGTGGCGGTTCTACTCGCTCGATGCCGGCAACTGTGTCAAAGTCCCGATTGTAGGAGTACAGTGTGGACGAGTCCGCCTGACGCATCGTGGCCACCAGCATCGCGTCGCCGACATCGAGTTTGGTCTCGCCATACAAAGCAAGTGCCTGCAAAACGATCTGGCGCTGCC
>JBOGTU010000179.1:0-5675 GCA_050695655.1 Chloroflexota bacterium | reverse complement strand
GCCGGCGAGCTGGCGTCCCCAGGCTGTCGCTACATGAGCTCCGCCACACCGGCGCCAGCCTGCTGATCGCGACCGGCGCCGACCGCTGGCAGCTCATGGCGGCCGGTGGCTGGTCCAGCCTGGCGATGGTGGAACGCACTTACGGACACCTGTTCCCTGAACGAACGAAAGAAGCTCTGGACGGACTGGAGCGAGTGCTTCTTCGCCGGCGCAGGGGCAACTGAAGTGCGCCGAACGACGTCGACGCAATCTCAGACGACTGGACACAGTCTGGACACAAAAGGGGTCGAAATGTTCAAAGTAGCAAGCTATGTCACGCTCGCCTTCCAGCGTGTCGGGGCGGGCAGATTCGAACTGCCGACCTCTTGGTCCCGAACCAAGCGCGCTAACCAAACTGCGCTACGCCCCGTGCTTTTCGGAGGGATGTGATGAAGAGTTGCGAATCGGGAAACGGCGGTAAGTATAGACCGCCCAGCGGCCTCCTCCCGGCCAATTTCGCACGCGCGCCTCACTAAAGTGCCCCTGGAGGGATTCGAACCCCCGACGACAGGGCTTAGGACGCCCTCGCTCTATCCCCTGAGCTACAGAGGCTCGCGGCCACGGCGGGGACGTTCAGTTGGCGGAGCAACTCTCCGTTGTCTGCCCGGCAATCCGCTTCAGGGCCAGTTCGGTGACGCCCTGCTGCTGGCAGTCCAGCAGCGTCGAGTACACAGTCTTGCTCAGCAGCTTACGCTGCTCATCGGTGGTGGTCTCGTCGCGGCTGGCCGCGGCCTGGCGGTTCAACACCACATTCAGGCGCTCCAAAAAGAAGCGTTGCCAATCGCTGAGCTCGGAACTGTCCCGCGCCACCGTCTGCGTGGACCCGCTGCCGAGCGGCGATTGTGGGGATTCCGTCAAGCTGTTCTCTGCGTCTGTCGTGCTCACGGCTCCTGCTCCTCAACCACTGCTTCGTGGCCAGTATAACACTTGATATTTTGAAGTAACACTGATTGGCGCTGGCGCCAGAACCGAAAGGGAGGCGTGCGCGGCACTCAGCCACGTGCGTCCCAGTCCTGCTGAAAGGTGCTGGCCATGCGCTGCAACGCGGCTGGATTGTCCACGAAAACCCCCAATTCGCGATTGTCATCAAGCGAGGCGGTGGAAATGTTCTCGCTGCCCACGAAGGCTACGGCGCCATCGGCCAGAAAAATCTTGGCGTGGATGTACGGCCGGCTCAGCTCGCGCACCTGCACACTACCCGCCTTCAGCCGGGCCACACCGGGCGCGTTGGCATCCGCCCCGCTGCTGGCGGGGGAAATCACCAGCCGCACACGCACGCCGCGGTGCGCCGCCGCCGTGAGCGCATCCTCCAGGGCGCGGTCCTGCACCTCCTCACTCTCCACGTCCAGTTCGCGCCCGGCGGCACCGATCAAGTGCAACAGCCGCTCGCGCGAATTGACGGGGCTCACCACCAGGTCCGGCTGCAGCGGCTGGTACGTGGTCCGGTTCCAATCCGCCTCGAACAGGCCCTCCATCTCGGCCACGTCGCCTGGCGCGTGGTCCACCACGCCGTATTCGCGGTTGCGGCTGAAGGCGCTGGCGGTGAGATTGAGGGTGAGGATCAGCGTCTCGTGGCGATCGATGCCAATGGCCTTTTCGTGGGTCAGCTTGTAGGCGGGGTCCGCCCAACGCACGGCCACCCCCGCGCGCTGCAGCTGCGCGAACACGGCATTGTTGCCGGCGGCATAGCCATAGGGGTGCTGCTCCAGGAGCACGCGCACCTGCACGCCTCGCCGCTCGTCCGCTTCCAGCGCAGAAATGGCCGGCTTATCCGTGAGCAGGTACATGGCCATGTCCACTGAGTGCGCGGCCGCGTTGAGCTCGCGCAGCACGGGCGCCGTACCATCCTCCGGCTCGACAAAGAGCTGCGCATCGGGATTGGCCGTGATGGCGCCGTTCGGGGCGGCGGGCACCGCGGGCTCGGCACTGGCAGGGACGTTGGTTGCCCCGGATGCCGGCCCTGCCAGGCCAGGCAGAGCGCTCGCTGTCGAACCCGAACCGGCGTCGCCAGTGGCAAGCGGCCGGCCAGCCGGCCTCCGCGGCGCCGCGGCACACGCGGCCAGGAGGAGCGCCGCGAGCAGTGTGCCGGCACTGCCAACGCGGCGTGCTGGCTTGGCGCGAGCGCCTCGCGGCCAAGTCACACGTGCGCCCGCGTTGGCCAGGTTAGAGCAGGGGTGGCGGTGTGCCGCCAGCGGCGCGGATGCTCAGCCAGCGCGCCAGCGCGCGGCGATGGCTCTCGAACACCAGGGGCGGCAACTCGCCCAGCGCGAAACAGCCCACCTCCTCCGCGTCGTCGCCGGATTGGGGCGTGCCGCCCACGGGGCGCGCCTGATACATCACTACCAACCCGCTCTTCACCGCGTCCACGTAGGAGTACACGCCCAGCAACCCCTCCAGCTGCACATCCAGATTGGTCTCCTCCTTCACCTCGCGCAGCGCGGCTTCGCTGGCCGTCTCCTCCGCGTCGATGAAGCCGCCGGGGAAAGCCCACCCGCCGCGTCCAGGGTCGAACTTGCGCTTCACCAGCACAATGCCTTCGTCTGTGGGGATGAGGCAGGTGACCGAGGGCACCGGGTTGCGGTAGTGAATGGTTGCGCAGCTGGGGCACACCCAGCGCTCGCGATGCTCAATGAAGCGGGTGGTGACGGCCTCGCCGCACAGAGGACAGAACTTCATAGCGCCGGCGGCACGATTGTATTGCCGGCTCAGCCGGCGGGCAGGGCGGAGTTGTCGCGCTCCACGGCGAACAGGTCCTTGATCTTCTCCAGCTTGGTGAAGAGGCGGCTGAGCTGATCCAGATCGAGGATGTTGATGGTAGCCGTGAGCGTCGCCGTCTGGTCCGGATGGGCGCTGGCGCTGGCCGCCACGAGGGAGATCTTCTCCTCAGCGATCACGGTGGCCATGTCGCGCAGCAAACCTTCGCGGTCCCAGGCCTCTACGCGGATGCGCACGGGGAAGAGGGTCTTCTTGCTGTGAGCCCACTCCACGCGCACCAGCCGCTCCGGCTCGTCCTCGTGACGGATGCTGAAGCAGTCGTGCCGGTGCACGGTGATGCCGCGCCCGCGGGTGATGAAACCGATGATCTCGTCGCCCGGCACGGGCTTGCAGCAGTTGGCCAGCCGGGTGAGCAGGTCGCCCACGCCGCGCACAGTGATTGTGGAAGTGGAGATGGTGCGCTCGGTTGTTGTGGTGGCCACGTCCGGAGGTATCACCACCAGCGATTCCGGCTCCTCCCGGAAGCCCAGCTTGGTGATGACCTGGGCCGCGGTAGAAGCGCCGTAGCCGATGGCAGCGAACAGGTCCTCCAGCGTGCGGTGGTGCATCGCCTCGGCCACGGCCGGCAGCCGGTCGGACACGGCGCCAAGGCTCTGGCCGGCCAGGCGGCGCAGCTCCTTATCCAGAATCTCCTTGCCGCGGGCCACGTTGTCTTCACGCTCTTCGCGCTTGAACCACTGGCGGATCTTCTCCCGCGCGCCGGCCGTGCGGACGATGCTCAGCCAGTCGCGGCTGGGGCCGTGCGCGGCCTTCGTGGTGAGAATCTCCACGATGTCGCCGTGTTTGAGCTGATAATCCAGCGACACCAGTTTGTTGTTCACTTTGGCGCCGATGCAGCGGTTGCCGACGTCGGTGTGGATGCGATACGCGAAGTCCACAGGTGTGGCGCGCGCCGGCAGCGTTTTCACCTCACCTTTTGGCGTGAACACGAACACCTCATCCTGGAACAGGTCGATCTTGACCGACTCCACGAATTCGCCCGCCGAAATCTCCCGCTGCCACTCCATGATCTGTCGCAGCCAGGCGAGCTTGGCCTCGAAGTCCGCGTCCGTGGGGCCGCCCTCTTTGTAGCGCCAGTGCGCGGCCACGCCGTACTCGGCCACCCGGTGCATCTCGAAGGTGCGCACCTGCACTTCCAGCGGCTGGCCATCGAAGCAGAACACAGTGGTGTGCAGCGACTGGTAGCCGTTGGCCTTGGGCATGGCGATGTAGTCCTTGAACCGGCCGGGGATGGGCTTCCAGAGCGAGTGAATGACGCCGATGGCGCCGTAGCAGTCGCGAATGTCGTCCACCAGGATGCGCACCGCCAGCAGGTCGTAGATGCGGTTGAAGTCGACCCCGCCCTGCTTCTCCAGCTTCTGGGCGATGCTGTAGATGTGCTTGGGCCGGCCTTTCACATCGGCCTGGATCTCTACGCGGCCGAGCTCCGCTTTCAACGCATCCACGGCGCGGGCTATGTACGCTTCCCGCTCCACGCGTTTACCGGCCAGCAGGCGGGCGATCTCGCGGTACTGCTCCGGCTCCAGATAGCGGAAGGCGAGGTCCTCCAGCTCCCACTTCATCTCCCAGATGCCCAGCCGGTGCGCCAGGGGAGCGAAGATCTCCAACGTCTCCTGAGAAATCTTGAGCCGCTTGCCTTGCGGCAGCGGCTCAAGAGTGCGCATGTTGTGCAGGCGGTCCGCCAGCTTGATGAGGACCACTCGCGTATCCTCGGCCATGGCGAGGAACATTTTGCGGAGGTTCTCCGCCTGTTTCTCCTCCAGCGTTTCCCAGCTGATGCGGCTCAGCTTGGTGACACCGTCAACCAGCCGGGCAATCTCGGGGCCGAACTCCTGCTCCACGTCCTCCAGGGTGGCGGCTGTGTCCTCCGGCACGTCGTGCAGCAGCGCGGCACACACTGTAGGCAGGTCCAGCTGCATGTCCGCGAGCGTGAGCGCCGCGGCGTAGGGGTGCTCGATGTAGGGCCCGCCAGAGATGCGCCGCTGGCTGGCATGGGCATCGCGCGCAAAGTTGTAGGCACGGTCCAGCAGGCCGATGTCCGCGTCCGGCAGGTAGCGGCGTACGCGGGCCACGAGCTCGTCGGTTTCAGTTATTGTCGCGGCCACACCAATCCCTCACCCGCAGTTCCAGGGTCTCGTAGCCCTTGTACCCGCTGGCATTCAGCTCGAACACCACGTCCAATTCCGGCTGCCGCCGGATCTCCTCGGCGCATTCGCCCAGGCCGTAGGCAAAGCCATCGATCACCTGCCTGCCGGCAGAAAACATCAACCGCAGGTGGTTACCGGTGGCGCTCGCCCGCTGGGCGCGCAGGCCGCGGATGAGAAACAGCGGCGTGGGGTTGCCGGTGCCAAAGGGCGCGGCCTGCTGCACGGCACGATAGATGTCCCAATTCAAGTGCCGCGGCTTAAGCTCCGAATCGATCTCCAATACTGGTTCTACATCCCGCGGAGTCAGTGTAACGCCCGCGCAGGCGACAATTTGGCGAGAAAAGTCTTGGTACGCCGCGCGTGGCAGGGTGAAGCCGGCCGCGCGGGCATGGCCACCAAAGCGGGTGAGCAAGCCGGCGCAGGTGCTCATGGCTTCCACCAGGTCGAACCCCTCCACACTCCGTGCGGAGCCGCGGCACACATCAGCCCCCAGCTCCAGCGCGAACACCGGCCGCCCGAACTCTTCGGTGAGCCTGCCGGCCACCAGGCCCACCACGCCTGGCGTCCAGCCTTCGCCGGCCACCACGTAGGCCAGCTGGCTGGGGTCCGCCGCCAGCACCTGCAGTCGCGCCGCGGTCAGCACCTCACGCGTGAGGCGCTGGCGTTCCAGGTTCAACTCCTGCAAGCGCGCCGCCAGCTCGCGCGCCTCTGGCT
>JBOGTU010000178.1:0-17224 GCA_050695655.1 Chloroflexota bacterium | reverse complement strand
GCTTCTTCAGCCACCAGCCGGACCTGAACTTCGACAACCCCAGGGTACGCCAGGCCATCCTGGACGTGGTGCGGTTCTGGCTGGACAAGGGAGTGGATGGGCTGCGCTGCGATGCCGTACCCTACCTCTTCAAGCGCGAGGGCACCAGCTGCGAGAACCTGCCGGAAACGCACGCCTTCCTCAAGCAGTTGCGCCGCTTCGTGGACGAGCGCTACGGCGATCGGCTGCTGCTGGCTGAAGCCAACCAGTGGCCGGAGGATGTGCGCGACTATCTCGGAGCGGGCGAGGGCGACGAGTTCCACATGGCCTTCAACTTCCCGCTCATGCCGCGCATCTTCATGGCTCTGCGCCGCGAGGATCGCACGCCCATCGTGGATATCCTGACGCGCACGCCCTGCATCCCGGACAGCTGCCAGTGGGCGATCTTCCTGCGCAACCATGACGAGCTGACGCTGGAGATGGTGACGGACAGCGAGCGGGACTACATGTACTCGAGCTACGCGCTCGACCCGCGGATGCGGGTGAACCTGGGCATCAGGCGCCGGCTGGCGCCGATGATGGACAACGGCCGCCGGCAGATCGAGCTGCTCAACAGCCTGCTCATGAGCTTGCCGGGTACGCCGGTGCTCTATTACGGCGATGAGATCGGCATGGGTGACAACGTGTACCTGGGGGACCGCAACAGCGTGCGCACGCCCATGCAGTGGAATGGCGACCGCAATGCCGGCTTCTCCCGCGCGGATTCGGAGCGGCTCTACAGTCCGCTCGTATCGAGCGCGGTGTACGGCTTCCAGGCGGTGAATGTGGAGGCGCAGACCCGCGTGCCAACCTCGCTGCTGAACTGGATGAAGCGGCTCATGGCGCTGCGCAAGAAGTACAAGGCGCTGGCGCTGGGTTCGCTGGCCATGCTGCACCCGGCCAACACGCGCGTGCTGGCCTTTGTGCGCGAGTACGAAGGCGAGCGGCTGCTCGTGGCGTGCAACCTCTCACGCTTCGCCCAGCCCGTGGAGCTGGAGCTTTCCGCCTACCGCGGCAGCACGCCGGTGGAACCGTTCGGCGGCTACGCCTTCCCGGAGATCACCGATAAGCCCTACGCGCTGGCTCTGGGGCCGCACGGCTTCTACTGGTTCATCCTGCGCGAGGGCAGCCGGCAGGCGGTGTGACAACTGGCTGAGGGGGAAGCCAGCGCGCCGCTGGCCACCTACAGGCTGCAGTTTGGGCCGGCCTTCGGCTTCACGGATGCGCAGCGACTGCTGGGCTACCTGAGCCGGCTGGGTATCAGTCACGTCTACGCCTCACCCTACATGACCGCGCAGCCCGGCAGCACCCACGGCTACGACGTGGCAGACCCCAACTCCCTGAACTCGGAAATTGGCAGCGAGCGCGAGTTTTCCGCCTTCGCGGCCGAGTTGCGCGCGCGCGGCATGGGCCAGGTGCTGGACTGGGTGCCGAACCACATGGGCGTGGGCCACGGCAACAACCTGTGGTGGCAGGACGTGTTGGAGAAGGGTACGGATTCGCTCTACGCCCGCTTCTTCGACGTGGATTGGGAGGCACCGGTGGGCGGCCAGGATCCCGGCAAGGTGCTGCTGCCCATTTTGGGCGATGCCTACGGCGACGTGCTGGAGCGCGGCGAGCTGGCCCTGTGCTGCCCGGACGGCGTGCTGCAGGTGCGCTACTTCGACTACCAGTTGCCTCTCTCCCCGGGGTCCACCTCCCGCATTCTGGCCCGGGCTCGCGACCAGCTCGCGGCCGCCCCCGTCAGCGGCAGCGCGGATGAGGTTGCGCGACTGGTCGCCCTGCTGGGGCGCATCTCCCGGCGGCGCGCACAGCGCCTTTCCACCCGGCTGCGGCGCTTCCGCATCGGCGAGGCGATCAAACAGGCGATCAGTACCCTGTATGCTCATACGCCCGAGTTCCGCCAGGCGCTGGACAGCACGCTCTCACGGCTCAACGGACAGGTCGGTCAACCAAGCTCCTTCGATGCGCTGGACGAGCTGCTGAATCAACAGACGTACCGGCTGGCCCACTGGCGGGTAGCGGCCGAGGAGATCAACTATCGCCGCTTCTTCGACGTCAATGACCTGATCGCCCTGCGCATGGAGGACGAGACCGTCTTCACCGCCAGCCACCAGCTGCTGCTCGTGCTGCTGGGTCGAGGGCTTGTTTCCGGGCTGCGCATTGACCATCCGGACGGGCTGCGAGATCCCCTGCAGCACCTATGGCGGCTGCAGCGGGCATGCTTCGTGGCCACGAACCTGCAGCGGCTGCGCACGGGCACGAATTCCCGGCCCGACGGCAGCCAGCGCGACCTGGCGCGCGAGCTGGAAGCGCGCTTCGATGCCGAGCGCCGCCGCTCGCCGGACTCGCCCCCGCCGCCGCCGGCCTGGGTAGTAGTGGAAAAAATTCTGAGCGAGGGCGAAACGCTGCCGGCGAGCTGGCCGGTGCATGGCACCACCGGCTACGACTTCCTCAACGATGTGCAGGGCCTGTTCGTGAACCGCGCCAACCGAGGCGCGCTGGACCGCGTATGGCTGCGCTTCGTGGGCCAGCGCCTGGACTACGCGGACCTGGCCAACAGCGGCAAGAAGACGGCCATGCTGATCTCCTTCCCGGGCGAGGTCAACCGCCTGGGTCAGCGGCTCAAGCACATAGCCGCGGGCAACCGCCACTCACGCGACCTGACGCTCAACAGCCTGGTCTTCGCCCTGCGCGAGTTCATCGCCGCCTTGCCGGTGTACCGCACGTACATCGATCCCACCAGCGGCGCCATGACCGAAAGCGATCGCCACTTCGTGCGGCAGGCCACGGATGAGGCCATCCGCCGCAACCGCCGCACCGATCCCTCGCTGTTCGAGTTCGTGTACCGCACGGTCACCCTGGAGGGCGTGCAGCCGGGGACGGAGGATATGGCCGAGCGGCTGGAGTTCATCAGCCGGCTGCAGCAGACATCCGGCCCGGTGTGCGCCAAGGGCGTGGAGGACACCGCCTTCTACACCTACAACCGCTTGTGCGCGCTGAACGAGGTGGGTGGCGCGCCTCAGCGCTTTGGGCTGAGCGTGCGCGAATTCCATGCCCGGGCGGCGGAGCGGCAGCGCGTCTGGCCACACAGCCTGCTGGCCACCTCCACGCACGACTCCAAACGCAGCGAGGACGTGCGGGCCCGCCTGGTGGCCTTGTCGGAGATGCCGCGCCAGTGGAGCGCGGCCGCGCGGCGTTGGAGCAAGCTCAACAGCCACGCCCGGCAACGGGTGGATGGTGCACAGGCGCCCTCCCGCAATGACGAGTACCTGCTGTACCAAACACTGGTGGGCACCTGGCGCGCGGGAGACGCCGCGGACCTGGAGTATGCTGAGCGCATCAGCGCCTACATGCTGAAAGCGGCGCGCGAGTCTAAAGTGCAGACGAGCTGGATTACGCCCAACGCCGGCTATGAGGGCGCGCTGGCCGCCTTCATCGCGGCCATCCTGGCGGCTGACGCCTCTACCTTTGTGAAGGACCTGGGCCAGTTTTGCGAGAGCGTGGCGTACATCGGTATGTTCAACTCGCTGTCGCAAGTGGTGCTCAAGATGGTCAGCCCGGGTGTGCCGGACCTTTATCAAGGCAACGAGCTCTGGGACTTCAGCCTGGTGGATCCGGACAACCGCAGGCCGGTGGATTTTGAGCTGCGCCAGCGGCTGCTGGCGGACCTGGTCAGCGGCTGCGAGGCCGACGGCTGTGCCGGCCCGAGCTTGAGCGCGGAACTGCTGGAGCACGCCCTTGATGGGCGCATCAAGCTCTTCGCGACGCACCGCTGCCTGGCCGCCCGGGCAGCGTGGCGCCAGGTAATGCAAGCGCGGGACGCGCGCTACCTGCCACTGCAGGCCAGCGGGTCGCGCCGCTCGCAGGTGTGTGCTTTTGCGCGGGTGCGCGGCGGAAGCGGCATTATTGCCCTGGTGCCGGTTTTGATTGGCGGACTCCTGGGCAGCAGGCTGGAGCCACCGTTGGGCGAGGCCCTGTGGCGCGACACAACAGTGGCCGTTCGCGGCCTCTCGCGCCCTCGCTACCGCGATTGGTTCACGGGGGAGACTGTGGAGGCGCAGGGCAGCGGCGCGCGCCGCTGGCTGCGCGTGGCAGACGTGCTGAGCCGCTTCCCGGTAGCCATCCTGGTGCCGGAAGGGGAGGAGGCTCCGCATGACGAATGGACAACATCCGCCACGTCAATGTTGGCTGGCAGAACGCCCTCACCTGGCCTCCCAGCCGGGGGAAACAAGGTGTTGGAGGTCAAGTATGGGCGTAGGGCCAATCGAGCTCCTCTCCCGAGTGGGAGAGGGCAGGGTGAGGGCGTTCCCACGGCGAGCAACGAAGTGGCGGATGTGGCAAGTTGAGGAATTGGGCGTCGACACCAGACCAAAGTCTTGACAGAAACACAGTTGATCTCCCAGTCGGGCGAGGAACTCGTAAAGAAACAAGTGCTGCCACACCCGCCCGCTGAAGGTCGCGACTCTGATGCTTGAGGGGATGCTGTGAAGCTCTTTCAACTGCGGCGCAGCGAGGACACCACTGGCGTGAGCGGTACCGGCTGGGTGGCCGAGGGAGTGGTATTCAGCAACGGCTGGGTCGCCATGACCTGGCTGTCCGAGCGGCCCAGCGTCGTGTTCTACACCTCCCTGGATGATGTGGAAGCGATCCACGGCCACGATGGCCGCACTCAGGTGGTATTTCTGCCCTGAGCAGCATGAAGCCAGCGAAGTGCGCGCGGCGCCCGGCAGCGCTCGCTATCATCAAGCTGCTGGTGGCTGTGAACGCGGTGTGTTCGTTCATCTGGCGTGGTCTGCCGCCGTCCACGGCGGCCCGTGAGGGCTCGGCATGAGCCAGATCACCTGGATTCTCTCCCACTTCACCTGGTCCGCCGGCATCGATCTGGGCCTCGTGGCCCTGCTGACGTACGGCCTGCTGCGGCTCATCGAAGGCACGCGCGCCGTCCAGCTCCTGCGCGGCATGATCCTGCTGATCATCGCCGCCGCGCTGATCAGCCTCTTCTCACCCTTCCCCGTGCTGAACTGGATCATCCGCACGGTGATGCCGGCATTGGTGGTGGCCATTCCGGTCATCTTTCAGCCGGAGCTGCGGCGGGGGCTGGAACGGCTTGGGCGGGCCACGCAGTTCACCAACCTGCCCATCGCCGGCCGCGCGGGCATTAACCGGCCCCTGTCCGAGATTCTGGCAGCTTGCCAGCGGCTCTCGGACCTGCACCTGGGCGGGCTTATTGCCGTGGCGCGTGACACCGGCCTGCAGGACATCGCCGACAGCGGTGTTGCGCTGGATGCGGACGTTACGGCGGAGCTGCTGGTGACCATTTTCTACCTTGGCTCGCCACTGCACGATGGCGGCGTGATTGTGAGCAGCAACCGCATCGTCGCCGCGCGCTGCGTGCTGCCGTTGACCGAGAGCTTGCGGGCGCGTGGGCTGGGCACACGGCACCGGGCGGCCCTCTCGGTAAGCGAGCAAACGGACGCGGTGTGCTTTGTGGTGTCGGAGGAAACCGGCAGCATTTCCGTGGCGGTGAACGGCACTCTGCACCGCCGGCTCGGCCCACAAGCGCTGGAGACGCTGGTCATGGGCCTATACGAGGGCACCCGCGTGCGCGCGCTGCGCTTCCGCCGGAGGAAGCGCGGCCCAGTGCGCACGCTGGAGACCCACACACACGCGCAATGAAGCTGCTCCAGGACCGCGAGCCCAAAACCGAGCGGCGCTGGCTGGCGATAGCCGGGCGCGCGCTCATCGCCCTGGTGCTGGCGGGCGTGACCTGGATGCTCGTCACCTGGGTGCAGAACCCCTTCCGCGAAGGGCAGCTGCCCAACCCGGTGCCGGTAGAGCTGGCTCATCTGCCTGCCACTCTGGTGCAGGTGGGCGCGCCGCAAAGCGTTCGGGTGAGCATTCGCGCCAGCCAGGACTCCTGGAGCCGCCTGCAATCAAGCGACTTTAAGGCCTCCGTGGATGTGAGCCGGCTGGGTGCCGGCATCCACTCGTTGGACGTGCAGGTGACGTCATCGGCCGAATACCAGATTCTGGACTGGCAGCCGCGGCGCATCACCGTGCACCTGGAGCCGCAGCTCAAACGCACGGTGAGTGTGCAGCTCGATGCCACGGGGAAACTGCCGGATGGCTTCCGTGTGACCACGGAGACCGTCACGCCCGATCACGTGACGCTTTCCGGCGCGCAGGGGGCCGTGCAATCCGTGAGCCGCGTGGCGGTGAGCACCACCCTGGACGGCGTACGCAGCGCGGTGACGGAGAGCCTGCAGCCCACGCTGGTGGACAACCAGGGCCAGGTAGTGACCGGCGTGCAGGTGGATCCCGCCAGCGTGCTCGTGGTGCTGAGTGTTGAGCAGCAGGTGGGGTCCAAAACCGTGCCGGTCACGGTGCCCACTGTGGGGCAGGTGGCAAGCGGCTATGTGCTCACCGCGCTCACCGTGGCGCCACCCTCGGTCACGATCTCCGGCGCGCCCGCGGCGATCAGCAGCATCACCTCAGTACAGGTGCCGGCGCTGGACCTGGCCGGCGCTACCGGGCAGCTTGTCCGATCGGAGGAACTGCCCGCCAGTAACACCTACTTCGTCTCAGGCAATCCCAAGATTCGGGTGACGGCCACCGTAGCCCCCCTCATCGCCACGGAAACGCTGCCGGTGAACGTGACAGCCAAGGGCGAAGCCAGCGGGCTGCAGGCCACCATCTCGCCAGCGGTAGTGCAAGTGACAGTGCGCGGCGGTGCCGCCACGCTGACAAGTCTCCGGGCCGACTCGATCTCCGCTACCGTGGACGCGACGGGCCTGAGCGCAGGAAGCCAAACCGTGTCTGTGAAGGTGGCGGCACCATTGCTCCAGGTGCTGGGCGTTCAGCCTGGCAGCGTCACGCTGACGCTGGCGAGCCCCAGCACCTCGGTGCCCTCGCCCACGCCATCGCCGGCAACGCAGCCCTCCGCCACGCCTGCCTCCAGCCTAGCCGCTCGCAGCACACTGGCCAGCTCCTCGCCCCACTCCTGAGCGCAACTCTCCTACTGCTTACCCACCCTCAGCCCACCCGCTCGGCCTGGTAATCGAAGGCCTCCTGCTCGGGCTGCAGCAGTTGCACGCGGCTGGGGCCCAGCAGGCGGTGCAGGTCCTGCTCCAGCTTGGGGTTCCAGAAGGTGGTGGCGTTCTCATCCTCCAGGCGATAGCCGCCGCGGAAGCAGAGATAAAAGTGGTCCGTCCCCGGATAGCGCCGCAGCGCGCTGATGATCTTGCGCAGGCATTCCACATCCGCGGCCTGATCGCCCGTGTCGGGCACATCCACCTGCACGTAGCGCACCTCGCGGGTGGCCATGAGCTCCTCCAGCGGCTGCACGGTTTCACACAGCAGCTGTGGCACGTCGTCCCTATAGTCCACCTTGCCGGTCACCAGCACGGGCGCTTCGGCCACCCAGTGGGAGCCGGTCTCGTCGTACGTGCGCGGGAAGACGATGACTTCCAGCGAGCCGGTGAGGTCCTCGATCGTCGCGGCCAGCATCATCTTGCCCTGGCGTGTGACGATCTTCCGCTGGGCACTGATCATGCCGCCGATGGTGATCCGGCTGCCCGCCAGATCCTGCTCGATGTCGGAGATGGCCACGGTCCGGAGCGCCTCCAGCGTGGCCTGCAGCGGCATGAGGGGATGATCGCTCAAATACAGGCCCAGGTGCTCCTTTTCCCACGCCAGCTTCAAGCGGGAAGGCGTGTCGTCCAGCGGGGTGAACGGAACGCTGGCTCCGCGGCCGTCGTCGCCGGGCGTGTCGCTGCCACTGCCACCCACCAGCATCATGTCGAACATGGTGCTCTGGCCCACGGCGGCGGCACGCTGCGTCTGCTGCGCGGCGGAAACGACGCGCTCCAGCGCCTCCAGCATGCCGTTGCGGCCGCCCAGGCGCCCGCTGCAGGCATCCAGCGCGCCGCACTTGATGAGCGCCTCCAGCACCTTGCGGTTCACCTCGTGCAGATCGATGCGGTTGCACAGCTCCTCCAGCGAAGTGAAAGGCCCCTTCTCGACGCGCGCCTGGATGATGGCTTGCGCCGCGCCGCGCCCCACGTTCTTCACTGCCGCCAGCCCAAAGCGAATGGCGTGCGAGCGGCCTTCCTCGGCCGCTTTGGAGGGCACGATGGTGAAGTCAAGGTGGGACTCGTTCACGTCCGGCGGAAGCACCTGCACCTCCATGCGCCGGCACTCCGCCACCGCGGCCGCCACCTTCTCCGCGTTGCCTTGCTGCGCGCTGAGCACCGCGGTCATGAACTCCACGGGGTAGTTGGCCTTCAGGTAGGCCGTCTGGTAGGCCACCAGGCCATAGCTGGCGGCGTGGGCCTTGTTGAAACCGTAGCCCGCGAAAGGCTCGATCAGCGTCCACAGCTGGCGGGCCTTGTCATCCGTCAGCCCAAAGTCGGCGCCATTGGCCACCAGGCCGGAGAGCAGCTTCTCCTTTTGGGCCTCCATCTCCACCGCGATCTTCTTGCCCATTGCCTTGCGCAGCGCATCCGCTTCGGCCCAGGAGAAGCCGGCCATTTGCACGGCAATGAGCAGCACATCGTCCTGGTAGGTCACGACGCCGTAGGACTCCCGGAGGATTGGCTCCAGGCGCGGGTCCAGATACACCACTTTGGAGGCATCGTGCTTGCGCTCGATGAACATGGGAATGGTGTTCATGGGGCCAGGTCGGAAGAGCGCAACCATGGCCGCGATGTCGAAAATGCTGCTGGGCTTGAGCTGCTGCACGTAGCGACGCATGCCGGCCGATTCCATCTGGAAGATGCCGGTCATCTCGCCACTCCCAAACAGCTCATAGGTGGCCGCGTCGTCCAACGGGATCGCGCTGATGTCGATCTCCACGCCTTGCGTTTGCTGCGCGAAGGCGATGGTGTTCTCGATCATGGACAGGTTGATGAGGCCCAGGAAGTCCATCTTCAGCAGGCCGGTCTTCTCGACGGCGTTGAACTCGTACTGCGACACCAGCGCTAGTCCCGCCGATGTGCTGGGCAGCGCGTCTCCAGCGGGCGTGCCGCTGGCGGGGTCCTCATCGTCGGCCCACTCCGGCGCCGGGGCCAGCGTTGCCACCCCCGAAGCGGAGGCTGCCGCGGACCCGGAAGGCCGCATCAGCGGCAGGTACTCCACCAGCGGACGATCGCCAATCACCACGCCGCAAGCGTGCATAGAGACGTGCCGCACGGTGCCTTCCAGCGTTTGCGCCAGCGCCAGCACTTCAGCCACCTTGGAGGTGCCGTCACGCAGTGTGCGCAGCTCGGCCACCTGCTCCAGGGCCATGGCGATGCTGGTGGCCACAGTGGGCTTGTCGGGCGGGATGAGCTTGCAGATGCGATCGATCTCCCCATAGGGCACAGCCAGCACGCGGCCTACGTCGCGGATGGCGGCACGAGCGCCCATGGTGCCGAAGGTGCAGATGCGTGCTACACGGTCCTCGCCATACTTCTGCACGACGTAGGCCAGCACCTCGTCGCGCCGCTTGTCGGAGAAGTCCATGTCGATATCGGGGCCGCTGGGGCGCTCGCGGTTGAGGAAGCGCTCAAAGGGCAGCTTGTAAAAGAAGGGGTCGAGGCCGGTGATCTTGAGCAGGTAGGAGACGACGCTGCCGGCGGCCGAGCCGCGCCCCGGCCCCACCGCGATGCCCTGCTGCTTGGCCCAGTTCACGTAGTCGGCCACGATGAGCATGTAGGTGGAGTAGCCCTTCTCCGCGATCACATCCAGCTCGTAGTCCACGCGCTGGCGCACCTCGTCGCCCACCGGTGCGTAGCGCTCCTCCATGGCCTGGTGGACCACGTCGCGGATGTATTCCTCCGGCGCGGCGCCGCCCGGGGGCGCATAGTTGGGCAGGATCCAGTTACCCATGGGGATCTCGAGATGGCAGCGATCGGCGATGGCCAGCGTGTTCTCGATGGCCTCCGGCGTGTCCTTGAACAGCTCGGCCATCTCCTCGGGCGAGCGGATGTAGAAGTCTTCTCCGGTGAGGCGGAAACGATTGGGGTCGTCATAATCCTTAGCGACCTGGATGCACAGCAGGATGTCGTGCGCCTTCACATCCTCTTTGCGGGTGTAGTGCGAGTCGTTGGTGGCGACGATGGGAACCTTGAGGCGGGAGGCCATCTCCAGCAGGCCGGCGTTCACCCGCCGCTGCTCCTCCAGCTCGTGCATCTGGAGCTCGAAGTAGTAGTTCTCGGCGCCAAAGATGTCGCGATATTCCTCGGCCAGCCGCGTTGCTCGCTCGGGGTTGTTGCGCAGGATCGCCTGGGACACTTCGGAGCCGCAGCAGCCGGACAGCGCTATGAGGCCACCACTGTGCTCGCGCAGCACCTCATGGTCCACACGCGGCTTGTAGTACATCCCCTCTAGATGGGCGATGCTGAGGATGCGCATGAGGTTCTTGTAGCCGTCGAGGTCGCGCGCCAGCAAGGTGAGGTGGTAGTTCTCGCGATCGAGCGGGCCCTCTTTCTGGTATAACCGCCGCTCGGCAACGTAGATCTCGGCCCCCACGATGGGGTTGAGGCCGCGCGCCTTGGCCGCCTTGTAGAAGTCGATCGCGCCGTGCATATTCCCGTGATCCGTCATTGCCACGGAGGTCATGCCCAGCTCCTGCACACGGTCCAGCAGGGACTCCACTTTGGATAAACCATCCAGCAGGGAGAACTCCGTGTGGACGTGAAGGTGCGCGAAATTGGTCAAGGGTACGGGCCGATTATAGGGCCGCGAGCATCCCAAAACCAGCAAACTGCCACCCTGCCATGATGTTTTCCGGCACACATTTTCTGCACCACTCAAGGCCGCGCTGCTCAGCGAGCTGTGATATAAGGATTGCCACCAGAACCCTGGTCAGCTTCTAGAAAGGGAGACACGATGTACAACGGCACCAAAGTTTTGGACGTCCACGGGCATGTCACTGCTCCACCGGCCGGCCAAAATTACCTCATGCTGATGATGGCCTCAAACATGGCCACACCCAGCCCCCTCTCGCATGGCGGCAGTCCGCGCCCCGGCATGGCCGATGAGGACTTCAAGCGGTCCGCGCAAACGCACGTGGACTACATGAACGCCCGCAACATTGACGTGCAGATCATTGGGCCGCGGCCGTTCCAAATGTTGGGCTGGATGCCAGACCACCTGCTGCCCCCCTGGACGCAGTACATCAACGACAGCATCCACAAGCAGTGCGTCGCCTTCCCGGATCGCTTCATGGGCGCGGCCCAGCTGCCCCAGAACGCCACCGCCGACGACATCAGCCACTGCATTCCCGAGCTGGAGCGCTGCGTGAAGGAGTACGGCTTCATCGCCGCCTACGCCAGCCCCGACCCCACTGGTCTGCACGACACCCCCGGGATGCACGAAGCGTACTGGTACCCCCTGTACGAGTACTGCCAGAAGAACGCTGTGCCGATCATCGTCCACGGCACCAACGTGCAGGACCGGCGCTTCCGCGTGGTGCCGCACAACTACCAGCTGGGCTTCCTCACCGAGCAGTACCTGGCCGGCCAGTTCCTCTCGCACGGCGATGTGTTCCAGCGCTATCCCGAGCTCAAGGTCATCGTTTGCCACTGTGGTGGCGCGCTCAACCGGTTCATTCCCACGGACCCGCACCTGGCGCAGAAGGACCTCACCAAGAACCTCTTCTACGACACCTGCGGCTACGACCTGATCTTCCTCGAAGCGGCCATCAAGCAGCGCGGTGTGCCGTCCATGTGCTTCGGCACCGAAGCGCCGGGCTCCGGGCGTGCCATTCGGCCGGAAACCGGCAAGTCGGGCGACGACCTGGTGCCGGAGATTTCGAAGTTCAGCTTCCTGAGTGATCAGGACAAGATGGACATCTTCCACCACAACCCGGCCAAAGTCTTCCCCAAAATGGCCAAGGTCTGACCCGCCTGCAGCAGCCCGCCTCGATCAGATAGCTTGAAGACGCGGCGGCGCTTGCCCCGGCAGAGGTTCGGGGCAGCGCCGCTCGGCGGGCCGGCAAACTTCTAAGGGAGCAGCAGCGGCTTCATGACCGTGCGATCGAGCGCGTCCTGGAAGCCGCGCAGCGCCTGCTCCAGCGGGTAGGGCGCGAGAAGCGGGCCCACCTGCAGCGCGCCCGTGGCGATGAGGCCGAGTGCGCGCTCAAAATCATCCGGCGTGCCGATGTAGCTGGCGCGAATGGTCAGCTCCTTGCGGATCGCCGCGGACAGGTCTGCCTCTACCGGCGCCCCGAACAGCCCGATCAGGGTGATGGCCCCACCGGGTCGCACGGCGGCCAGCGCGGAAGCGAGCGCGGCCCCGGAACCGGAGCACTCTACCACCAGGTCGGCCAGGCCGCCGGCCGTGTCCCGCGCCGCGTCGGCCGCCGAAGCGCTGGGATCCAGTGTTTCCAGGCCCAACTCGCGGGCCACCGTCAGCCGTGTGGCGGCATCGGCCGGCGTGCCGGCCACCAACACCCGAGCGCCCATAGCGCGCGCGACCTGAGCAGCCAGCAGGCCCACGGGGCCGGGGCCCAGCACCAGCACTCGATCGCCCGGTTGGGGCGGCTGCAGCAGCACGCCGTGCAGCGCCACCACCGCCGGCTCCAAAATCGCGGCCTGGCGCACATCCAAGCTGGCGGGCACCACATGCAGCAGCTGCGCCGGCACGCAGGCAAACTCGGCCATGCCTCCGGCCCGGTGGATGCCAAACAGCCGCCGGTTGGCGCACAGTTGCGTGCTGCCGCGCCGGCAGGCCGGGCACGCTCCGCAGTACACCACGGATTCCGCGGCCACGCGATGGCCCAGCGCTACGCCCCGCACACCGGCTCCGAGCGCCTCGACCGTGCCGGAGAACTCGTGCCCCATGGTCATGGGGGGTTCGAAGAAGACTTGCGCCACCCTGTCCCAATTGAAGAAGTGCAGGTCGCTGCCGCAAATAGATGCGGCGGCCACCCGCAGCAGCACCTCGCCTGCGCCTGGCTTCGGCAGCGGCAGGTCGCGCAACTCCACCGCGCCCGGCGCCGCCGCCATCTTCACCACGGCGCGCATCACAGCCAACCCTGTTCCCGCGCCGAGGCAGCCGCCTGGGTCAGCGATCCACCGGCCCGTTCGGCACGCTTTTTGAACTCGAACCCATCTGCCACGCCGTTCAGTCTCGCACCCGAACATCCGCGGCGCCAGCGAAGGCGATGCACATCCATATCCACAGCCACAGCTCTGGCCTTCGTGCAGGCCGACCGCCCAGCCTGGACCGGCCGCCATCGGCAAGCCCGGAGCGAGCTTCCGTGAACGGCCACCCCCCTTTGAACCCTCTGGCAGGCAGCCGCCGAGGATGCACCTCCGGCGGCTGCCTGTCTTGCGGGCCGAGCTTACTTCTTCGCGGCGGCTATCGCGTCGTTGTACTCCTTCTTGATCGTGGTGCCGGCCGAGTCCTGCCAGGCTTTGACCAGGCCGTCGTAGTTGCTCATGGGCAGGCGGCCCAGCATGATCGAGTTCAGCCCGTCGAGGAACTTCTGCTCGGCGATCTTGCCCTGGGACGAGTTGGCGGTCTTGGAGAGATAGCCGAGGGTCACGTCGGCGACGGCGATTTTCGGATCAACCAGCTTGATCTCCACCTCGTGCACGTGCTGCGCATAGTTCGGGATGCCGGCGTAGTAGGTGGCGTAGGGGCGGTCGCTCAGGTACTGCCAGGGCACGTACTGCGATCGGTCCTTGCCGCTGCTGCTGAGGTTGGGGTTACCATCGGGGCCGATGGTGTAGTCGGCCGGCGCCAGGCCGTAGGTGATGAGCAGGTCCTCCTGGGTGCCGAACGGCTTGGCCAGATAGTCGACGATGCGCAGCAGCTCCTTGATGCGGTCCGGGCTGCCCTTCTTCATGACGTCGGTGGAGATGAAGCCGCCGCTGATGTAGCTCTGCACCTTCGTCTTCGCATCGCCACTGAAGGGCAGGATGATGTCGAACAGCGTCGGCGGATGCGCCTGGGTGAGGCCGCGCAGCCAGAAGTCGTTCCAGGAGTTGCCGAAGCCCTCCACCGAGAGAGCGAAGCGCTTGGCAATGAAGTTCGTGCGCGAGTTGACGGATGTGTTCACGCCATCCGGCCACATGAGCCCCGCCGCCCACAAGTCCCGAACATAGCCAACCGCGGCTTTGTACTCCTCGGTTTCGCGGTCGCGGACCACGCCGGAGCCATTGAGGCCCCAATTCTGGGGCGCGCCGAACATGCTGCTGTAGCCGAGAATACCCATGTTCTGGACGCCGCCAACGGTGTTGCCAATGGCCCACACGTTGTTCTTGGGGTCGTTCAGCTCGGTCATGATCTTCCTGAGATCAGTCGCGTCCTTGGGCGCGGCCACGCTGGCGCCGATCTTCTTGTTCCACATGTCCAGGTTCTTGAAGAAGTACACGCCGGCACCGGGCAAATAGCGGTGGATTGGCCAGCTGTAGAGCTTGCCGCCGATCACGCTGGCGGAGTTGCTCCAGGCATAGGTGGGGATCGCCGCCAGGTTGGGGTAATCCTTGATGGCGTCGCCCGCGAGGTACGGCGTGAGATCGGCGCACTGGCTCATGATGAACTCGGCCGTGCCGGGGGGCACCCGCGCACTGGTGAGGCCGCCGTAGAGATGGATGATGTCTGGAATGTCGTTCCCGGCCATCATGGTGCCCATCTTCAGCGCGTAGTCCACGCCGGACACCTGGCTCATCTGGAAGTCAGAGTTGAGCGCCTTGTTCACCGCCTGCCAGGTGGGGTTGCTGGGGTAGGGCGTGGGTGCCGGGTAGTAGTCCACCACGAATGCCGTCACCTTGCTGCCGGTGCCGGGCGCGGGCTTGTTCCAGGACTTAGGCGGGCTCTTCGGGTAGTTGTTCCAGGCCAGGGTGACGCGCGGATCGTGCGCGTCGAAATCCGGCTTCGCGGCCAGGTTCGGCGCGATGTAGTTGGGCAGTGCGCTGCTGGCCTTGCCTGCCTGGGCCGCGCCAACAACGCTGGCCGCGGGCGAGGCCGATGCGCTGCTCCCGGCCGACGCCGAAACCGAGGCAGGTGCCGCCGACGACGCTGGTGCCGCTGCCGAGCTGCTGGCCGGAGCCGCCGTTCCGCTGCCACACGCGGCGAGCAGCAAGCCCGCGCCTGTCCCGGCTACGGCTCCGCCGGCAACGCGCACAAAGGCACGCCGGCTGATCGGGGCCCCAAGTGTGCTATCCATGGTTGGCCTCCTCGCAATCTGATGGCCCGAATCTAGGTCAGAAGCAGATCATTTGTCAAACTGGCCGCCGAAGGCCCGAAGGCGCCAGTGCCACGCGGGACTTAGAATGCGCCGGCGGTGTGCCGATGGGACTCATGAGGGGGGCGCTGCGGTGCGTTCTCGAGCTGCCAGGAAAGCGGCTAGAGTCCGGCTGCAAACCTCATGAGGTTTCGCACTGCTTGCTAGCTTGGTGTATAATGCGTTCAGAATGCAGGTGCGGAGTGGGCGCCGATGCCAATCGAAGCTAAGAAAATCACGGTTCGTCCCGACAGTGAACTCGCCGGGATTCTCGATATGGCCGCCAAGTCTCCGCTGCTCCTAGAAAAGAACGGCACGCTCTTTCGGGTTGATGTTGTCGAAGTGGGCACAGAAGCATCCTTGCGCAGCTACGATCCTTCGGCCGCGCGTGCTGCCCTGCGTGCCGTGGCCGGCAGCTGGCGTGACCTCGACACTGAGAAGATGAAACGCGATGTCTATCGAGCGCGTGAGGAGGGATCTCGGCCGATAACGACGCCGTGAAGTACCTGCTCGATAGTGACTGGATCATTGATGTACTCGCAGGCATCCCGTCGGCCGTTGAAGTGCTCGACGGGCTCGTTGACGACGGGGCCGCTATAAGCCTCATCTCTGTCGGCGAACTATTCGAGGGTGCGTTCGGCTTCCCTGATCCAGATTCGCATCTGTCGCGATTCCGTCAATTCATCGCGGGATACGATCTGCTCGGATTCAGCGAGAGGGTCATGGAGCGCTTCGCCCGCATCCGAAATGATCTGAGGCGGCGGGGTCAGCTTATCCCGGATATGGACCTTCTCATCGCGGCAACGGCCATTGAACATGCCCTGACACTGCTTACCAGGAACATCCGCCATTTCAGCCGAATTCCAGAGTTGCAAATCTACCGGCCTTAAGCTTAAGTGTTCTGTAACAAAAGCGTCGGTAGGCTTGGTTTGTGGCAGCGGCTCGGGCCGCGCCTGAAGTGAGATGCGCCCGCCCTCACTTGCCTCTCCCAGCCGGGAGAGGAACCGTTTTGAATACTGTTGGCTCGCTCTATAGGAGCTGGCTGGAGGGGGCTGTCTGTGTTAGGTAGGCATCCGGCGGGGCGATTCAGCCGGGCGATTCAGCCGGGCGAACGAGGATGCAGCGGCAGGCCCAGGGTGCGGGCTGCGCGAGCTTGCCTGATGTCCGCGGTGAGCAGCGCGACGGACTCGCCCGTCTGTTCGCCCAGCTGGGCTGCCGCGGCGAGGTGGATGACATCGGGGCTGCGAGCGCCCACGCGCAAGATGAGCCCCACCGCCCGTTGCAGTAAGGCAGGGGTCAGCTTAAGGACGGCAATCGGTCCGTCGTCAGCAGTGTCGGTCGCATACCTGCGGAGAAGTGAATGCATTTCCGGCTCAGTGACACGGCCATCGTCGTGTGCGCGTCTGAACAGCCCCGCCATCTCAACATCGGTTAATTGAGACGTGACCACGGGATCTGTGCCCGTGAGCTCAACCTCGGTGATCCATGCGGAATTGGCCTCATCCGTCAGATAGACGCTCCCCAGGATGATGGTGTCCGTGTAGATGGTCATCAGGCCGAGCGGTCAGCGGCAATAGCCCTGGCCACTCACCCCGGCGGCACGATGCACTTCTGTTCCGGGGAGTCGCTCGCCGGAAGCACGGAACCGAAGACTGCCTCCGATGTACGCCGGCTCGCCAGGAGCGCGCTGTTTCGTCGCCTCCACACGCTCCTAACAGTGGAGGCGGGACGTCGTGATTCAACGTTGACCTCCAACAGCTTGGTGATGTACGCATTCACAGACTGCCCAGCGTCGGCCGCGGCTTCTCTGATGGCCTCTGCCAAGCTGTCATCGATCCGGGTGATGAGTTGCTTCATTCGCCGGATGACAGCACGGGCTCGCCGTATGATATCATACAGGACCCGTCGATTCTTGTGCCGAGACGCGGAATCGAACCGCGGACACGTGGATTTTCAATCTGCGTCCCGCCTTCCGGCGCTTTCCACAAC
>JBOGTU010000177.1:0-6555 GCA_050695655.1 Chloroflexota bacterium | reverse complement strand
GGGCAGCGGTTGGGAGCACCGCGGCGAGTGGCAGCATCAGCGACCCGTACCAGGACCTGCGCGTGGGGAAGGACGTGGACACGTTCGCCAACGCGGGGAGCTTTGACGAGGTCGCGCTGTACAACCGAGGGCTGAGCGCCAGCGAAGTCGCCAGCCACTACACAGCGGGCTCGGGCCGAGCCCCGGCGCACGCGAGCATCGCTCTCGCGGGCACCGCGACGGCGACACCAGCCGCGACAACGACGGCAACCTCAACCAGCACGCCCACCCCAACCCGCACGCCAACGGCGACGGCCGTGACCACGGGCACCGCAACCGGAACCGCGATGGCCACCCGGACATCGACAGCGACACCAACAGCTACATCAACAGCAACCCCGTGAGCAAGCACGGGTGGAGAAAGCAGATGTTTCTGAAGCGCCTGATTTTCCGAGGTTTACCCGCCGTGATGCTGGGTGCTGCACTCTCGCTGGCTCCCCGAGAGCAGCCGGCTCACGCGGCACCCAGGGCTGGCAGCATCACCGATCTGGGCACCCTGGGCGGCATCATGAGCCGCGGCAACGCTATCAATGACCAGAGACAGGTCGTGGGTGCGTCGGCCACGGCGGCCGGGGTCATTCACGCCTTCCTCTACCAGAACGGAAGCATGGTGGACCTGGGAACACTCAAGAAGAGCTGGTACAGCGAGGCCCGCGGCATCAACAACGTGGGTCAAGTGGTGGGTGATTCGTTTAGTGGCGGCTTCGATTCCAATGCGCATGCGTTTCTCTATCAGAACGGGACGATGCAAGACCTGGGCGTGCAAGGCGGCGATTCGACACACGCACGAAGCATCAACAGCGCCGGCGAAGTGGTTGGCGTGGCGAACGACGCGAATGGCCAGCAGGCGTTCATCCACGATGCCAGGGGCGCTCAGCCGCTGGCCGGCCTGGGTCGGGACTCCGCCGCGGATTCAGTGAACCGCGCGGGCGACATCACCGGCTTCTTTGCCTCTGGCCGGGGTGAGCACGTCTTCCTGAAGAATGCCTCTGGCATTCACGATCTGCGCACGCTGGCCGGCGACGTGTCGGCCTACGGCACGGCTGTCAACAGCCTGGACCAGGTGGTTGGCTGTTCTTCCAGCGGTGCCAATCGCACGTGCCGCGCATTTATCACCGAAGGTGGCGCCATGCTGGCGCTGGGGACGCTGCCAGGCCTGCCAGCCAGTGAGGCAGAGGCTATCAGCAACCAGGGGCAGGTTGTGGGCATGAGCTATGACACCGCGGGCTACAGCCGCGCGTTCATGTGGACGGCCGGTGCGGGGATGGTGGACTTGAACAGCCTGCTGCCGCCTGGCTCCGGCTGGCAGCTGGCGAACGCGAGCGGCATCAACAGCCTGGGTCAAATAACTGGCTATGGCTCTATTGATGGTCATATGCACGCATACATCTTCACACCAAACAAGCCCTGAGCTCCCCAGTGACGCCAGTTTGTTGATCGCTGGAGGCAGCCCCGCTATGCTCTAGCTCCCTGAAATAGAACAAACGTTCTTAAAGCCGGAGAAGTGCATGGTCGAATACGCGGAGCTGCACTGCCATTCCTGCTACTCCCTGCGCGAGGGAGCGTCGTGGCCGCGAGAGCTCATCGAGCGTGCCCTGCAGCTGGGTTATCGCGCGCTGGCCCTGACCGACCATGACGCGGTGTACGGTGCCATGGCCTTCTCCAAAGAGGCGCACGACCTGGGGCTGCGAGGCATCAGCGGCGCCGAGGTGACCCTGGCCAACGGCCATCACCTCACCCTGCTGGTGGAAACGCCCACGGGCTGGAGCAACCTGTGCCAGCTCCTGAGCCACGCTTACCTCGACCACCACACCAAGGATGAGCCGCGCATCGAGCTGGAGGAGCTGGCCTACCGAGCGGATGGATTGATCGCGCTTTCGGGTTGCGCCCAGGGCGAAGTGCCAGCGCTGATCGTCGCCGGCCGAGCAGCCGAGGCGCTCGAAACCGCGCAGTGGTACCGCGACTGCTTTGGTCCTGGCCAGTTTTTCATCGAGCTGCAGCAGAATTACGTGCAGGGCGACCGGCAGCGGCTGCTGGGGCTGCTGGACCTGGCTCAGCGACTGGGTTTGCCTTACGTGGCCACCAACAACGTGCACTACCACGTGCAGGGGCGGCACCGCCTGCAGGACGTGCTGGTGGCGATCCGCCATCGCACCACACTGCACGCCTCACACGACCTGCGGCGGCCCAACTCGGAGTTCTACCTCAAGTCACCGGAAGAGATGGCGCAGCTTTTTCAGGAACTGCCGCTGGCGCTGCGCAACACCGTGGAGATTGCCGATCGCTGCGGCTTCAACCTGTACCGGCAGCTGGTGTACGAGTTCCCCGACTACCACATTCCCGCGGGGCGCAAGCACGAGCCGGCCTTTGAAGGCTACTACCGGCAGGCGCTGGCGCAGCTCTCGGCGCCCCCTTCCGGCGAGGCCTCGTTCGCCGGCCGGCCCAACGCCGAGCGGGACGAGGGCTATCTCTTCAGCTCGCAGCGAGCCGAGGTGGATGCGTACCTGGAAGCCATTTGCCGGGCGGCCATGGATCGGCGCTACCCGCCGGGGCACGAGCACCACCACACAGCACAGTCACGCTTGCAGGAGGAGCTGCGGCTCATCCGCAAGCACAACCTCAGCGGCTTCTTCCTCACCTATTACGACCTGCTGGCCCTGGCCGCGGACATTGCCTACGAGCTGCACCAGCGGGACAAGAGCTTGCCGGCGGACGTGCGGCCGATCGGTCGCGGTCGCGGCTCCTCCGTCAGCTCGCTGGTCTGCTACTTGATTGGCCTATCGCACATCGATCCCATCGCGAACGACCTCTTCCTGGGGCGCTTTCTGAGCGATGAATTCACCTCCGTGCCGGACATTGATCTCGATCTCCCGCGCGACATTCGCGAGGAGCTGCTGAAGCGGGTATGGGAGCACTGCGATCGAGACCGGGCGGCACTGCTGTGCAGCTTTTCCACTTATCGGACGAGGTCCGCCGTGCGGGACGTGGGCAAGGTGTTGGGGCTGCCGGAGCTGGAGGTGGCCAAGCTGGCCAAGATGGCGGACACGTGGGGTGGCGAAGGCCTTGAACGGGAGATGCAACGCATCCCGGAGCTGGCGGCGAAGGTGGACCAGCCCCTGTGGCGCCATCTCATCGAGCAGGCGTCACAATTGGCGGGTTTCCCACGGCACATCGGCCAGCACGTGGGCGGCATCGTCCTTTGCCGGGGATCGATCAAAGACTCGGTCCCAGTTGAGCCGGCACGTATGGAGGGGCGCTACGTCATCCAGTGGGACAAAGACTCGGTGGACGACGCGCGCATGATCAAGATCGACTTCCTGGCGCTGGGCATGCTCTCCCTGGTGGACAACTGCCTGGACATCATCCAAGCGCGTGGCAAGGAGGTGCCCGATCTCGGCCGCATCGACCATGCGGAAGCGGCCACGTACGACCGGATTTGCGCGGGCGACACCGTGGGACTGTTCCAGATCGAGAGCCGAGCGCAGATCCAAACCGTCACCATCACCCAGCCCCGCAACCTCGACGATCTGGCCGTGGAGGTGGCCATCGTTCGCCCTGGGCCCATTGTGGGTGGGGCGCTGCACCCGTACATGGAGTACCGGCGCCTGCGGCGCGAGGGCAAGCACGCGCCGGTGCACTATGCACACCCCTGCCTGGAGGGTGTCCTGGGGGACACGCTCGGCGTGGTGCTGTACCAGGAGCAGGTACTGCAGATCGCCATGGAGGCGGCGGGCTTCAGCGTGGGCGAGGCGGAGCGGCTGCGCCGGGCCATCAGCCGCAAGCGCTCCGAGGAGGCGGTCAACGTGTTCGAGCAGCGCTTCGTGGAGGGCTGCTGGCACAAGCACGGCATGCCGGCGGCCACGGCCGGGCACATCTTTGCCAGCATCCGGGGCTTCGCTGCCTTCGGCTTTCCCCGCAGCCATGCCGTGGCCTTCGCCCTCCTGGCCTACGAGTCAGCCTGGCTGCGCTACCACTACCCGGAGGAGTACTACTGCGCGCTGTTCAACAACCAGCCCATGGGCTTCTACAGCCTGGAGGTGCTGGTGGGCGATGCCAGGCGCCACCAGGTGACGTTTCTGCCGCCGAGCATCAACCGCGGCCAAGCGCAGTGCTGGGTAGAGGGAACGGGCAGGGTGCGGCTGGGCTTCGAGAGCGTGAAGACGGTGCGGCTGGAAACCGCCAAGGGCATTGTGGCCGAGCGGGAAGCGCGCGGCCCCTTCGCGTCACTGTTCCAGTTCAGCCAGCGTACGGACCTCTCCCGCGATCAGATCGAGAGCCTCATCCTGGCCGGCGCCTTCAAGGAGTTTGGCCTGGAGCAGCGTGAGCTGCTGTGGCAGCTGGGCTTGTTCTACCGCTCCCGCCAGCCAGGCCAGCCGCAACTGGACCTGCCCCTCCAGCAGGACATGGTGCAGTTGCCCGGATTCACCGATTGGGAGCGCCTGCAGGCGGACTACGAGCTCATGGGCCTCTCGCCGGATCTGCACCCTTTCGCTCTGCTGCGGCATCACTTGCCGGACGTGGTCCCCAGCCGCGACCTGGCCGGTGTGCGAGAGGGCCAGCGCATCACCACCGCTGGGCTGGTCGTGTGCCGCCAGAGGCCAGGAACAGCCCAGGGCATCGTCTTCCTGCTGCTGGAGGATGAGTTCGGCGTGATCAACGTGGTGGTGTACAAGGACCTGTTTGAAGCCGAGCGGGAGGTCATTCGGCTGCAGCCGCTGGTGAAGGTTCACGGCCAGGTGCAGCGGCGCGGGCCGAACATCAACCTGCGGGCCGAGCACGTTGAGCCGTTGCTGGTGGACTCGCACCTGCTGGCACCCGAGGGCCACAACTTTCGCTGATGCGCATCTCTCCCCCGCGGGCACCACCCCAGCCGCGCGAAGTGGGGCAGCCACGCCTTTCGTCGATGTGCGTCTCCGGCTTTACCGTTGCGCCAGGGCGACGTACCGTTACGGGCATGAGCATCACTGTGCCAACGCTGGCCTACCTCATCTGCGGCAGCCCCGCCCGCAACCACGACTTCGATTCGGCGCGCATTCGCTTGCACCAGGCGCTGTACAACGCGGGCAACATCCGAACGGACGTGGCCAACAACTATGACGACGCGCCGGCCATCCTCAACGCCGAGATGCTGGTCACCTACACCTCTCAGGTGCCCGTGGGCGATGAGCAGTGCGCGGCCCTACGCAGCTACCTGGAGAACGGCGGCCGCTGGTTTGCCATCCACGCCAGCAACTCGGTGAAGGAGAATCCGCACCTGCCCGGCATCCTCGGCTCCCGCTTCCTGGCGCACCCGCCGTACATGCACTACAGCGTGGATGTGGCCAAGGCAGCCGATCCGCTGCTGGAGGGCATGGCCGCGCACTTCGAGGTGGACGACGAGCTGTATGTCATCGAGCAGCGCGACGACATCGAGGTGCTGCTGGAAACGGAGTGGGGAGGCGATGCCATGGGGCACACCCACCCCAACGCCGTGCGCCCGCTGATGTATCGCCGCCCCGTGGGCAGCGGCGGCGTGCTGTATCTGGCGCTGGGCCACGCCAATCGCCCCTTCGACAAGCCGCGGCCGGAGTGGCCGGATACTCCCGACCGCCGCGGCCCGTGGGAGCTGCCCGTGTACCAGGAGCTCATCCGCCGCGGCATCGCCTGGGCCGCCGGTCGCCGCCCCCTGTAGCGCCGTCGCCTCCAGCGCCACCCGCGCCAGAAGCGCTGCCAGGGTCGCGGGCGCCCACGCCGCCACGGCGGAGCGGTAGGACGCCTCTCCGTCATCCTTCTCAGGGCCATTCGCCAGCTGCACAGGCTGGATAGCCAGCGCGGTGAGCGCGTGGGGTACGCTGGAGACTTGATCTCGCGAGTGCTGCCCTGAAGCTGCCGGCGCGGCTGGGAGTGAACGCCGGCCTGCGCGCGCCCAACAAGTGGTGGGTGTTCGTGACGGTCAGCTGTGGGTCGCTCATGGCGTCGATCGACGTGAGCGTGGTGAACCTGGCGCTGCCGGCGCTCCAGTCGCAGTACCACATCAGCCTGGCGCAGGTGGAGTGGGTGGTGCTGAGCTACCTGCTGGTGCTCACCAGCCTGCTGCTCACGATGGGCCGCCTGGCCGACGTGCTGGGCCGCGGCCGGTTGTACAGCTGGGGCTTCATCGCCTTCACCGTTGGTTCGGTGCTGTGCGGCGCCGCGCCCAGCGTGCCGGTGTTGATTGGCTTTCGCGCGCTGCAGGCGGTGGGCAGCTCCATGCTCATCTCCTCCTCAACAGCAATTCTTCTGGATGCCTTCCCCGCCAACCAACGCGGGCAGGCGCTGGGCCTTACCTCCACCGTGTTCGCCCTGGGCTCCATGATTGGCCCTACCCTGGGCGGCGCCCTGCTCACCTGGTTCGGCTGGCGATCGATCTTTTACGTCAACGTGCCGGTCGGCTTGCTGGGCATGAGCCTGGCCTTTGCGCTGCTGCCACGCCAGCCGGGGCGGCGTGAGGGCCGGTTCGACCTGGCCGGCAGCGCCCTGGTGGGCCTGAGCATAGCC
>JBOGTU010000176.1:0-2947 GCA_050695655.1 Chloroflexota bacterium | reverse complement strand
GTTCAAGCAGTACTTCGATACGCACGGCAAGGAGGACGCCTTCGGCTATCCGAAAGAGGAACCGAAGCAGCGCCGGCTGGCGGATGGCCAGATGCACTGGACGCAGCGCTTCCAGGCCGCGGTGTTCGAATACCACCAGGAAAACGACAAGGACGGGGTGAACGCCAACGGCATCCCCTACCGCAACTTCCGGGTTCAGCTCGAACTGCTCGGCGACGAGTACATCGCCAAGAACAACCTCGGGTTTAAGTGAGGGAGTAGGGTGTAAGGAGCGCCGAAATCCCTCTTCCTTCCCGTACGATCTAGCCATGAGCAGGATCGTCAAGTTCGGGACCGATGGATGGCGCGCGATCGTCGCCGAGGATTACACCTACGCCCACGTACGCGAGGCCACCCAGGGGACGGCCGAGTTCGTGAAGGAGACCGGCCAGGCGCCGAACGGGATCGTCATCGGCTACGACACACGGTTCGTGTCGGAGTTCTTCGCCGCCGCGGCCGCCGAGGTCATGGCGGCCAATGGCATCAAGACCTACCTGGCTAACACCTCGGTGCCCACGCCCACCGTGTCCTGGTCGATCCTCGACAAGAAGGCAGGCGGTGCAATCGTCATCACCTCCAGCCACAATCCGTGGACGTACAACGGCTTCAAGTACAAGCCCGAGTACGCGGGATCCGCCTCTCAGGAGGTGGTCGACCGGCTTGAGGAGCTCATCGAGGATGTCCAGAACGCCGGTCGGACCAAGACTATGAAGATCGACGATGCCCGCAAGAAGGGGCTGGTCGTGGACTTCGACGCCAAACCCGCCTACTATGCGCAGATTGGCCGCCTGGTCGACCTGGATGGCATTCGCCGCGCCGGGCTCAAGATCGTGGCCGACCCGATCTACGGCGCCGGGCGCGGCATCTTCCCGGAGTTGCTCAACGGCGGCGCGACCAGCGTCAACGAAATCCGAGGCGAGCGCAACCCCTCCTTTGGCGGCGTGAATCCCGAGCCCATCCTGCCCAACGTGCAGCTCTGCTGCGACACGGTGAAAGCCACCGGCGCGCAGTTGGGCCTGTGCACCGATGGCGACTCGGACCGCATCGGCATCGTGGACGATCGCGGCAACTTCGTGGATCAACTGCAGGTGATGGGCTTGCTCACGCTGTACCTGCTGGAGGTACGCGGCTGGCGCGGGCCGATCGTCAAATCCGTGACCACCACGTCCATGGCCGATAGGCTGGCGCAGGAATTCGGCGTGGAGGTTGTCGACACGCCAGTCGGCTTCAAGAACATCGGACCGGAAATGATCGCCCGCAAGGCGATGCTCGGTGGCGAAGAAAGCGGCGGCTTCGGCTTCGCCAACCACATCCCCGAGCGCGACGCCATCGTCGCGGGCTTGTTCATCACCGACTTGACCGTGAAGATGGGCAAGCCCCTGTCGGACATCATTCGCTATCTCAATGAGAAGGCCGGCCCGTCCTTCTACCACCGCGACGACTACCACTTCCCCCCGGATCAGCGCGAGACGATCGTGAAACGGCTCGAGGACAACCCGCCACAGGAACTGGATGCGACACCGGTGACCAGCATCAACCGCGCGGACGGGTTCAAGTACAACCTGGCGGACCACACCTGGTTGATGATCCGCTTCTCCGGCACCGAGCCGCTGCTGCGCATCTACACCGAAACGAACTCGCCCGAGCGCGTGCAGCGCATGCTGACGCTGGGCAAACAGCTCGCGGGCATATAGTTCCGCCCGGCGCACCGCTCATGCTAATCTTCCCCAGCTTTGCGGATCTTGCTCTACACCGGCAAAGGTGGAGCGGGAAAGACCACAATTGCCGCCGCGACGGCGGTGCGCTGCGCGGAGATGGGGCGCCGCACGCTGATTCTCGCCAGCGACGCCTCCCAGAGCCTGGCCGATTGCCTTAACAGCCCCATTGGCGATGAGCCGCTGGAGGTTGCGCCCGGGCTGTGGGCGCAGGAGGTGGATCCGCTGGAGCGGCTGGAACAGTCATGGCCCCGGGTGGCGCCATCGCTGGCGTCGGCGTTTCAGAGCGAGATGACCGAGACAGCACTCGAAGAGCTGACGCTGGCGCCGGGGCTGGGCGACGTCATTCGCCTGCTGGCGCTCAAGGATGCGTGTGAGGACGAGAAGCGCTACGACGTGGTGGTGGTGGATCTCGGCTCGTCCCTCGCGGCCCTGGAGCTGCTGGCGTATCCCGAGAGCACCGGCTGGTGGGCGGGCCGGCTGCTGTCGGGCAGCCGCAGCAGCAGCCTGGCGAAGACGCTCGAGCACATCGCTGAGGGCCTGGCAGAGCTGCGTATCCGGCTGGAGAGCGAAGAAAGTTCCGTTCGCATCGTCACCACCAGCGAGCGGCTGGCGCTGCGTGAAACCGAGCGGGCGCTGACTTTCGTGAGCCTGCACGGTTACAACATCGATGCACTCGTCCTTAACCGGCAGAAGCGGGTTCCACGTCCGATACGTGAAGCCTTAGGCGCTTGGCCCATCCTGACACTGAGGTCGTACGACCGAGAGATCGTCGGCCTCGGCCTGCTGAGCGACGCCGCTCTGGCGCTCTACCCGCCGGCAATCGATCCAGCTGATGTGCTGCTTCCCGGTCCCGCACAGCAGTTGACACGCGACTCCGAGGGCTACCTGTTGCGCTTTAAGCTGCCATTCGTCGACGAGGACGACGTGGACGTGCTGCGGCACCGCGGACAGCTCATCCTGCAAGTAGGACGGATGCGCCGGGTGGTGCGGTTGCCGTCGTCGCTGGAGGAGCTGACCGCGGACGACGCCGTGCTAGACGACGGCACGCTCGAGATCCGCTTCCGTGAGGGATTTGGCGAATAATTCTCCAAAGTGCGACTCATGTCACAGACGTAGCCGCGGCGGGGCCATAAGCTTGAACCGTGAATCAGTGGAGCGTTCAAATCGTCCTGGAGTCGTTGAATAACGAT
>JBOGTU010000175.1:0-10335 GCA_050695655.1 Chloroflexota bacterium | reverse complement strand
AGGGCCGGATCGTGGCCGACCTGCCCACGCATGAGCTCCTCAACCGCTACGCCGAGGACCGCTACGAGATCCGCCTGGACGGCAGCAGCGAGTTACTGGAGAGTGTGCTGCCCAACTGCAGCCGCGTGGTCGCCGATGACGGCACCATGCGCCTGCTCCTGCCCACCACGGACGATGACGAGCTGCACCAGGCCCTCGGTCAGGTCCGGCGCGCCGGGGCGCGGCTGCTGTCGGTCGAGCAGGTGCGCCCGGACCTTGAGGAAGTCTTCATGCGGCTGGTGAAGGAGGGCTGATATGGCGACGATCGCCCTCGCTCCCCAGCGACCCCTTGGCCTTGCCGGCGTGGCGCGCATGCTGGGCAACGAGACCGACAAAGGGCTGCGCATCTGGTGGTCTCACAAGATCACCCTCATCCCGCAGCTGGCGCTGATGTCCACCACCTACCTGCTGTTCCAGGCCGTCCTGGGCGGCGGCCATTTCGTGCAGGCGCTGCTGCCGCTCACCCTGCTGGCCTACCTGGCCTATGTGGCCGGCTACATGGCGCTGCTGAAGATGGCGGCCGGCCTGCTGGAGGAGGTAAATGCCGGCACGCTGGAGCAGACCCATCTCAGTCCGCTGCCGGCCTGGGCGCTGTCGCTGGGGCGGCTGGGGGCGGTGCTGGCGGAGGCCCTGCTCACGGCGGCCATCATTGGCGTCGCCCTGGTGCTTGCACTGCACATCCAACTGCCGCTCGGACTGGCGGCCGCGCTTCCGCTGGCGCTCACGCTGGCCGACATCGTTGGCTTCACGCTGCTCATCGCTGCCCTGGCGCTGATAGTGCCATCCATCGGCGCCATCCTGCACGTCATCCAGGGCGGCGTGATGTTCTTCAACGGCGGGCTGCTGCCTATCACGGCCTTCCCGCACTGGCTGGAGGTCTTCGCCAAGCTGGTGCCTACGACGCTGGGGCTGGACGCCGCGTGGCGCATCATGTTCGGCCACGAGCCGCTGGCCGGCGTGTGGGCCGACCACAGCCTGCTGTTTGCGCTGGTACATGCCGCGGTCCTCGTGGCCGTGGGCTGGGCGGCCTACCAAATGGCCATTCGCCAGGGCCTGCGCGAGGGGAGGTTGGGCCCGCGATGACGACCTATCCAACCCGCCGCGAGCTCACCGCCGCGCGAACCTTCATCGCCGTCGGCAACGAGATCCACAAGGGCCTGCGCCAGGCCTGGGCCGAGCGAGTGCAGATCATCATCGAGCTTCCGCTGTTCGCCAGCTTCGCGCTGCTGTTCAGTATCATCCTGGGCCGCGGCCAGCAGGTGGCAACCACCGGCACGCTGGCCTGGCGCTTCGATCCATACCAGACTGCCTGGTTCTTCCTGGGCTTCGTGATCTTCACCTTCGCCTACCTGCAAAGCGTCAAGATGTTCTGGCGCCTGCTGGGCGAGATCCAGACCGGCACACTCGAGCAGGTCTATCTCAGCCCCCTGCCGGCGTGGCTGAACATCGCCGTTGGCCGGCTGGCCGCGTCGCTGGTGGAGACGATGTTCGTGACTGGCGTCGCCGCCGTGGTGGTCGGCCTAGCCGCCGGCCCGCGGCTGACCTGGCGTCCCGAAGCCCTGATCCCGCTGGTCCTGGCCATCCTCGGCGGTGCCGGATATTCGCTCGTCGTCGCCGGACTGACGCTGGCCTGGAAGCGGGTGGAGCTGCTGCAGGAGTTCATCACCATCCTGATCATGTTCATCAGCGGGGCGCTGCTGCCGCTCGATGCCCTCCCCGGTTGGGTGCGCGACGTGAGTGCCTTCACCTTCATCACCCACCCCATCGCCGCGCTGCGGACGACCTTGCTGGAGGGCCAGTCAATCGGCCTGTGGGGCACTGGTGGCTGGGTGTGGATGCTGGCCATGACCGCGGCCTGGCTGGTCATCGGGGTCCTGGCGTTCAGCCTCGGCAACGCCTCGGCCAAGCGCCGGGGCAGTCTGAGCCGCTACTAATCTGGGGAAGCTCAGATAGTAAGCTTGCAAACGAGGATGGGGAACCCACGATGGCCATCAGCGCGCCAGTAGCCAAACAACGTAGGACCGGGGGCTCCGCCACGCGCCGACCGCCCCTGAACCGCCAGCGCGTCCTGGAAGCCGCGCTGGCCGTGGTTGACCGCGAGGGACTCGACCAGCTGACGATCCGCCAGCTCGGGATTGAGCTGGGTGTAGAGGGCATGTCGCTTTACAAGCACGTAGCAGACAAGGACGCCGTCCTGGATGGCATCGTGGAGCTGCTGTGGGCTGAGGTGCCGGCCAATCCGGGTCCTGAGGCGGACTGGCGTCAGGCTCTTGGCGAGCTGGCTGGGGGCCTCAGGGCCCTGTTCCAGCGGCACCCCAAGGTTGCACCCTTGCTGGTAAGCCGGAACTTCATCAACGCCTCGGCGTTGCGCTGCTGGGACGCCTACCTCCAGGTCTTGCAGCGCGCCGGCTTCGAGCGGCAGCGTGCGCTGGACGCGATCTGCGCCATCGGTACGCAGGGGTTGGGTTACGGACTCATGGAGCTGCAATGCCTGGGACCCGTCGCCGAGGGTGGCCAGGCGGAGAGTCAAATCCAGCGGCTGCGTCGGGTCACACGCTCCCTACCGGCCGACTTGCCTGATGCACTTGTGGAGTTGGCGATGGACCTCAGCGGCCAGTGCGACTTCGACCGTTGCTTCACTATCGCCGTCGACGCAGTCTTGGGCGGTGTCCGCCCGCCGGCTGGATAGAGCGGCGCGACGAGCGGGCCAAGGCCGTCGCTTAACGCTGGCCGGCTCCGGACGACGCTGAACACGTTTCTCGCGCGCGTGATCCCAGTAGACACCCTGGCGTGAGCTGCCTTTTTCGGCAGATCTTGCGGGCGTCGCTCGCGTTTGCGGCCATTTCCAACGCTGACGGAGCCCCGCGAAAGGTAACTCAAGGCTTTTGCCAGCGCTGCTCTCAACCGGCGGCGGGCTCCGCGGCCCGGTGCGGGTTTGGCCCAAAACATACCGCCGGACTGCTGCTTCGGAACCAGGTCCTGTCGCTGAAACGGCCAGTTGTTCGCGTATCACCCGAGCCCGGACGTTCAGGTCCAGGCAATCGACATCGAGCGCCGCCTAAAACGAGGTGAGGCTCAGCCAGCGGTCCAGCAGGGCGGGGTCGCCGAAGGACTGGAAGCGCGCATCGGTTGGGGGCAGGCGGCGGTACAGCAGCAGCTCCAGGTCGGCGGCGGCGGCGCGCACGGCCGTGGTGGCTTTGGCATGGCCTGGCTCCCAGTGCACACCGTCTGCCTCAAGGCGAATGAGCCACTCCCCCTCGGTATCCGTGCAGTGCAGGTGCAGCGACTCGCCCGCGCCGCGCAGCTCCTTCACCGCGGGGGCGAATGTGGCCCGCGAGGGCAGGTTCTCCAGGAACTCGCTGATGCCGTCCACCGCCAGCTCGGCTTGGATAGCCGGCGCCTGGTTGGCAGCGAGCGCAACGTCCGCCGCGTGGACGGCGCTTTCGTGCGCTACACGGCGCGCCCAGAACCGCACGTGCTGGTCCGCGCCCCAGGCCCAGGCGGGCGCGTTGGGGTTGGCCGCGCGCAGCATGCTGGCCAGCGCCGCCGCACCCTGGACGAGCCACGAGGCGTAGCCAGCATCGTCTGAGGGAAGGTCCAGGTTGAGCGTGCGCGGGTCGATGCGCTCCGGCCGCTGAGCCTCCACGAGGGCCTGCGCCCAGCGCTGAATGGTGCCCAGGTGGCGCATAAGCTTCACCACCGACCAGCCGGGGCAGCTTTCGACCGGCGCATCGAATGGCAGCGCGGCCGCTGTGTCCACCAGCAGGCCGGTGTGGGTGACCAGCGCGGCAGGAAAGTCGAGCGAGGGGGGCATCATCTCCATGCTCAAAGGATAGTGAGCCCAGACACGCGTCTCGCCCGCTCGATCTGGTATGCTCGGCACCTTCGTGAACATCCACGCGGCTCCACTTTTCGCCGCGGACATCCTGGCCGCGGCCATCCTGGCGCTGCTGGCTGTGGTCATGCAGCGCAACCGTGGCGCGCCTGGGGCCGTCGCTTTCATCGTCGGCACCACCGCCGCGTCCATCACCTGCCTCCTCCAGGCGCTCAGCTTTTTGCCGAGCACGCTCCCACCCAAGCTGGTGCTGACCTACTTGTTCTTCGCCACCGTCCAGGTGGCCGTGTACGCCTTTGTCTGGTTCAGCGTGGAATATGCTTTTCAGGATCGGCGCCGGGCACGGCGTGGGCTCCAAGTGCTGGCGATTCTGCCAGTGCTGTGCGTGGTGGCCTTTTGGACCGACCCCTGGCTGCACCAGTTCTGGGTCTCGGTTCGGCTGGATACATCCACACCCTTCCCCACGCTGGCAACCCAGCATAACTGGGCCGAGTACGCCACCGCGGCGTTCGACATCGCCGCCGGAATCGCGGCGCGAGGCGTGCTTATTGGCGTGGCCGTGGCGAACCGCGGGCTGTACCGCCGCCAGATCCTCCCGTTGACACTGGCTGCCATCCCGGGCCTGCTGAACTTCCTCTTCTACGCGGGGCACAGCCCCCTGCGGCAGGTGGATCTGTTTGGCCCAGGCCTGGCCATCTTCGCCGTGGTGGTGGCCTGGGCCCTGTTCGGCGACCACCTGCTGGATGTGCTCCCGGTGGCGCACAGCCTGGTGATGGACTCGCTGGCGGACATAGTCATCATCCTCGATACGCAGGGCCGGGTCGTCTACCTGAACCGCGCTGCCAGAGCCATTGCCGGGCCCGGCAACGTGTATGGCCTGCCGCCGCGGGCCGCGCTGCCGGACCTGGCGCTTGCTCTGGGTGTAGCGCAGGAACCGGACCTGCCCCGTCACTATCTGCATGACATCGGCGGCAGGCGCCACGCGTTCGAAGTTCAGGCGCGGCCATTGCGCGGCGGAGGCCAGCTCAGCCGCGGCACAGCCATTGTGCTGCACGATGTCACGGATAACGAGCTGGTGCTGGCGCTGGAGCGATCGCGCCAGCAGGTGATTGCCGCCGAGGAGCACGTGCGCCGCGCCCTGGCGGAGATGCTGCACGGAAGCGTGCAATCCAAGCTGCTGGCGCTGTGGATGCGCCTGCGCGATGTGGAGGACCGCTGGGGGGCGGACGCCGAGGCCACGGCCGAGCTGGCCGCCATCCGCGAGGGCCTGGAGCGCGTGTCCGATGGCGACGTGCGCAACATCAGCCACCTGCTGCACCCGGCCATCATTCGCTTCGGGCTGGTGGCCGCCGTCCGGGAACTGGCGGACCGCTTCTTTGGCACCCTGGACGTGACCATCAGCACCAACGAGGAGCTGCGCCAGCTGGACGTAGTGGGCAGTGAGCAGCTGGATGAGAACGTACGGCTGGCCCTGTACCGAGTGGTCGAAGAGGCGCTCACCAATGCCGTGAAACATGCGCAGGCGCGCGTGCTCAACATCCGGCTCGATGTGGCCGATGGCGTGCTGGGATTAAGCATTGAGGACGATGGCCGCGGGTTTGACAGCGCCGCGCCGAGCGATGGCTTCGGGTTGAGCGGCATGGCTGCCCGGGTGGAGCAGCTGGGCGGCACGCTGCGGCTGCAGAGTGCCCTGGGGCAGGGCACACGCATCAGCGCGGCGGTGCCGCTGGCGCGGCAGCCGGCCCCCTCGCTTTGAGCTCAGTGCGATGGTGAATGGCCTCGCCAGCGTGCCCTCTCAGCCTTCTCTCAGGAAGCGGGGATAGAGTGGATGGCGAAGGCTGAAAGCAGCAGAAGACGATGATGATGAAGAAGCGCGTGGCTCGATTCCTGGCGATCTCCCTGGGGCCAATCCTCCTGACCTTTCCGCTCGCGGCCAGCCCGGCGGCGGCTGCTGCCGCGCCGGGCCCCTACCGGATGGCGGGTGACAGCAGCGCCACATCCGCCATCCAGGCGGTGATTCAGAAGGCCAACCAGGAGCAGGCGCAGGCCCTGAACCAGAACGACCCCAGCGTCATGCAGGACACAGCCACCACCGACTATTACGCCCAACTGGTGCAGATCAACCGCGATCTGGAGAACAGTGGAGTCACGGCCATCAGCCTCACTCATCTCACCTGGGGCGCCGTGCGCGTGACCCCCGCCGGCAAGGCACGGGCGCTCACGGACGAGACCTGGCAGACCACCTATTCCGATGGGTCATTCGACCAGTCGACGGATCCCAATGTGTACAACCTGGTGCAGCAGAATGGCAGCTGGAAAATCGCCGCCGATGCGCACCCCGGCTCGCAGGTGGAGCAGCCTGTTCCGGGCCAGGCAGCAACACCCCCCGGCCCCCGACAATCGCTTAACTGGGCCGGTTACGAAGCCACCGGCGGCACCTACAGCGCGGTGAAGGGCACCTGGACAGTGCCGCAACCCAGCGCCAGCGCCTCCGGAGCGGATGCCGCCTGGGTGGGCATTGGCGGGGTAACCACGCGTGACCTCATCCAGGCCGGAACGGAGGAGACGCTCACCGGCCCCGGTCAGGTGAGCTACGACGCCTGGGTAGAGACGCTGCCGCACGTATCGGAGCCGGTGCCGCTGGCGGTGCATCCGGGCGACTCTGTGAGCGTGTCCATCACACAGCAAAGCGCGCGCGAATGGCTGGTGAACATCGCCAACAACACCACTGGGCAGAGCTGGCAGCAGGCCGTGGCCTACGACTCCAGCAACTCCTCCGCCGAGTGGGTGGAGGAAGCGCCCAGCAACATCCGTGGCCTGGTGCCACTGGATGGGTTCGGCAGCGTGACCTTCAGCGGTGCCAGCGCTGTGAGGAACGGCCAGGGCGTGAGCATCGCCCAGGCGGGCGCGGAGCCCATCACCATGATCGCGGCCACGGGTGATACGCTGGCCAGCACCTCTGCGCTGGCGTCCAATGGCTCCGCCTTCACGGTGACTCGCTCCGCGACGCCGAGCGCGCCAGCCCAGGGCTTCGCCACCGCGCCGAGCATGCCGGCCCTTCCCACCTTCCCTCTTGGCCCTGGTAGCGGCCTTTCCGTGGGCGGCAGCGGGCTCCGCATCACCTTCAGCCAGAGCTGAGGAGTGCTACACTCGCGCCCATTCGAGACGCGAAGAACGAGGGAGTGCCATGGCTTTGAAGGTGAAGATTCCGAACCGCCTGCACCACGCCGCCTGGGTGACGCGCGACCAGGAGGAGACGCGCCGCTTCTATGAGGAGTTGATCGGCCTGCCCCTGGCGGCCACCTGGGCCGAAACGCGGAACGACGGCGCGGGCCCCAGCCACGAGTACGTGCACACCTTCTTCACCCTGGGCGATGGTGGCGCGCTGGCCTTCTTCCAGCACGCCGACCAGGACACCAATCCCATTGAGCTGAGCTCGCCCGGCCACCTGGCCATGGAGTGCGACAGCGCCACCCAGCACGGCATCAAGGAGCGGCTGGAAGCAGCCGGCCACAAGCCGATGGTGATCGATCACGGCTACTGCACCTCGCTCTACGTCAAGGACCCGAACAACCTGTCGCTGGAGTTCACTGTGGACGCGGCCAACCTGAACGAGATCAACGCCTGGCAGGCCGGCATCGCACACGACGAGCTCAAGCGCTGGCTGGGTGGCGACCACTCACCCAACAACACCATCCGGCCCCATTGAAATCGGCGAAATCGGCCCCATCGAAAGAGGAGAGCACGCGGTGAATGCCAGCCTGGTTGTCGGCGCGACCTTCCCGGACATTGATCTGCCGGATTCCGAGGGCGTTCCGACGCGCCTCTCCGATATCCAAAAGAACGATCCGCTGGCGCTGGTTTTCTATCGCGGCCAGTTTTGACCTAAGTGCCAGCGGCAGCTGGAGGGGCTCGTTGAGCTCCAGCGCGAAACAGCGGTAGCCTACACCAAGCTGGTGGCCGTGTCCGTCGATCCCGTGGCGACCGTGGCCGAAACCAAGAAGGCACTGGGAGCCTCGTTTCCCATGCTGTCGGATGTGGAGCGCACGTGGCAGCGCCAGCTGGACCTGGTGGAGTACACGGACCAAGCCCATAACCCCTACATCCCTTACTCCTTCCTGTTGGAGCCGGGGCTGGTGATCTACAAGATATACAACGGCTACTGGTTTTGGGGCCGTCCCACGGTGGAGGATCTGCGGCAGGACTTTCGCGCCATCTCAGCCAAGTGCCGGCCGGACTGGGATCCTCAGGCGCCCGGCGTACGTGAGGTGTGGGAAGCCGCCCGCGCCGAGGGCATTCGCCTCGCGCCGGCCGACTACCGCCGCCGCGTGCAGGAGTGGCGCGCGGCCCACTGATCGCAATGCAGGTGTGGCCGTGATAGGTGTGCGGACCCTGCCGGCTCAGTCCAAGTGCTCGCCCAGTCGGGAGAGGAAGTCGATTTGGTCCTACACTCGCACCTTGACGTGCACCATGCCTGCAAGATCTGTTCGTGGGCGGGAGGCGTGGTGGAGTGCTCCCGGCAGTAGGGGACGGCTACCCCCAGCGGCGAAGCCAGGCTTCGAACGTCAGCACGTCCCACAGTTCGTTGTGCCAGTTGCGCTCGCCGGCGAGGTGCTCGGCCCAGCGCTGGCGGATGGGCGCCGCCCGCAGGATGCCCTCGGTGGCGATGCGCCGCTCGTCCAGCAGGTCCTCGGCCCAAGGGCGCAGCGGACCGCGCAGCCAGGCGCCGAGAGGTACGCCGAAGCCCATCTTGGGGCGTTCCCAGAGGGCTGGGGGCACATAACGCGCCAGCACCTGGCGTAAGGCCCACTTGCCGCGGCCGTCGCGAAGCTTCATCTCCGGCGGCAGCCGCCACGAGAATTCCACCACACGATGGTCCAGCAGGGGCACGCGGGCTTCGAGTGCCACAGCCATGCTGGCCCGGTCGACCTTTGCCAGAATGTCGTCCGGCAGGTAGGTGAGCTGGTCGCACAGCTGCATGCCGGCTACCCCCCGCAGCGGCCAATCGCCAGTTATATCGCGCGCCCCATCGCAGCCCGGAGACAGCATATCGAGCCGAGAACCCCAGTGCTCGGTGAGGCGGCGGTAGATGCCGGCCAGGCTGTCCTCGGCGAGGATGGCGGCAACCTTGTGCGCCTTGTCGCCTACCGCCGGTACGTGCAGGGGGGCGGCCACCGGCCGAGCGAGGGCGTTCCAGGTTCGCGGCGGAACTGCCTGAATCATGCGGGCGCCGGCCCGCCGCAGGCGGAGGGGGAAGCGCCGCGATTGCCGCAGGATGCGCGTGGCCCAGAAGTAGCGGTTGTAGCCGGCGAACAGCTCATCGCCCCCATCGCCGGAGAGGCTTACCGTCACTTGCCGGCGCGCCAGTTGGGACACCAGAAACGTGGGAATCTGCGACGAATCGGCAAAAGGCTCGTCGTAATAGTCCGCCAGGTGGGGGATGACGTCGCGGGCCTCGCCTGGCGACACGTACAGCTCAGTGTGGTCAGTGCGCAGCTCGCTGGCGACGGCCCGCGCCTGCGGAGCCTCGTCGTACCCTTGCTCAGCGAAGCCGACGGTGAACGTGCGGACCGGCCGGCTCGACTGCGCCTGCATCTGCGCCACCACCAGGGAAGAGTCGATGCCGCCGGAGAGGAAGGCGCCCAGCGGCACGTCGGCCACCATGCGCCGGCCCACGGCGTCGCGCAGCAGGCTGTCCAGCGCGTCCACCACCTCGGCATCGCCCAGTTCCTCCGGATGCGCCTGCCCGCTTGTGGCGACTTGCTCCACATCCCAGTAACGGCTGAGCGTCGTGCCGCCGGCAGCATCGATCGACAGGATGTGCCCGGCGGGCAGCTTGCGAGCCGCGGCGTACACGCTGCGCGGTGTGGGCACGTAGCCGTAGCGCAGGAACTCGGCCACCGCGGTCGGGTCGATGGTGGCGGGGAAGCCTGGCGCGGCGCGCAGCGCCTTCAACTCCGAGGCGAAGAAGCAGCTGCTCCCGGAGGCAGAGTAGTACAGGGGCTTGATGCCCAACCGGTCGCGCACCAGGTGCAGCGTGCGCTGCTCGCGGTCCCACAGGCCAAAGGCAAACTGGCCGATGAGGCGTTCCACCGTGGGCCGCGGGCCCCAGGCCGTACAGCCCTCCAGGAGGACTTCCGTATCCGAGCTGCTCCGGAAGGCGTGGCCCTGCTGCTCCAGCTCGTGGCGCAGCTCCTTGAAGTTGAAGATTTCGCCGTTGTAGCTGATGACGTAACGGCCGGAGGCGGAGATCATGGGCTGGTGTCCAGCCGGCGACAGGTCCACGATGGCCAGCCGCGTGTGCGCCAGCGCCAGCCCTGCCGGCGCATCCAGCCACGTGCCGTGATCGTCGGGCCCGCGGTGGGCGAGGGCGAGCATCATGCGCTCCGCGGTGCGGGCGAGAACGTTCGCATTCTCGCCCGCTCGGTACCAGGCTCCGGCTATGCCGCACATGCTGCAGC
>JBOGTU010000174.1:0-2170 GCA_050695655.1 Chloroflexota bacterium | reverse complement strand
ACCACGCACAGCGCCATCAGCAGCCGGCGAGAGATGCGCCCACCTGGGAAGCGGCGCTCCAGCCAAGGCGCGGCAAGCGCCGGCGCCACCAGCAGCAGGCCCACCACCCACCCGGCGTAGGGCGCCGTGCGTGAAGCGAACAGGGGCGCCAGCGCAAAGCTCAGCCAGGCGTAGGCCGGCAGGGCCAGCAGCGCCGCGGCGGCCGCGGGCGGCAGCCCGTCACGCAGCCAGCGGTAGCCGCTCAAGCTCTTCCCAGTTGGCCTGGTATGGCACGTGCACCACCCGCAGCCCAGGCATATTGAGGTGCGACGCGCCCGGGCGATCCAGCAGGAACACCGTTACCGGCCGGCGGCGCTGCGCCTCCAGGCACGCTGCCAGCAGATCCAGGTCGGCCTCGGCCGTCACCACCAGGATGCTCGCCTCAAACGGCAGGCGAGCCGCCTCGCGCAGGATGAGCTGCCCCAGGCCCGCGCGCACCGTGGCCGTGGTAGCGGCCGTTTGGCCGGCATAGGCATCCCACCAGCGGCGCCGTACGCCGCTCACCGGACCAAAAGGGCTGGCGGTGGCGAGCGTTTCCAGGATGCGGTGCATCTGGCCGGGGTTGGCGCTCACGGGCACGCGCACCGCGCCGGGGCCGGAGGGCTCACCATTACCGAACAGGCCCGCTGGGCAGCCGCTGTCCAGCAGCCACTTGGCCAGCGAGGCGGCCAGCGAAATGCAGAACTCAATCTCGGGCGGGTCCCAGGCGCCCCGTTCGCGGCCGCCCAGATCCGAGTTGAGGAAGATGGCCGCCGCGGGATCGGTACTCGGCTCAAACACGCGCACCAGCAGGTCGCCGCTCCGGGCGCTGGCTCGCCATTCCACCTGCCGCAACGGATCCCCCGGCTGATATTTGCGCACCCCCACCGTGCGGCTCGGATCCGTGAGAATGATGCGATCGGCCGCCCGCGGGCCAATCATGCGGGGCGAGCGGGGCGAAGGCATGTCCAGCTGGAAGAGCTTGGGGTACACCAGCAGCCGTGCCACCTCCTTGTTGGCCATGCGCTGGCCGGCGCGCCCCAGCAGATCGCCCGCCTCAATCTCCGCCGGGCCAAACTGAAAGAGGCCGCGGGCCCGGCAGTCCACCAGGTAGCGGCGCGTCACTTCCTGATAGGGCAGCAGCGACAGCAGCATCTTGAGATGCGCCAGCAAGCTGAACTCGCCGCGCACAACAGGAGCCTGGCCCATGCTCACGCGGTCCGGCGCCTCGTCCTCCACCAGGAGCCAGGTGAGTGGCAGCACCTTCTTATTGGCAATGCGCAGCGTCAGCCACGCCTGCTCGCCCCAAAAGGCGTGGCCCGGCGACACGTGGCGCTCGTATTCGATGCCGGCCAGCCCGAATCGCAGCCACAGCGCCTCCGCGCCCAGCACTCCCAGGCTCAGGAAGGCGGCCAGCGTGAGCACCGGTTGCTGGCGCCACAAACCCAGCCCAACCGCCGCCACCAGCCCGGCCAGCGCCAGGCGCAGCAAACGGGTCCGCCGCCCGGGCTGCCGCTTGGCCGCCTGCACATCCAGCGCCACTTCGTCCGTGGGTGGCAATGGGTTCGCGCGCAGATTGAAATTCAGCACGCGCTCGCGCCCCGCACTCCGCGCCTGGCCATGAGCCTCTTATGCCGCTCCATGCCCGCTGAAGGCCAGGAGGAACACGCCGACGACGATGAGCAGCCCCAGCCCCAGCAGCAGCGCGACCTTAAGGCTGGGACCAGCGCGCTCCAACCAGCGGGTGCGGGGGATATTCTCCGGCGCGGAGGCATCCCAGCCGAACTCCACCTCCTTCATGAACGAGGACCTTCGCAGCAGGCGTGGCGCCGCTGCCTGAGCGCCGGGCTTACCATTGGGCGCCGCGGCCGGACCCAGCGGCGCCGCCTGCACGCCGCGCCAATCCGCCAGCAGACCCGGCAAATCTTCCAAACCTGCGCCGGTGCCGTAGCGCACACCCACGTACGTTGCCGTCAACTTCCGAGTTAGGCGAGCTGGAACCAGTTCGCTCATGGCTGGGGCAAACTCCAGCGGGGTCGCGGCGGCCCCGCGGGCATGACCCTGTCCGCTGCACCACACCAGGGCTGCCCGGTACAGCTCGCGGATGCTGCGCGGGTCGGCCGCCGCCGGCGGCGTTGCCGGCGCCGAGGCC
>JBOGTU010000173.1:0-1757 GCA_050695655.1 Chloroflexota bacterium | reverse complement strand
CTCAACGCCAGCTACATGGTGCTCAGCGGAGTGCAGGTGCTGGTGGGTGTCAACAACGTAACGGACAAGGACCCGCCCGTTCTGGCGACGAGCAGCCTGACGTCGGTATTCTTCAACGGCAACACGTACCCGCAGGTGTACGACACGCTGGGCAGGTACATGTTCGTGAACATCAAGGCGACCTTCTGAGGGGCACAGCGCCCATCGGAAGCTGATGGACCTCGCGCCTCCCCGTGGCTCGTCCCCGGGGAGGCGCTTTTTTTTGGCGCGACGGCTGGCTGGCGCGATGCGGGGACGGAGCTTACCCTGCGGGCCATGGCCGCCCGTGAAGACATTGTGAGTGATTTCGACGCCCTGCGGAATGCGCTGGCCGCAGTACACCGAATGATGCTGTCCGGCGACTCGGCAGCGGCCCTGGCCAATCTGCAGGAGCTCGAGCGGGCGCACCCGGCATCGGGCCTGCTCTGGCAGGAGCGGGGATTTTGCCTGCGGCCGCATGGAGGCGAAGACGCCGTGGAGGCTGCTTTCCGGCGTGCGGTGGAGCTCAACGATGCGCTGCCGGAGGCGTGGCGGCACCTCATGGATGTCGCGCGCGCAGCCGGCCGAAGCGCGGACGCCGACCGCGCCGCCCGCGCCCTGGCCAAGCTGGACAGCCTGCCGGCAGAGCTGATCGAGGGCTCGAGCCGTCTCAGCGAGGGTGATCTCGCCGGCGCGGAAGCACGGATACGCGGCTATCTCAAGCGGCACGGACCGCATCTCGACGGAATGCGGCTGTTGGCCCAGGTCTGCATGCACCGCAGGAACTATGAGGATGCCGAGTTGCTGCTGGAAGCGGTGCTCGACCGCAATCCCGACTATCACGAGGCGCGCTACGAGCTGGGCATGGTTTTCATGCAGCGCCGCCGGATCTATCCGGCACTGCTCCAGGCGCGCCGGCTGCTGCCGCTCGATCCAACCGACCGCAAGACGCGGATGCTGTATGCGAACGCCTGCGACGGGCTCGGGAAATTCGAGGAAGCGCTGCGCGTCTACCGCCAGTTGCAGCAGGAGATGCCCGGCGACCCGGAACTGGAGTTCGCCGTGGCGGGCGTGCTGAGGAATCAGGGAAAGCCGCAGGACGCCATCGCCGAGTATCGGCGCGCCATGCGACTGGAAGGCTGCGCCGGCACGGGTTACGCCGCCCTGGCGAACATGAAGACATACCGCTTCAGCGACCAGGAGATCGCCGAGATGCGGCGACTCGAGCGCGCTGAGGAGTCGCCGGCGCGGCGCTTTCCGGTGTGCTTCGCGCTGGGCAAGGCGCTGGAGGATCGCGGCGAATACGAGGAGTCTTTCGAGCAATATGCACGCGGCAATGCGCTCAGGCGGGCCGAATCGCATTACAACCCCGAGACCACGGAGCGGAACCTCGCAATGCGGGAGGAACTTTTCACGCCTGAGTTTCTCGCCGGCCGGCGCGGCATGGGGTGCCTGCGCCCGGATCCTATCTTCATCGTCGGCATGCCGCGCGCGGGCTCCACCCTGCTGGAGCAGGTCCTGGCCTCACACTCGCAGGTGGACGGGACGCTGGAGCTGCCGGAGATTCCGCGCCTGGTGAGGCAGTTCCGCGGCCGCAGCTCCGAGGATGTCGGGCGCTATGCCACGGTGCTGGCGGAGCTCACGCCACAGGAGTTGCAACGCCTGGGCGAGATCTACCTCGAGGAGACCCGGGTCTATCGCGAGCGTGCGCCCTTCTTCGTCGATAAGCTGCCGGGGAA
>JBOGTU010000172.1:0-10846 GCA_050695655.1 Chloroflexota bacterium | reverse complement strand
GGAGATGATCGGCGCGGTGCGCGGCAAGGACCCCCTCACCGGCCACTACTTCGATGACACCAAGCGCTTCATCGACGAGATCGACTGGCTCACGGAGGACCAGCGCGGATTGCTGTTCGAGGGCACGGCGCGGCGCGTCTTCCCCCGCCTGGATCAGCAGCTGCGCGCCAGAGAGAAGTAGAAGTTTGGCTGGGCCGGTACGCGGCGGTGCCTCAGTGCTGGGCCGTCACCGCCGCGTGCGCACCCAGCACATCCGCCGCGTGGGTGTGGACCATCTCGTGCACGGCGGTTTCACCGAAGCCCGCCTCAAGTAAGCGCCCAGCGAACATGGCCAGTCCCTCGTCCGCGTAGGGCGCGGTGCTTTGGCCAAGGTCAGTTGCCAGGATGGTGCTGGAGCTGCCAACCTGCCGGATGTTCTCGTACACGTGCTCCCAGGGGATCTTGCCGCTGTTGGGGGTGGTGAAGCAGCGCTCGAAGTACACGTCGTAGTGCGCCAGCTCGTGCTGCTGATCGATCGTCAGCAGGGTGGAGGGAAATTCGGGATGCGTGATGATGATGCGCCGCACGCCTACCTCGCGGGCCAGCTTTACCACGGGCAGCATCTCGGCCGGCGCGATGTGGCCCGTGGCCAGCACCATGTCGTACTTGCCGATGAGCTCTAGGCACTGCCGCAACGCGGGTACAACGGCGCCATCCTGCAGGGGTGAGAGCCACGGGCCAGCAATGCCCAGGGCGCGCATTTCGCGGGCAATGCCCATCCAGTAGGGCAGCTTGCTCTCATCCTTCTGGCCGGCGATGTTGGACAGCTCGTTAGCGGAATCGACGGTCGGCAGCCACACCACTTTGGTGCCCAGGCGGCCGGCGATGTCCACGGCGATGGGGTTGAAGCCGCCCACGGAGTTGTTGAGCACGAGGCCCCCAAAGGCCTGCACGTCCGGGAAAAGCTGGCGCAGCAGCGTGGCGCGGTCGGCCGTGCACACGTAGTGCGATTTCAGCACGAAGCCACCTAAGTGCCGGTCGTGGAAGCGGGTGGCCAGCTCCAGGTCGTCAAAACGCCGGGCCAGGACGTCCGGCCCGGCGTGCACATGGGTATCGAAGGCGCCCTCCAGCAGACCTGCGATCGTCTCTGGGCTTACCATGGCTTTCTCCTATTGGGAACTTGGGGCGTGTAACCCCAATTGGACAGTCAATCATAGGCACAGCGAACCACCGCGGGCGCAACGAACCACGGCAGCTTGAGCCGCGGGGTGCGTGCGCGCTACACATTACGTTGAGTAGGAAACGCCAGCATGGGTTCCGAGCAGCGCGCCGCGGTTCGCCGGTTCTTCCCGCTGCAACCCTGTGCAGATAGCCCACGGCTTCAACGCGAGCTTTCCGTGACGTGGCCCTGTCCCAAATCCTTGACGGGGACCTCCGGTTCAGTCTATACATCGACCGATGATGGTGATAGACTGCTCGGAACAATCCGGGCGGCAGCCCCAAAACCCCATTTTTGCGCTTGTCCATCGCGGCGCGGGAGCCCTGAAACAGCACCTCGGCCAGCCGAGCAAATCGTGAAAAGGAAGTAAGGAAGGACCAGCGAATGGCGCAAATCGGAGTCGGTGGGTCATCTGGAACATCGATGAACGCGGTCCAAACCCAAGCGGTGGCCAGTCCGCCCGGCACCGCCATTTCTCCTGGCATAGCCGCCCCACCACTGGGGCGGCCAGCGAAGAAGAAGTCGCTCGGCACGCACCTCAAGCGCGACTGGGTGATGCTCCTGCTTATCGCGCCAGGCGTGATCTACTTCCTGATCTTCTATTACGTCGAGGCGCTGGGCTACGTCATCGCCTTCGAGAATTACCTGCCCTTCATGGGCTTCATCCAGAGCCAGTGGGTGGGGCTGGACAACTTCCGGCAGATGATCCAAGACCAGGCCTTTTGGCAAGCGGTACGCAACACCATTGTCATCAACGGCCTGCAGCTGATCTTCTATTTCCCAGCGCCAATCATCCTGTCGCTGATGCTGAACAGCGTGATCAGCACCAAGATACGGCGGCTGGTGCAGAGCATCGTCTACCTGCCGTACTTTATCTCGTGGGTCATCATCGTGTCGCTCTTCCAGCAGATCTTTGGCGGCGCGGGCATTGTGGCGCACCTCATGCGCGGGCTCGGAATGCCCGTCATCAACATCGTCAGCAGCCCGCCGCTCTTCAAGTGGGTGATTCTGGTGCAGGTGATCTGGCAGGGCACGGGTTGGGGAACGATCATTTACCTGGCCGCGCTGCTCAGCATCGATGGCAGCCTCTATGAAGCCGCCGCGGTGGATGGCGCCAACAAGTGGGGCCGCATGTGGCACGTGACGCTGCCCGGCATCATGGACATCACCGTGTTGCTGTTCATTCTGCGGCTGGGGCTCATTCTCTCTAATGGCTTCGAGCAGGTTCTGCTCCAGCGCGACGCGGTTGGTCCAGCCGCTGGTGAGGTGCTGGATACGTATATCTTCTATCACGGTATAGCTGGCGGGCAGTGGGGTATCACTGCCGCGGCAGGCTTGATCAAGCTCTTCATCGGCACGGCGTTGGTGCTTGGGTCCAACAAGCTCGCGCACTTCTTCGGTTCGGGAGGCATCTACCAGTGATCACGTTCGGTCAAGCCCCGTGGATGGAGAAGCCCTCGCGGGCGGGCGTCATCGGAAAGGGCGTCATACTCTTCATCATTTGCGCGATTGTGGTTTACCCTTTCCTGTCCGTGCTGGCGACGAGCCTGGCAACCGAGTCGGACGTGGAGGCCAACGGCGGGCTGGTCATCTGGCCCCAACACCCCACGCTGAGCGCCTACCAAACCATCTTTGAGGGCGGCGTGGTGACCCACGCCATCCTGGTGAGCATAGGCGTGACGGTGATCGGGACGTTGGCGTCGCTGATACTCACGGTCATGCTGGCCTACGGGCTCAGCCGGCCGATCATTGCCGGCCGGCCACTGCTGCTGTTGTGCCTGTTCACCTTGCTGTTCTTCCCCGGGATCATCCCTTCGTATTTGATGGTCAAGCAACTGGGCCTGCTCGACAACTACGCCTCACTGGTCATACCGGTCGTGATCTTTGGTTTCAACATGATTGTGGTGCGGCAGTTTTTCATGGCGCTGCCGCAGGAGCTGCTGGACAGTGCGCGCATTGATGGCGCCGGCGACATCCGCATCCTGACGCGCATTGTGCTGCCACTGTCCAAGGCCATCATCGCCGTCATCGCGTTGTTCTACGCAGTGGGCTACTGGAACAACTTCTTCAGTGCACTGCTCTACCTGAGTGACAGCTCGCGCTGGCCGCTTACGCTGGTGTTGCGCCTGTACGTGATTCAGGGCGCGCACCTGCCGGGCGCCATGTCCTTCGCTGTGGGCGATCAACCGCCGCCGGAGCAGGCCATCCAGATGGCCGTCGTCATTATCGCGACGGTGCCTATTCTGCTGGTCTACCCCTTCCTCCAGAAGTACTTCACGGTGGGCGTCTTGACGGGCGCCATCAAGGGCTGAGAGAATCCAGCTCTCTACACAGCAAACCAGGCGCACGGCCGGCCGACGGCAATTCGGAAGCTGAAAAGCAGGAGTCAGATCACGTGGCGTCAGTCACCTACGAGAACGTTTCGAAGCGGTTCAACGACACCGCGGCGGTGAGGGATCTCAACCTGGAGATTCACGATGGCGAGTTCATCGTGCTGGTTGGGCCATCCGGCTGCGGCAAATCCACGACGCTGCGAATGCTGGCCGGCTTGGAGGAAGCGACTGAGGGCGACATCCGTATCGGCGATCGCGTCATCAATGACGTAGCCCCGCGCGACCGTGACATCGCCATGGTGTTCCAGTCTTACGCGCTGTACCCGCACATGAGTGTGTTCGACAACATGGCCTTTGGCCTCAAGATGCGCCATGTCCCCAAGGACGAGATTCAGACTAAGGTGCGCGAGGTTGCCAAAATGCTGGCACTGGATGCGCTGCTGGCTCGCAAGCCAGGCCAGCTGTCCGGCGGCCAGCGGCAACGCGTGGCGCTGGGGCGGGCCATCGTCCGCAGCCCGCAGGTCTTCCTGCTGGACGAGCCGCTCTCCAACCTGGACGCTGCGCTGCGCGTGGAAACCCGCATCAACCTGCAGCGCCTGCACCGCGACCTGCAAACGACCTTCATCTACGTTACGCACGACCAGGTGGAGGCCATGACCATGGGCGACCGCATTGCCGTGATGCGCGAGGGTGTACTGCAGCAGGTGTCCGCGCCAACAGATCTGTACGACCGCCCCGCGAATATGTATGTGGCCGGCTTCATCGGCAGCCCGCGCATGAACTTCATCCCGGTGACGATTCAGGGCACCACCGCGACGGCCTCAGGCTTCACCATGGAGCTGCCCAAGGTGCTGGGCGTGGAAAAGGCAGTGCTGGGCCTTCGCCCCGAGGATATGAGCGACGGCAACGGCGCCCTGGATGTGGAGCTGCGCGTGGATGTGACGGAGGTGCTCGGCTCGGATGAGTACCTTTACGGCAAAGTAGGCGCGGACGACGTGATCGGGCGCGTTGACCCGCACTTCCGCACGTCACCTGGCGACAAAGTGCCACTGCACATCAACACTCAGCGCATCCACGTCTTCGACGCTGAAACGGAGCGCGCCCTGCTGTAGGCGCGCGGGAGCCTTGGCCGGACGCAGAGCCGGGCGCGGCCGCCCAACCGCTCATGGTCTGCTGCAGGTTGCGGTGTCCGGTCTCAGCAGAGGGAGTTCGGGTCGCCCCCCTGCCTGATAGGCAATGTTTCCATTCTTCCTTGTGAGCGCTGTCTGCCGAGCGGTTGCAACTGCGCGTTCGAGGCTGGTCAAACTGCAGGGCGGCCCCTGCAGAACGCCGGTTCAAGTTTCCTGTGCGCGCGACGATAGTGTAGGCAGCGGCGCTGGTTGATGCCGCCACGGAAAAGCGTTCCAGGAAGGAGACCGTGAGGCGTGGCCCTGCGAAACGTTCGGGTTGAGGTGAGCGCCAGAGGCGAGAAGCTGGCGCGAGGGGTGTGCATGTTGGTGTCGCCTGGCGGGCCGCGGCGAGGAACAATCTCCCAGCTCAGCTGGACGAGCCGCGAGCGCAATCTCACCGGCAGCGACGTGCAGTTGCATCTGGCCGGGGGAGACGAGTTGCTGGCCACCGTGGTGCAGCACGCGCACCAGGGCGGGGTTGGGTATCTGAGCTTTCGCGTCGCCTCCTGAAGAGCCCAATAAAGCAGAAGAGGGGCCGAGGCCGTCACTGGCACCGGCCCCTCTTGCATAGAGGTGCTGAGGGTAGGCGGACTTAGAAGTCCATCCCCCCCATGCCACCACCGGGGGGCATGGCCGGCATCGCGGACTTGGGTTCCGGCTTCTCCGTGATGAGGGTCTCCGTGGTCAGCAGCATAGCGGCGATAGACGCCGCGTTCTGGAGGGCCGAGCGGGTGACCTTGGTGGGGTCCACAATGCCCGCGGCGAACATGTCCTCATAGGTGCCGGCGAGGGCGTTGAAGCCGTGGTTCACCGGGGCTTTGCGAACCGCTTCCACCACTACCGAACCCTCGGCGCCGGCATTGAAGGCGATCTGCCGCAGCGGCTCCTCCAGCGCGCGGCGGACGATGCCGACACCCACCTTCTCGTCGCCTTCCAGCTTCAGCTTGTCCAACACGGCTGCCGACTGGGTGAGAACCGTGCCACCGCCGGCGACGATGCCCTCTTCCACGGCGGCGCGTGTCGCGGACAGCGCATCCTCCACGCGGTGCTTCTTCTCCTTCAGCTCCACCTCGGTGGGTGCGCCCACCTTGATGATGGCCACGCCACCGGACAGCTTCGCCAGCCGCTCCTGCAGCTTTTCACGGTCATAGTCGGAGGTGGTTTCGTCGATCTGCGCCTTGATCTGCTTGATGCGCGCCTGGATGGCCTCGGCCTTGCCGCCGCCTTCCACCACCACGGTCTTATCCTTGTTGGCGGTCACGCGGCGGGCCTTGCCAAGCTGGGTGACGTTGGTGTTCTCCAGTTTGAAGCCCGCTTCCTCAGTGATCACCAGGCCGCCGGTGAGGATGGCGATGTCCTCCAGCATGGCCTTGCGGCGGTCGCCGAAGCCAGGCGCCTTGACGCCGAGGATGTTCAGCGTGCCGCGCAGCTTGTTCACCACCAGGGTCGCCAGCGCTTCGCCCTCGATGTCCTCGGCGATGATGAGCAGGGTACGGCCGCCCTGGACCACTTTCTCCAACACGGGCAGAATGTCCGCGATGGCGGAGATCTTCTTGTCCGTAACGAGAATGTAGGGATCTTCGAGCACCGTTTCCATGCGGTCCGCGTTGGTGATCATGTAGGGCGAGATGTAGCCGCGGTCGAACTCCATGCCCTCGACGTATTCCGTCTCGAACTTGAGGCCCTTGCCTTCTTCGACGGTGATGACGCCGTCCTTGCCCACCTTGTCCATGACGTCCGAAATGATCTGCCCGACTTCGGTGTCGGCGGCGGAGATGGTCGCTACCTGGGCGGTTTCGCTCTTGGTCGTGATCTGGCGGCTGTGAGCCTTCACCTCTTCGATTACCGCGTCCACCGCCTGCTGGATGCCGTTCTTGAGGATCATCGGGTTGGCGCCGGCCGCGACATTGCGCAGGCCCTCCGTGATCATGGCCTGGGCCAGCACGGTCGCGGTGGTGGTGCCATCACCAGCGATGTCATTGGTTTTGGTGGCGACTTCCTTGAGGAGCTGAGCACCCATGTTTTCGAACGGGTCTTCGAGCTCGATCTCTTTGGCGATGGTGACCCCATCGTTGGTGATGGTGGGGGCGCCGAACTTCTTGTCCAGCACCACGTTGCGGCCCTTGGGGCCGAGTGTGACTTTCACCGCGTCGGCCAACTGGTCAACGCCGCTCTTCAGCTTGCGGCGGGCGGCTTCATCGAAAACGAGCTGTTTGGCTGGCATGTGCTGCTCCTGCTCAGTGCATGATGGCGAGAATGTCTTTCTCGCTCAAAATGAGATAGTCCTTGCCGTCGAGCTTGATCTCGGTGCCTGAGTACTTCCCGTACAGCACCTTGTTGCCGCTGGCCACTTCCAGCGGGTGTCGCGTGCCTTTGTCGTCCACCCGGCCGGAGCCGATGGCAATCACGGTCCCTTCCTGCGGTTTCTCTTTGGCCGTGTCCGGCAGGACGATGCCGCTTTTGGTGACTTCCTCGCGGTCCAACGGCTCCACGAGAACGCGGTCGCCCAGCGGCTTCACCTCCGTCGCGGTGGTCGTCGCCATATAGTGCGCCTCCTCTTTGACAATGCTCTGTATGAGCGGAATACCCCGCCATCTTAGCACTCTTTGGAAGGGACTGCTAGCACTCGGGGGCATGACTGCCAGCGGCCGGGGAGCTGTTGCGGGCAGCCATGCGGGCCTTGCCTCGGTGAAGGTGCAGCAGTGTTACGAGGTGGATCAGTTCAGGGCGACTGGCCTGGCCCATCTCATTCAGGCGATCGCTCTCGGCAGGCAACAGGGTCACTTCCCCAGGTCCGGGACGAAGCGAGCTGGCCTGCGGGCCCACGGCTTGCATCCCACAGTGCTGGGACCGGCGGCGAGCCCAGCACTGTGGGATGGGGGGACGGGCGCGAAGTTACATCTTGCGAAGGACGGCGGCGACCTTGCCGACGATCCTCAGCTCAGGGTCGTCGCGCCCGACGATGATGGGCTCCATCGTGTCGTTTTCGGGCTGCAGACGCACGTGGCCCTTCTCGGGGTAATAGGTCTTCACGGTGGCTTCGTCGCCGATGAGGGCGACGATGATTTCGCCGCGGCTGGCAACTGGCTGCTGCCGCACGAACACGTAGTCACCATCGAAGATGCCGGCGTTGATCATGCTGTTGCCCTTCACTTGCAGGGCGAACACGTTGCCATCGCGCACGAAGAACTTATCCAGGTACAACGTGTCATCCACATTCTGCTCGGCCAGGATCGGCGCGCCAGCCGCCACGCGGCCCACCAGCGGGATGGGAATGACGTTGCTCGGGAGGCTGGCTGGATCCAGCCCGATCGGCGCCGCGGCCCGGCCTCCAGGCAGCAGCTCCAAGCCGCGGGACAGGCGGGCTTCGCGCTTCAGGTAACCCTTGGCCTCGAGGCTGCGCAGATGGTCGCGGATGGCGTTGGTTGAGGCTACGCCCAGCCGCTGCGCAAGCTCACGCAGCGTAGGTGGCCGGCCATGCTCCTGTATCCAGCCCTGCACCGTCTCCAGCATCTCCCGCTGCTTCGCGGTCAGTTCCTGCTTCGGCAAGCTCGTCCCCTCTCGCGCAGTTGGCGTTCCCATACCTGCACATGCGACCATACTGCAAATACGAGCAGATGTCAAGGTATGGTGCGGTCGAGTGGGCGCGCGGCGAAGTGGGGACGCCGTGAGCGGATGGCGTTATGTGATTCGCAGTGAGCGGCGCACCACTGCCGCGCCTTCTACCATCGCGCGCAGCTTGCCGAATGCCGTCGCCCGCGGCAGGAACTTCATGCCGCAATCTGGCGCGATCACCAGGCGCTCCGGGGGTATGTGCTCCAGCGCGGCCTGTATGCGTTGCGCCACCAGGGCTGGCGTTTCAATGGTCTGGTCGAGCAGGTCGATCACTCCCAGGATCACGGTCTTCGAGGGCAGCAACTTCAGTTGTGAGAGGTCGAGCTGACACTGTGCCGCCTCAATGGACACCTGCTGCACGGCGCAGTCCTCCAGCTCCGCCAGAAAGCGATAAGTGTTGGGCTTCTCCGCTACCGATCGAGCGTAGCCAAAGCACACGTGCAGCGCCGTCGTACCCGTGATGCCCTCCAGCGCCCGGTTGATGACCCCAACGGCGTACTGCTTGGATCGCTCCGGCCAGCGCTCCGTCCATGGCTCATCCAGCTGCACCACATCGGCCCCGGCCGCGAACATGTCCTTCATCTCTTCATTCACGGCCAGCGCCAGGTCCATCGCCAGCGCCCGCCGATCCGCGTAGTAGGTCGTCTCAGCCTGCTCGGACATGGTGAAGGGGCCTGGGATGGTGACCTTGATGGGCTTGCTGGTACGCGCTCGCAGAAAGGCGACATCCGCCACCTGCACTGGGCGCGAGCGCCGCGCCTTGCCAGTGAACAGCGGCACCGGCACGCCCACGCCACCAGCGCGGCCGGATACGCGCCCGCGCCGCTCGGGATCCACCCCATCCAGAGCGTTCGAAAACACATTGGAGTAGCTCTCCCGCCGAATTTCACCATCAGTGATGACGTCGAGTCCGGCCCGCTCCTGCTCAGTGATGGCCACCACTGTCGCGTCGTCCCGCGCTTGGTTCAGGTGCTCGGGCGGAATCCGCCAGATGTGAGGTACGGGTACGCGTGGCACTCCCGCCTGGTTCAGCGCATCGCGATCAATCAGCCAGTCCGGCTGGGGATAGCTGCCCACCAGTTCGGTTGGCAGAAGGTGAAGTTGGGGTTTCATGCGCCACGTATCATACGAGCCTGTGAATCCGTCGGCTGAGCACGTGAAGTTCGGAGTTGTTGTCCATCAGGAAGCGCTGGGACGCGATCCCCGCCAGGCCGTGGCCGATCAGTTGGCGATGGTCCACGCGGTGCGTGACCTGGGGTGGGATGGCGTGTGGTCGGGGCAGCACTTCCTGACGACCGGACTGAGCATTCTGCAGCCGATTCCATTGCTGGCTCGGCTGATCCCGGAAACCGGCGACATGGACATTGGCATTGGCATCCTGCTGCTGGCACTGTACAGCCCGGTCGATGTCGCCGAGACGTTCGCCAGCCTCGACGTCTTGAGCGGTGGCCGCCTAACCCTGGGCGTTGGCCTGGGCTATCGCGATGAGGAATACGCCGCCTTTGGCATTCGCCGGGCGGAACGGGTGGAGCGTTTCGAGCGCAACCTGGAGCTGCTGGCGCGCCTGTGGGCTGGCCAGGAGGTGGACGCGGACTTACCCTGGTGCCGGCTCGAACGTGCTCGGCTCACCACTCTGCCACTCCAACGCCCGCGGCCCCCAATCTGGATCGCGGCCAACAGTGACCGGGCCGTGGAGCGCGCGGCACGCCTGGGCGACACCTGGATGGTGAATCCCCATGCTCGGATCGACACCCTGTCGCGGCAGATCGATCTCTTTTTCGCCACCCGCGAAGCGGCGCACCTGGGCCGCCCGCGAGACCTGCCAATCATCCGTGAGATCTTTTGCGCCAAAGACCGCGCCACGGCCATCGAGCTGGCCGGCCCCTACCTCAATGCCAAGTACCGCACCTACAGCGGCTGGGGCCAGGACAAGGTTCTGGCGGATGAGGATGCCTTCGAGCATTCCTTCGAAGAGCTGCGGCAGCAGCGCTTCATTCTCGGTTCACCGTCCGAATGCCTCGCCCAGCTTCAATGGTGGCGCGAGCGATTCGGCGTCAACTATTTCGTGCTCCGCACCCACTGGGCGGGTATGCCCCTGGAAACCGCGCTGTCCTCCATCAAGCTGCTCAGCGCGGAAGTCTTCCCCGCCCTACACCGCGGCTGAGTGTCCGTGCGAGCAGCCTAGCGCCTCACACCGCCGATGGCTGCAACTCGTCTCGTTAGGCCTGAGTACGAATCACGCGATGAGCTGCGCCTCACAGCCCACGAGGGCATACGTGGTGAGCGCTCGGCGATCCGCGGTGACCACGGCGAAAACGGTTGGGTGCGTTCCCAGCTGACTTGGAGTCGAAACGTTGGCACCGCAGCGAGCAGCCGGCTGTTATGGAACCTCGGCCACTTCGTGTGCGGCTCCTCCAGCGCACACTGGTTGCGCCGGTTGAAATTCAGCTTGCTCGGCGGGCGCGGCGGGGTTTGGGGGGGTCCATGGCGCGGGCGCTGAGGGTGGGGTGGGCGTTGCCGCGGGGGATGGC
>JBOGTU010000171.1:0-1658 GCA_050695655.1 Chloroflexota bacterium | reverse complement strand
GGCTCCGGGCAGGGCTGGCTCACCGCGGAGTACGCGATGCTGCCGTCCTCAACCCACACCCGCAGCGCCCTGGCCGGCCGCGAGTTCTCCGATATCCGTGAGGCCAACCGCTGGCTGGCCAGCTGGGTCAAGGAGCGCGCCGGCACGCGCGACCATGGCACCACGCACCAGGCGCCGCTGACGCTGTTCGAGACCTACGAGCGGGCCAAGCTGCGGCCGCTGCCGGCCGTGGACTTCGAACTCATGGAGGTCCGGCTGGCCACGCTGCACCGCGATTGCCACGTGGTCCTCGACGGCAGTTATTACTCGGCGCCGTTCCAACACGTGGGCCAGCGGCTGGAGGCCTACATCTTCGAGCGGGTGGTGCAGCTGTTCAAGGGCACCGAGTTGCTGGCCACGCACGTCCGCGCCACCGAGAAAGGCACCTGGCGAACGAATCGCGACCACTACCCGCCGGCCAAAGCGGCCTACCTGGAGAAGACCCCACGCTTCTGCCGGGACACGGCCAGCCGTATCGGGCCAGCCACCTTCGAGGTGGTCGACGCTCTGCTGGCCGAGCGGCCGCTGGACCGCCTGCGCTCGGTGCAGGCCATCCTGCGGTTGACCGAAACCGTCGGCAAGACGCGGCTGGAGGCGGCCTGCAGGCGCGCCCTGCACTACGGCGACCCACGCTACCGCCGTATCAAGGACATCCTGAACGCGGCGCTGGACAAGCAGCCCTTGCCTGACGCGCCGCCACTGCCCAAGAACACCCAGGAGTACCTGTTCGCGCGTTCGGCTGAGGACTTCTTTGACGAGGAGCTGCTGTCCGTCGGAGCGGCGGTGGCTGGCGCGAGTCAGCCATGCTGACCCATCCGCTGTTACCCAAGCTCAAAGCCCTCAAGCTGTCGGGCATGTCGCTCACCCTGGAAACACGCTCCAGCCAGGCCAGCCAGGAACAGCTCAGCCCGGTTGAGTTCCTGGCGCTGCTGTTGGACGACGAACTGGAGCGGCGGCAGCAGCATCGGTTGCAGCGGGTCCTCGGGGCATCGGGCGTGGACGCCAGCAAGTCGCTGGCGCAGTTTGATTTCGGCGCCGTGCCGCAGTTGAATCGCAGCCTGGTACTGGAGCTGGCCAGCGGCGGGTTCATCGCCCGCGGCGAGAACTGGCTGAGCTGTGGGCCGAGCGGCGTGGGCAAAAGCCATCTCGCCCATGCCATTGCCTTCGAGGCTCTCAAACGTGGCCAGTCGGTCTGCCTGGATTCAGCTCACCGTGTGCTGGCCGACCTGCACGCTGCCCGGGCCGATGGCACCTTCGCCCGGCGCTTCGCCCGGCTGTGCACGGTTGACCTGTTGGTGCTGGACGACTTCGCCCTGCTACCCCTGCCCCGGCAGGCGGCGGAGGACCTGTACGAGATTATCCGTGAGCGGTACGAACGGCGGTCCATCGTCATGACGTCAAATCGAGCGCTCCAGGAGTGGCCGCCCGCCTTCGGCGATGGCCTGCTGGCCAGCGCTGCATTGGACAGGCTCACCCACCACGCGCACACCTTGGTAATTACCGGCCAGAGCTTTCGCCAGCGTGGCCGCAAGAAGGAGGAGACGTTCTTGAACGACCCACCAGACTCGCCTGCCGAACCCCCGTCCTGACCTTTTTCGGCGCGCGAGTGGGCCTCAGAT
>JBOGTU010000170.1:0-27550 GCA_050695655.1 Chloroflexota bacterium | reverse complement strand
GCCCAGTAGTCCCGATAGGCCTTGACTTCGATGATGGAGGGAGCCTTCGTCACGGGCTCGTCACCGACGGTCCCCCGGAAAGAGAAATCGTCACCCGTATCGAATGGCGGATCGATATAGATGAGATCCACCTTGCCCTCAAACTCCTCCAGAAGAGAGGAACAGACGAGCTTGTTGTCGCCCCAGATGAGCTTGTTGCGCCAGCCGGTTGAAAGCGCCTGCGCCGCCGCGGCTGAGCTGAAGAGGTCCTTCTCGCGCGGCTCATTGACGGTTTCGATGCGCTGAAAGGGCAGCTCGATGCGATCGACCTGGGTCCGCTTCCCCTCCCATTCGAGGTGTGGGCCTGTCGTGGCAGAGGCCCGCGTTACGTCAAGTGCCAAGTGGCTCGCCTACTGTCAGCATGCCTGCATGCTAACCCAGGCGAGGCAGAGTGGACAACCCTCGTCGTCCTGCCATAGGCCCCTCGGCATGAGGCGCAGAACACGTCGGCCAGAGGCTCAAGCTCCTCCCCGAGGGGGGAACACCTCCACCATTGGGCCGCGGCTTCGCGGCTGGCGGCACGGCGAGAGCCGAGGGAAGATTTCGCCGCGTAGCGTTACCTGCTCCTCCCACATTTCCGGGTCAACGAGGCCATACATATATACCGAAAAAGATCTTGCGCCGAGCCCATACTATCCTTGCGCTTGGAACCACGCCATCCAACCGCACCTTCGCCACTGCCTCGAATGTCTTTTGCTGTTCCATATGCACGCGGTATGTATGAGAGGCGTGGTGTGGCACGATCGAAGTTACTGCAGATCAGGCATGACGCCTCCGGGCTGGTCTTCTATTTCGCGACCGCAATCAGCCGGAGAAGCTCCATGTCGATGTTCGCGGAACGAACCCTGAAGCAGCGATCACAACATACCTGGCCAGCACGGCAGATGTGTGGAATGAGGAACGCAAGCGCTGGGAGCGATCCGGCGAGCAGCATGGTGTACTGGCGGCTCCTCAATGATCAGCCAGGCCACATCCTCATCATTTCCTGTTTTGAAGTGGAGGGATAAGGCAACAGTGGAACTGACTCATATGGCGGACGTTGAGGTTTCTGAGCACGAGGCAAGGGAAATTGAACGCGAGCAGGAGCAAGCGATCCTTGATTCCGACCCTCAAACCGGCTTTCGTACGATCGCGATTCGCTAGGGCAGCCAACAGCTGAGGACCATCCGGCAGGCGGCCCAGATGCGTGGTCTTCCGTATCAGGTGTACATCAAGAACGCCGCCTGGGAGATGGCCATGCGGGATCTTGCACGCACATCACGCCATGTCGTTGTCACGGTACTGCATTACGCCAGCGGCGCCGTGACCGTTAAGAGCGTCGAAGGAACGGAGCAACATCCCTTCTCCGTTGGCGCTTGCTTGACCAGGGGCCTCTGGCTGCGCCAACTCGGAGACCTCGAGAACGAAGGGTGGCTGCTTGAAGCCGACATGTTCAAGGTGCCACAGCGAGACTCAACCGCCCAGTGGGTCATAAGTCGCGGCCTTGCGACAACTTTGACCGCACGCGTCACAGCCGACGCCGCCGGTCAATGGAACGCAACGAGCTGAGGGTGCAGCCCTGATGTCGCGGCCCGGCTGATTCCCGCAACCCCAGTCCGAAGGTCCGGCGGAGGGCCGGCCCTCGTCGAAGATAATGTCGCTTTGGTGGCGTGCCAACCACACTCCGTACGGCACAACAAGCTGGCGGGGCGCGCAGCCTGATCGGCCTCCCGCCAGCTCGCGGTTGAAAGTTCGGAGCCGTGCGTTGAGCACGAATCTTGGGAGCCGACGAGGAGATTCGAACTCCTGACCAATGGTTTACAAAACCACCGCTCTACCAAGCTGAGCTACGTCGGCGCGGGGTGGTCGCAGTATAGCGAAGTAACGGCCTGGCATGGGACACTGGGGTGATGCAGGCGCCAGTTGGACTCTCCCAGAGCGCGCCTGGCGCGGGTGTGAGCTACGCGCGAACCACGGGCGACGTCGCCGCGGTGGCGGTAGAGGCGCGCGCCACGGGCCGCCTGGGGCTGGATACGGAGTTCCTGCGCGAGCGCACCTACTTCGCCAAGCTCTGCCTGGTGCAGGTGGCCACGCCGCGAGCCATCACGCTCATCGATGCGCTCGCGGGCTGCGATCTCACCCCGCTGGCGGAGGCGCTGGCGGATCCCGAAGTCGAGGTCATCCTGCACGCCGGCCGGCAGGATCTGCAGATCATGCACGAGCTGAGCGGCCTGGCGCCGACGAACGTGTTTGACGTGCAGGTGGCCGCGGCCTTCGCCGGGTATGGCGCCTCGCTGGCCTACGGCCGCCTGGTGGAGGAAACGGTGGGCGCGAAGCTGGCCAAAGCCGAGAGCTACACCGACTGGACGCGGCGCCCGCTCAGCCCCGCCCAGCTCGCTTACGCCGCGGACGACGTGCGCTATCTGCTGCCGGCGGCCGATCGCCTGGAGCAGCAGCTCACCCGGTTGGGCCGGCTGGAGTGGGCACGCGAAGAGATGCGCGGCCTGCAGGGCGCCGCTCTGTACGGCCATGGCGAAGACGACTTGTGGCAGAAGGTGGCGGGCCACGGCGTGCTCTCCGCGCAGCAGACGGCCATCCTCAAAGAGCTCGCCATCTGGCGCGACCAGGCCGCCGCCAGCCGGGACGTGCCACGCGCGTGGCTCATCAAGGACCCCACACTGCTGGAGCTGGCGCGCCGCGCCCCCGCCACCCAGGCCGAGCTGCATGCCATCCGCGGGCTCGATGCGCACGAGATCACCCGCGTGGGCGCGGGCATCCTGGCCGCCATCGCCCAGGGGCAGCAGGCGCCGCCCATTGCCGCGCAGCCGCGGCCCTCCAAAGAGCATGTGGCGCGGGCGCGGATGCTCGGCAGCCTGGCCGATGCGGTTGTACGCGCTCATGCCGAGGGCGCTGGCATCGCGCCCGAGCTGATAGCTACGCGCGCCGAGCTGGAAGCGCTGCTCATGGACGTCATGCTCGGCCGCGCCAGCCCGGATCGCCACCGCCTGCTGACCGGCTGGCGCAAGGAGCTGGCCGGCGAAGCCGTGCTGGCGCTGGCCGCCGGCAAAATGGCCCTGCGGCCGCTCGATAGAGCGCCCTACATCGAGGAACTACCACTGGACTGATCGACTCGTGCGCGGCGCGGCTACTCGTGGGTTCCCGCGCGACGCCATAGTTGAGGCATGAAGTGCAGCGGCTCGTCTGGAAAGCCGCCCTCATCCCTTCCCCAGCCGGCCGAGATACAGCAATTGAGCGAAACAGCGAGGCCCACCGCGCGGCGGGCGCGCGGGCGCTGGACGTGGGTGGATGTGCTGTGCGTGGGCGGGTTCGTGTTTGGGCCGGCCTACCACCTGGCGATGACGCCCGTGGTGCCGTGGCTGCTGGCCACGCATCCCGTGCTGGCCGAATTGCTTCAGGGGAGCAGCCTGGCGATGATCGTCAGCGGCGGCCGCGTGCACGCCGGCCAGGCCGGCGCCTGGATAGTGATCGCCGCGCCCACCATCAGCCTCATGGCGTTCGATCCCTTTGCCTGGTGGGCCGGGCAGCGCTTTGGGCGGCAGGTGCTGGCGGCAGGCTGGCTCAGGCGCCAGCGGCCGGGCCTGCACCGGGCGGAGCGCTGGTTCCTGCGCTGGCGCGGGCTCTCGGTGGCAGCGGCATACTACCTGCCGCTACCCACCACGCTGCTCTACCTGGCCGCCGGCGAAACTGGAATGCCTCTGCCCCGCTTCCTTCTGCTGGATCTGCTGGGTACGCTGCTCTGGGTGGCGCCCATTGTGGCACTGGGCTACGCACTGGGCCAGCGCGCCCAGGCCCTGGCCGAAGCGATCACCCACTTCGCCTGGGCTATCACCGCCCTGCTGGTTGTTGGCTTCATCCTCCAGGCCCTCTGGCGAGCCCGCCGCGACCGCGAAAAATCAGTCGCTCACCCTATGTAGCCGGCTGGTGGACAAGCGGCGGGGCAGGTGTATAATGCGCGCCAGCTTTTAAGTGGGTCGCGGCTTTCTTTCTTCCGAACGGCTGGTAGAATGTCGCGCCACGTCAGCCGGGTGGATTCGTTTCGAGGGGGAACAGCGGAAGCACGCACCGTTAGGCCTGTGGCACAGGCAAGACCGACCGTAGGCATCATGAGCGAAAGCTCCGGCGAGCACGCACTGTCCAAGTCAACGTCGAGCAAAAACAAGACCGTGGAGAGGGTGTTTATGAAGGCAGAGCCGAACAACGAACGTCTTGGTCAACCGTGGAGTAGACGCGCCTTTCTGCGGCGCGCCGGCGGCGCAGTTATAGGAGGCGCCGCGATTCCGCTCATCCTGGCAGCCTGCGGCGGCTCCGCCGCTCCCGCATCCAGCAGCGCGCCCGCGAGCTCCGCTGCTCCCGCGGCGAGCTCGGCGGCCGCCAGCGCGGCGCCCGCCAGCGCAGCCGCCTCGTCCAGCGCGGCGGCCTCAACCAGTGCCGCCGCTTCGCCCTCGGGCGCGCCCGTCGGCAACCCCGGCGCACCCACCGGCACGCTGCGCTACGCCAGCAACGACTTCAGCACGCAGTCCATGGACCCCATCATTGGCAACGCCTCGGTGTGGTCGCTGGCGATGACGGACTCGCTGATCACGCACGATGCGCAAGGCCACTACGCCCCGAACGTGGCGGACAGCTTCGACGTGAGCCCGGACGGCCTCACCTGGACGCTGAAGATCCACCCTGGCATCAAGTTCCACAACGGCGACCCGCTCACGTCCGAAGACGTGCTTTTCTCGCTCCAGCACTTCGGCGTCAAATCGTCCACCAACCCGTGGTCGCCCTATGTGATCGCGGACGCGACGGACATCACCGCGCCGGACCCGTTAACCGTCATCTACAAGCTCAAGGCGCCCGAGCTGGCGATTCGCGAGCCGTTTACGCAAACGCAGATCTTGCCGAAGAACTACTTCAATAAAGTCGGCGAGGATGGGTACGTCAAAGCGCCCGTCGGCTCCGGCCCCTGGAAGTTCGGCAGCTTCACGCCCAAGACGAGCATGACGTTCAACGCCAACACGAACTACTGGGGGCCCAAGCCCTGGTGGAACCAGGTCACCGAGACGCTGGTGCCCGAGGAGGCGACCCGCATCGCGCAGCTGCAGCGGGGCGATGTGGATATCATCGGTGCGCTCACAACGGACAACCTGCTGGCGCTCAAGGGCAAGGGCTTCCGCGTGCAGCAAGTGGGCTTGAAGAGCCTGGCCAACATCAGCTTCTCCGGCACGTGGATGACCAAGGGCCCCACATCTGACATCCGCGTGCGGCAGGCCATGTCCTACGCCATCAACCGCCAGGAGATCTGTGACACCTTCTATCGCGGCCTGGCCAATCCCGGTGGGTGGTGGTTCTGGAGCACGGAGACGTGGGCGCACGACGTGGACCCGGCCAGCTGGGTGGCGCCCCCGTACGACGTGGCCAAAGCCAAGGCCCTGCTCTCCGCGGCGGGCTATCCCGGCAAGTTCACGCCGCAGGCCATCACGTTGAATACGCCCGCCGGTCCCGCGGCCGACCTCATGCAGGTGCTGCAAGGCTACTGGCAGAAGGTCGGCATCAACGTGAACATCAAGGTGATCGACACGGCGGTCTACTTCGGGATGATCTTCAAGCGCGCGACCAAGCCGACCGATCCCATCGTGGGCACGGTGTGGCCATGGGGACCGTTCCCGTCGTTCTTCAACAACGTGTACCACTCGGCCAACATGTTCACGTCCGTTGGTGTGCACACCACCGGCAACGACCCCAAGGCGGACCAGATGTACCAGGCGGCCGTGCACGAGCCGGACGAGACGAAGGCCAAGCAGCTGTGGAATGCCTTCATGCACTACGGCTACGACACGATGTGGATCAACGTGCCGATTGTGGAGCTGCCCACCAACTTCCTGGTTGGATCGAAGGTAGGCACCTTCAGCCTGCACGCCAACACGGCGCTGGAGCAAGCCTACGTTGGGATCGAGCACGCCAAGTAAGTAATTCGGCTGGCCGGAGAGGCGTTCGCCTCCCGGCCAGCCGGCAGCCAGGATTGCGCCCATGGGCCGCTACCTTTTCTTTCGCTTGCTGCAAACCATCTTGGCCATGTTCGGCATGGCGGTGCTCGTGTTCCTCTTGGTACGAGCCTCCGGCGACCCCACGGACCTGATGCGGAACAGCGCCATGACCGAGCAGGACATCCAGAACATCCGCCATTCACTGGGGCTGGATAAGCCCTACCCGCAGCAATTCGTGATCTACATGGGCGATCTGATGACGGGGAACCTGGGCCGTTCGTTGGTACAGCGGCGCCCCGTGGCCGACATGCTCGGCGCCGCGCTGCCCAACACCGTCAAGCTGGCCGGGCTGGGTTTCGCCGCCAGCGTGGTGGCATCAGTTGTCCTGGGAGTGCTGGCGGCGATCAAACGCGACGGCATTTTGGACAACGGCGTCAAGTTCATCGCCATTTTGGGGCAGGCGTTGCCCACGTTTTTCCTGGGGATACTCGCGATCCTGGTCTTTTCCGTCCACTGGGAGCTGTTCCCCGCGGCGGGACTCGGCGGCTGGCAGCACTATGTGCTGCCGGTGGGCACACTGGCCTTCTTCATTCTTCCGGGGCTGCTGCGCCTGGTGCGATCCAGCATGCTGGACGTGCTGGACAGTGAATACATCAAACTGGCCCGCATCAAAGGCGTGCCTGAGCGTGTGGTCATTTGGAAGCACGCTCTGCGCAACGCCATCATCGCGCCGCTCACCGCGGCGGGCGTCGTGCTCTCCACGCTCATCGTCGGCATTGTGGTGCTGGAGGTCGTCTTTGCCTGGCCAGGCGTGGGAACAGTACTGGTGACCGCCGTTTCCGGCCGCGACTTTCCGGTGGTGCAGGACATCACCCTGCTGGTCGCGGCGCTGGTGCTGGCGATAAACCTGCTGGTGGACATTGCCTATGCCTACATCGACCCGAGGATCAGGTACTGATGGACACGACACTCACACTCCCCGCGGTACACACTCAGATTCACTCCACCCACGCCTGGCGCATCTTCCTGCGGCTGGACTTTCTCATCCCTATGATTGTGCTGCTGGCGGCCGTGGTCGCCGCGATCTTCGCGCCACTGATCTCGCCCTACGATCCGGTGAACACGTCGCTCACGAGCCGGCTGCTGCCACCCATGTTTGCCGGAGGCACGTCGGCTCACATTCTGGGCACGGACAAGCTGGGGCGCGACGTACTCAGCCGCATCATCTGGGGCGCGCGCGTGTCCATGGGCGTGTCAATCGTGGTCATCCTCATCACCGCGACCGCCGGGACGGCGCTGGGCATTCTCTCGGGCTACGTCGGCGGCTGGGCGGACAGCCTGATCATGCGCATCACCGATGTGAGCATCGCCTTCCCTGGCCTGCTGATCGCCTTGCTGCTGGCCGTCATCCGCGGGCCATCCTTCTCCACCGTGGTCATCGCGCTCTGCATTCTGGGCTGGGCGCCCTATGCGCGGCTCATCAGGGGCGAGGTCCTGAAGGTCCGTGAGATGGATTATGTAAAGGAAGCGCGTATCATTGGCGCTTCTCCCTGGCGCATCATGGCCGTGCACATGTTCCCCAACATCCTGAACACGCTGCTCATCCTGGTCACCCTCTCCGTTGGGTTGATCATCCTCGTAGAAGCCACGTTGGACTTCCTGGGCGCAGGCATTCCGCCACCAACCGCGAGCTGGGGCGCCATGGTAGCCGACAGCGAAGATCTCCTGGACCTCAACCTGTGGCTCTCGATCTTTCCCGGTGCTGCCATTGGCCTGGTTGTGCTGGCCGGCAACTTCCTTGGCGATTGGCTGCGCGACACACTAGATCCCAGACTTCGGCAGTTATAAAGGCGGCAACTGTGCAGACATCGGGCGCCCCATTGCTCCAGGTGGAGGACCTGCAAACGCACTTCTTCACGCGGCGTGGCGTGGTGAAGGCCGTGGACGGCGTGAGCTTCACCGTTTCGGCAGGTGAAACGCTCGGCATCGTCGGCGAATCCGGTTCCGGCAAAACCATGACCAGCCTTTCGCTGCTTCGGTTGGTGCCGCAGCCGGGCGGCAAGATTGTGGGCGGCAAGATTCTCTTCGATGGCGTCGATCTCCTGAAGCTGAGCGAGAATGAGATGCGCAGCTATCGCGGTTCGCGCATCTCCATGATCCTGCAGGACCCGATGGCCTCGCTGAACCCGGTGTACACCGTGGGTGAGCAGGTGGCGGAACCGCTGCGGCAGCATCAGCACCTGCACGGGCAGCAGCTGCGGAGTCAGGTGGTGGAGGCGCTGCGACTGCTGCGCATCCCCTCCCCCGAGGACCGGCTTCGCAGCTACCCGCATCAAATGAGTGGCGGCATGCGCCAGCGGGTGGTCGGCGGCATCGCCATGTCCTGCCGGCCGAAGCTCATCATCGCCGACGAGCCAACCACCGCGCTCGATGCCACTATTCAGGCGCAATACCTGGCGCTGCTCAAGGACCTGCAGCGCGAAACCAACTTTGGCATGATCTTCGTGAGCCACGATTTCGGCGTGATCAGCCGCGTGTGCGATCGCGTGGCGGTGATGTACGCCGGCAGCATCGTGGAAACGGGCACCGTGCGTGAGCTGTTCAAGCATCCCAAGCACCCCTACACCAGGGGCCTTCTGGAGTCGATTCCTCGAGTGGATCGCAAGATGGAGCGCCTGGCCTCGATAGAGGGGCAGCCGCCGGCTTTGCTTGATCTGCCGCCTGGCTGCCGTTTCGCGCCACGCTGCTCGGTGGCCATGGACCGCTGCGGCGAAACTATGCCACCCAGGGTGCAGGTGGGCGAAGACCACTCAGCCTCGTGCTGGAAGCTGAGCACATGACGTCCGGGCCCGCGGTACTGGAGGCGCGCCACCTCAAGAAGCACTACCCCGTCACCAAGGGGCTGACGATCCAGCGTACGGTCGGCTGGGTGAAAGCGGTGGATGACGTGTCGCTCTCCGTTCGCGAGGGAGAGACGTTAAGCCTGGTGGGCGAGTCCGGTGCCGGCAAAACTACGGTCGCGAAGGCTGTGCTGCTGCTGGAAAAGCTCACCTCCGGCAGCCTGCTCTTCAACGGGCACGACGCTGCGCGGCTGCGGGGCGGCGACCTCAAGGACTACCGCTCCAACGTGCAGGCGGTATTTCAGGACCCCTGGGGCTCCATGAATCCGCGCATGCGTGTCAAGGCCATTGTGGCCGAGCCCCTGGTGGTGAGCACGTCGCTCTCGCGGCACGAGATCCAAGAACGCGTGCAGGACCTGCTGGCCCAGGTAGGCTTGCGGCCCAGCCAGGCCGACCTCTACCCGCACGAGTTCAGCGGCGGCCAACGGCAGCGCATCGCCGTGGCCCGCGCGCTGGCCCTGAACCCGCGGTTGGTCGTGCTGGACGAGCCGGTATCTGCCCTGGATGTTTCGATTCGCGCGCAGATCATGAACCTGCTGAAAGACCTCCAGGCCACGCACCGCCTCAGCTATCTGATGATCGCCCACAACCTGGCCACCGTACGCTACATGAGCCACAGCGTGGCCATCATGTACCTGGGCAAGATCGTGGAATACGGTGAAGGCGACGATCTGTTCGAGGATCCTCTCCATCCCTACACCAAGGCGCTGCTCGCCGCCGCAAGGCCGGCCGACCCGGACGCTCCTGATGAGCCATTCGTTCTCGCGGGCGAAATGCCGTCACCCATCAATCCACCCAGCGGCTGCCACTTCCACCCCCGCTGCCCGCAAGCCATGGACATCTGCAAGCAGGTTGCGCCCGAGCTGATCAACATCTCAGGCTCCCGCACCGTGAGCTGCCACCTCTACCAGCGGGACATTGGGGTACGAATTGGGAATTGAGGGGTCCGAACGAGGCCCCAACGACCCCTACGTGAGAAGGTGACCTTGCCGTAGGTTCCGGCCGGCATGAGGCCATGCCGGAAGCAAGGAATCAGGAAGCCGGCGCGCGTTGCTGGCGCCGGCGCCACACGTCGTACAGGACGATTGACCCGGCGACGGAGGCGTTGAGGGAGGCGACACGGCCGCGAGTGCGGATGCGCAGCAGGAAGTCGCAGCGGCGTTTCACCAGTTGGCTGAGCCCGCTGCCCTCGCTGCCCACAACCAGGGCTAGCGGGAGGCCGGCATCCAGCTCATCGAAGTCATACTGGCCCTGCGCGTCCAGGCCGGCGATCCACAGGCCCTGGTGCTTGAGCTGCTCCAGGGTCTGCGCCACGTTCGGCGCTTGAATGACGGCAAGGTGCTCGAGTGCGCCCGCGGATGCCTTGCTGACAGCCGGCGTCACGCCCGCCGCGCGGTGCGCGGGGAACACGACACCGTGCACACCCACGGCTTCGGCCGTGCGCAGCAGCGTGCCGAAGTTCTGGGGATCCTGCAGATGGTCCAGCACAAGCAGAAGCGGCGCCTCCCCTGCCCGAGCAGCGGCTGCCAGCGCCTGGTCCAGCGTGGCCGGCGCCCGAGGCGCCAGTTCCAGTGCGATGCCCTGGTGATGTGCGCCGCCCGCGGCCTCGTTCAGCAGCGCGACTCCCACCTGCTGGGTGCTGATCCCGCGGGCGCTGGCCTGCGCCACCAGAAACTGGATATCGCGGGCATGATCGTCGGAATACAGCAGGCGGTACGCCGGCTCGCCAGTCGCCAGCGCCTCGCGCACCGGCCGGCGGCCCACCACCACCCGGCAAGCCCGGAGGCCGGCCTCACGTGCTGGCGAGATCAGCGGTACCAGATGGTGCCCCCAGGCCGATCTTCGATGGTGATGCCCCTCTGCAGCAGCTCGTCGCGCAGGCGGTCCGCGGTGGCAAAGTCGCGGGAGGAGCGGGCGCGGGTGCGCTCGTCCAGCAGCGCCTGAATAGCGGCGTCACCATCCTCCGCGGCCGAGGTGAGGGTGAGGCCCAACAGGCTGGCCAGTTCACGAAAAGTGCCGTCGGCCTCGCGCAACGCCGGCAGCAGCTCTGGAGACGCGAGTGCCGGCTCCCGGCCGGCGGCATCATTCGCCGTGTTGAGCTGCTTGGCCAGCGCTTCCAGCGCGGCCATGGCTCGGGGGGTGTTCAGGTCATCGTCCAGCGCCTCGCCAAACTGGGCGCGCGTCGCCGCGCCCTGCTCGCGCAGGGCATCGGCCAGCTTGCCACCGGCGAACGTTTCGCCCAGGGCGGGCGCGGCTCCGGCCTGCCCGATCAGGAGCTCACCGTTCCGCGCGGCCGATCGCAAGCGGCGCAACCGGTCCTCAGCGCGGGCGATGAATTCTTCCGAGAAGGTGATTGGCGTGCGGTAGTGCTCGGACACAAGGTACGTGCGCAGCACCTCGGCGCCGAAGCGCTCGATCATGTCGTGGATGGTCACGAAGTTGCCGAGCGAGTGCGCCATCTTCTCCGTACCGGTCTGCATGAGCCCGGCGTGCAGCCACAGGTGCACGAACGGCGCTTTGCCGCTGGCCGCCTCGCTCTGGGCGATCTCATTCTCGTGATGGGGAAAAATCAAGTCGCGGCCGCCCCAATGCACATCGATCTGCTCGCCCAGTTCCTGGCGCACGATAGTTGAGCACTCAATGTGCCAGCCGGGCCGTCCCGGGCTGAAGGGGCTGTCCCACCTGGGCTCGCCCGGCTTCGCCGCCTTCCACAGGGCAAAGTCTGCCGCTTGCTCCTTTTGCTCATCCACATCCACACGGGCGCCCGCGGCCAGCTTGGCTAGAGTATTGCCGGACAGCCTGCCATAGTCCGCGAAGCGGGCGGCGCGAAAGTACACGTCGCCCCCGGCCTGGTAGGCGTAGCCGGCCATGATGAGCTGCTCGATGAGCGCGATCATCTGGGGGATGTAGTGCGTGGCATAGGGCGAGAGCGTGGGATGCAGCACGTTCAGCGCATCCATCGCCTTCCAGTACGAGGCGATGTAGCGGCCGGCAGCTTCCTCCGGTGGAACGCCATCGCGATGGCCAGCTTCGATGATCTTGTCGTCCACATCGGTGAAGTTCTGGACGTGGCGCAGGTGGTAGCCGCGGTACTCCAGCCAGCGTCGCATCACGTCCACGCTCACAAACAGCCAGGCATGGCCGATGTGCGGGTGATTCTTTGGCGTGAGGCCGCAGACGTACATGGTCACGACGTCGCCTGCCGGCTGGAGCGGCTCCTTACGGCCGGTGAGCGTGTTAAAGAATTCGATTGGCATTCGCGCTCCGGCCAGGATCCACGTCGGCCTGCCGCGCCTCATTCGGGTCGGGCGCGGCGGTGGTTGCTTCCAACCGTTCCAACCGCTGTTCAAGGTCATGGATGCGCAGCATGAGGCGCTCCACATCCTGCTGCTCCGGGTCCGGCATGTCCGTCCAGTTCAGGTCGGCCGAGGGCACCTCGGTGCGCTTGCCATCCAACCGCACCACGCGGCCGGGTGCACCCACCACCGTGGCATTGGGCGGCACTTCGCGCACGACCACCGAGTTGGCGCCGATGCGCGAGTTTTCGCCCACAGTGAAGCCGCCCAGGATCTTGGCGCCGGTGCCGATAGCCACGCGGGCGCCAATGGTGGGGTGGCGCTTACCGCTCTCTTTGCCGGTGCCGCCCAGCGTAACGCCCTGGAGGATGGTGACGTCATCGCCAATCTCCGCCGTTTCGCCGATCACCACGCCCGAGCCGTGATCGATGAACAAGCGCCGGCCAATGACCGCCGCGGGGTGGATCTCCACCTGGGTGAACCAGCGGTTGAATTGCGAAACCAGGCGCGCCGCCAGCGGGTGGTTCGCCACGTGCAGCCGGTGGGCCAGCCGGTGCAGTTGCACCGCGTGGAAGCCCGAGTAGGTCAGCAGCACCTCCAGGCGCGAGGTGGCGGCGGGATCGCGCTCCAGCACGGCCTCCACATCCTCCCACAGCGCACCAACGCCCTGCCTGGTTCCCAGAAACGTCTTCACTGAGCTCTACGCACATCCTTGCTTACTCATCGACAGCCGCCGGCATCATTGGAACAACCGTAGCAACCGCCATCGCTGCCATGCCCTCTTCGCGGCCGGTGAAGCCCAACCAGTCAGTGGTCGTGGCCTTCACACTCACCTGCTCCAGCGGCAGCAGCAGCGCCTCCGCCAAGCAGCGCCGCATATCCGGCAACACCGCTGCCAGGCGCGGCTGCTGCGCCACAATGGTGGCGTCCACGTTGCCAGGGCGCCAGTGATGCTCGGCTAACAGACTCCGGATGCGGCGGAGGAGAAGGAGGCTTGAAACATCACGAAAACTCGCATCGTCACTTGGAAAGTGCTGCCCGATGTCGCCCAGCGCGGCGGCCCCAAGCAGCGCGTCGATGATAGCATGCACCAGCACGTCGCCATCGGAGTGGCCGGCCAGTCCTCGCGCATGGTCGATCTCCACGCCGCCCAGCACCAGGCGACGCCCCACCGCCAACTGGTGCGCATCGTACCCACAGCCGACACGCAGCGCCGCCGGCAATTGGCCTTCGCGGTTGGGCAGTGTCTCCGGCGAGGGGCCGATGGGGTGTGTCATGCTGATTCGGCGACCGTGGCGGCGCCAACGAACCACTGCGCGGCCGGCGGGTTGCGCGCCGGCCGGCAGGCGGCCGTGTAGGCCCAGGCACGAGGCCAGCGATACTCGTCGCGGTTCAGTGTCTCGATCACCCGCGTGCCCTCCACGCGCTTGAGCGTATCCACCACCGGCGCCACGAGCACCGCCTTGCCGGTCTGCGCGGCGGCCTCAGTCAGCCGGGTGTGCAGCGCCTCGCTCAATGGGGCCGCGCCAGGCGCGACCACTACGGTACAGGGCGGCGCGGCCGGCATCAACGTGAGTCGGTGCCGTTCTTGGGCTGGGCGAAGATCATGCGGCCGGCGATGGTTTGCAGGACGCGCGTCACCGTCACGTCCACGTGATCATTGATGTGCTTGCGGCCCCCCTCCACCACAATCATGGTGCCATCGTCCAGGTAGGCCACGCCCTGGCCCAGCTCCTTGCCTTCCTGAATGATCTGCACAGAGATCTCTTCGCCGGGCAGCACCACCGCCTTCACGGCGTTGGCCAGTTCGTTCACATTCAGCACCTGCACACCTTGAATCTCGGCCACCCGGTTCAGGTTAAAGTCGTTGGTGAGGATCGAGCCGTGCAGCTGCCGCGCGGCTACGACCAGCTTGCCATCCACATCGGGGCCAGCGGCCTCCAGGTCCATCACCCGCACCGGCACGCGCGACTTCTTCTGCAGCGTCTTCAGCATCTCCAGCCCGCGTCGCCCTCGGTTGCGGCGCAGCGTGTCGGACGAATCGGCGATGTGCTGCAACTCCTGCAGCACGAACCTGGGCACGATCAGCTCGCCCCACATGAAGCCGGTTTGGCTGATGTCGGCGATGCGGCCGTCGATGATGGCGCTCGTATCCATGAGGATGGCTGGGCGCTGGACGCCATCACGGTGCAGGCTTCGGCTCTCGTTGGCCTCGCGCGCAGGAGCCTCGGCGCGGCCACCGCGCGGTTCCTGTTCAGGCAGGCGATTGCGCGGCTCGCGGGTTTCGCGGCCCTCACGCCGGCGGCTCACCAGCTGCAGCAGCTCATCCTTGCGCGCAACTGCCTGCTCAATGAAGATGGCGGCCAGCATCACGAACATGACGATTGGGAGCAGCCGGCCGAAGTAACCGGGCAGCTGAGAGAGCGGCACGCTGACTACCAGCGCAATAACTCCTGCCAGCAGCAGGCCGAATGTGCCGGCCAGCAGTTCCGTCGCCGGCCGTTGGCGCAGAAAGCGCTGAATCGCTTTGAATGGCTCCAGCGTCATCAACGGCGCGATGGCGGCTCCCACAATCAGCCCCACGGCCGCCGGTGCCAGGCGGTTCAGGTTGAGCAAGCCGGGCCACAAGAGCGCAGCCGCACTCCATCCCGCCCAGGCAAGCACCACTGCTCCAACAACGCGAACCGTCAAGTACAGGCGCATATGGCAACGCGAACCCTAGCGCAGAACGGCGCTTACCGCCTCAGCGATCGTTTCGACCTGAATCAATTCTAGTCCACCAGTGGCGCTTGCTTCGTGGCGGGCCTCGATGTACCGGCTCCTGGGAATGAGGCAGCGCGTAAAGCCGAGCGCCTGCGCCTCACGGGCGCGTCGAGCCGCTTGCTGAACGGATCGCAGCTCGCCGCCTAAGCCCACCTCGCCAAACACCACCAGCTCTGCCGGCAGCGGTCTGTCCAGCAGGCTGGAGGAGATTGCCAACGCCAGGCCGAGGTCGGCTGCCGGCTCACCCACGCGCAGCCCGCCCACCACGTTGACATACACATCCTGGTTGCCCAGCGCCAGGCCGGCGCGGCGGGTGAGCACGGCCAGCAGCATGGCGAGGCGATTCCCGTCCACCCCGTTAGCGGATCGGCGCGGCATGGCCAGGTAGGTGGGCGCCACCAGCGCCTGCAGCTCCACCAGCACCGGGCGGCTGCCCTCCAGCATCACGGTGACGGCCGATCCTGGGCTGGCGCTGTTGCGCTCCTCCAGAAAGACGGATGAGGGATTGCCCACCTCCACCAGGCCGGCGTCTCGCATCTCAAAAATGCCGATCTCATCGGTCGATCCGAAGCGGTTCTTCACCGCCCGCAGCACACGGAAGGCGTGGAAGCGCTCGCCTTCCAGATACAGCACGGCATCCACCATGTGCTCCAGCACACGGGGGCCGGCGATGGTGCCCTCCTTCGTCACGTGCCCCACCAGGAACACCGGCACATCTGTCCGCTTGGCGAAGGCGATGAGCTGCTGCGTACACTCGCGCAACTGGCCCACGCTGCCCGCCGGTGACCCCAGCGCTTCGCTGCAGATGGTTTGGATGGAATCGACGATAACCAGCCGCGGCTGCGCTTCCTGGAAGCGGCGAAGCAGGCTGTCCAGGTCGGTCTCGGCCAGCACCAGCAGCCCATCCGCCCGGATGCCCAGCCGCTCGGCCCGCAGCTTCAGCTGGCGCACCGACTCTTCGCCGGATACGTACAGCACCGGCGCCAATCTGTCGCTCATCTGGGCCGCCACGTGCAGCAGCAGCGTCGATTTGCCGATGCCCGGGTCGCCGCCGACCAGGATCACAGATCCGGGCACCAGGCCGCCGCCGAGCACGCGGTTGAACTCCGCCAGCGGCACTTCGAAGCGCGCCAGATGCTCCGGCGCCAGGTCTGCCAGCCGCTGCACGGCAGCCGCCCCAGGCGCGGAGTGCCCCAGCGAGGCTTTGCCGCGGGGCTGCTCAAGCGTCTCCACGAAGCTGCTCCACTCGCCGCACTCCGGGCAACGGCCCAGCCACTTGGGCTGTCGGTTGCCGCACTGCTGGCAAAGGAACACTGAGCGACCCCCGCGCTCACTCACGGTCCGGCTCCTTCGGGCCGGGTGTGCGCGGCCGGGTCACGCGGCCAGCCCGGCCATGCACACACGGCCGGGCGCTGCGCGATCAGTTGGTGGTGGCGGCGGCCAGTTCGGCGACGACGGGCGATTCGGACTGCAGGATGAGCTCGCCGCCCTCCGCGTCGATCTTGATGGTGTCGCCTGGCTTGAAGCGGCCATCAAGCAGCCCATGCGACAGCGCATCCTCCACCATGTCCTGAATCACTCGGCGCAATGGACGGGCCCCGTTGTTGAGATCGTAGCCCTTTTCCACCAGCAGGCCCTTGGCAGCGTCCGTGAGCTGGATGGTGATGTCCTGCGCGGTGAGCTGCTTTTGGATGCGCGCCAGCAGGATGTCCGCGATTTGGAATACCTGCTGCTGCGACAGTGCGTGGAACACAATGGTGGCGTCGATGCGGTTGAGGAACTCCGGTCTGAACGTCTTCTTGAGCTCGTCCATAACCTTGTCTTTCATGCCCTTGTAGCGCTCGTCCCAGGTCTTCTGCTCATCCTGCCGCCCACCCTGGAAGCCCAGAGTCACGCCCTTGACGATCTGCTGCGCGCCCACGTTCGACGTCATGATGATGATGGTGTTGCGGAAGTCCACCGCGCGGCCCTTGGCATCGGTCAGCCGGCCATCCTCCAGGATCTGGAGGAGGATGTTGAATACCTCGGGATGTGCCTTCTCGATCTCATCGAGCAGCACTACCGAGTAGCTGCGCCGCCGCACCGCCTCGGTGAGCTGGCCACCCTCTTCGTAGCCGACATAGCCGGGAGGTGCCCCCACCAGCCGCGCCACCGCGTGGCGCTCCATGAACTCCGACATATCGATCTTCACCAGCGCGTCTTCGCTGCCGAACATGAACTCCGCCAGTGCGCGTGCCAGCTCTGTTTTGCCCACGCCGGTTGGCCCCAGGAAGATGAACGAGCCAATGGGCCGCTTGGGGTCCTTCACGCCCGCTCGGGAGCGGCGAACCGCCCGCGCGATGGTCTGCACCGCTTCTTCCTGGCCAACCAGGCGCTTGTGCAGCTCCTCTTCCATCTGCAGCAGCCGCTCGGATTCTGCCTGTGCGATGCGTGTCACCGGGATGCCGGTCCACATGCCTACCACGCGCGCCACGTCATCCTCGGTCACCACCGGGCGCTCCTGGCCCTGCTCTTCGTGCCAGCCGGATTCGAGCTGCTCGATCTTCTCGTGCAGGCGAATCTCCTGGTCGCGCAGTTGCGCGGCCTTCTCATACTGCTGGCCCTGAATGGAGGCCTCTTTCTCTTCGACCGTTGTTTCGAGCTCTTTGATGGTCTGCTTCAAGGTGGAGGGAGGGACAGCCCGCTGCATGCGCACGCGGGAAGCGGCTTCGTCCACGAGGTCGATGGCCTTGTCCGGCAGAAACCGATCCGTGATGTAGCGGCTGCCCATCTCGGCGGCGGCCTTCAGCGCAGCATCGCTGATGTCCAGACGATGATGGGCCTCGTAACGCGGGCGAATGCCCTTGAGGATCTCCAGTGTGTCCTCAACGCTGGGCTCCTTCACGAACACCGGCTGGAAGCGACGCTCCAGCGCGGCGTCGCGTTCGATGTACTTGCGGTACTCATCCAGCGTAGTTGCACCAATGCACTGCAGCTCGCCCCGGGCCAGCGCCGGCTTGAGGATGTTGGCCGCGTCCACGGCGCCCTCGGCTGCGCCCGCGCCGACCAGCGTGTGCAGCTCGTCGATGAAGAGCACGCAGTCACCCGAGGTTTTGATCTCCTCGATGACTTTTTTCAGCCGCTCCTCGAACTCGCCGCGATACTTGGTGCCAGCTACCAGTGAACCGATGTCCAGCGTGAGCAGGCGCTTGCCCGACAGTGTTTCGGGCACGTTGTTGGCCACGATCTGGTGCGCCAAGCCCTCCACGATGGCGGTTTTGCCTACGCCTGGCTCACCGATCAAGGCGGGGTTGTTCTTTGTGCGCCGGCTCAGTATCTGAATGACGCGCTCGATCTCCTCGCTCCGGCCGATCACCGGGTCCAGCTTGTCGGCCCGAGCCGCGGCAGTGAGATCCATGCCAAGCTGATCGATGGTGGGCGTGCGGCTGTGGCCGCGCTCGCCGTGCGTGGCCCCGCCAGTCTGCGACAGCACCTGGATGGTCTGCGTGCGCACTTTTTCGAGGTTCACGCCCAGGCTCTCCAGCACGCCGGCGGCGATGCCCTCGCCCTCGCGCACCAGGCCCAGGAGCAGATGCTCCGTGCCGATGTAGTGGTGCCCCAGGCGCCGTGCCTCGTCGACCGCCAGCTCGATCACTTTCTTGGCCCGGGGAGTGAGCCCAATCTCGCCCACTACCATGCGGTCGCCCCGGCCAATGATGAACTCAACGGCGCTGCGAACCTTGTTCAGCTCCACGCCAAGGTTGCCCAGCACTTTGGCGGCAACGCCTTCGCCCTCTCGCACCAGTCCGAGCAGCAGGTGCTCCGTACCGATGTAGTTGTGGTTGAAGCGCTGAGCTTCCTCTTGGGCGAGCATCAGCACCTTGCGTGCGCGCTCGGTAAATTTGTCAAACCGGTTGGATTCGTTCACCTATATTTCCTCTCCCCAAGGAGTACACGCAGAACCGCGTTCGGAGCTTCCGGCGCGAGACAGCTCGCTTCCTGTTCATCCCTCGGTGTCACCATCATCGAACCGCAAGGCCGCCAGCTTCTGAAACTCGGAGTGCGAGGGCTGTAACTCCTCATCGAGCATATCATGTGCCCTCGCGGCATGAGCTCGCAACGCCTCGTCGCTTTCCTGCTGCTGGAGGTCCTGTTGTGCCTGTTTCAAGCTCAGTCCAAGCCGCTTGCGCACCACATCGATGCCGGTGATCTTCACGTGCACACTATCGCCCTCCTGCACCACCTGGCTCGCCGACATCACGTGATAATCGGCCAGCTCGGAGATGTGGATGAGCCCCTCTACACCACCCTCGAGCCGCGCAAACGCGCCGAACTTGGCCAGCTTGGTGATGGTGGCCTCCCTGATCTCGCCCACCACCAGGTGGGCGACCAGCTCGGTCCAGGGATCGGCCTGGGCCTGTTTGATGCTCAGCCCAATCTTCTTTGTATCCGGGTCCACATTCAGGACGGCCACGTCCACTTCCTGGCCCACATGCAGCACGTCACGCGGGTGTGTGATGCGCGTCCACGACACTTCGGAGATGTGCACAAGTCCATCCGCACCGCCCAGGTCCACAAAGGCGCCGAACTCCGCTAGTGAGGACACGCGCCCCTGCCGTACGTCGCCAACGTGCAAGTCCGAAAGCAGGGCGTTCTTGCGCTGTTGGCGCAGCTCTTGCACGGCCGCGCGCTGGGAGGCGATCACACGGTTGCGCGGCCGGCTCAGCTCGATGATCTTCACCGAGATGCGCTGCCCCACCATGTGCTGCAGGCGGGCCAGCGTGGCGTCGCCCTCGGAGGCCTCGCCCTCCGTTGGTGACGCCGGCCGGGGCTCGTCGCGGCGCAGGTCGGCCACCTGCGAGATCGGCACAAACGCGCGCAGACCCAGGTCTACGATCAGGCCGCCCCGGTTGCACTCCAGCACGGGCGCCTCCAGCGTGGCGCCGGCGGCAAGGTGCTCCTCCGCCTCCCGCCAATGCTGTTCAGCCTCGGCTCGGCGCAGCGAAAGCACTGGGTGCCCCTCGTTGCTCTCTGCGCGCAGCACGTACACCAGCACGGTTTGGCCAACCCGCAGCTGCGCCACAGCCTCTTCGGACCCCAGCTCGCGGCCCTTGACAACACCCTCGGACTTGAGGCCAATGTCCACCAGCACCTCGTCCGGCTCGACATGGACGATGAAGCCTTCGACAATCTGCCCCACGTGCAGCGACTGGGCGTGCTCTTCGGATGCTTCAAGGAGATCGCGCATCGAGTCCCCACTCTCATCCAGAGGGAACCTGGACTCGTCCGTCTCGCCTGCCACCGTCATGTGCCTCCGGGCCTGCCTGAGCAGTCTTCAGCAGCCTTTTGTGGCACGACAATATCACATGGAACATCACATGCCACTGCACGGGGCTGCTCGGGCGCCTCACAGCGTCGGCGGCAGCGCTGCACGTACAATCCACCTACCGTGCCTGCACTGCTGATCTCCCCTGCCGAGCTGCGCGACCTCCTCCAAGCGAGCCGCCCGCGCCTCGTGGACACGCGCTGGAAGCTGGGCGACCCGGCCTATGGGCGCGCCACGTTCGCGGCAGGGCACATCCCCGGCGCGATCTACCTGGATATGGATCGCGACCTGGCCGGGCCGCCCGGTGGCCCCGGCGGGCGCCATCCCATCCCATCGGCCGACGCCTTCAGCGACACCATGTCGGGCGCTGGTATCGATCGCGACACGCTCGTGGTGGGCTATGACGCCGGCGACGGGATAGGCGCGGCCCGCTTGTGGTGGCTGCTGCGCCACTTCGGGCACGACCCCGACAGGGTAAGCGTGCTGGATGGCGGCTATGCGGCCTGGATCGCCGCCGGCCACGACACCGCCGCGGGGCCAGCCGAGCGGCCTGCCTCCAGGGCGTTTCACGCGCGCGAGCGCGCGGACGATGTGATCGGAACGGAAGAGCTGGGCCGCCAGCTGGAGGGCGGCTCGCTGCTGCTGCTGGACGCGCGCGCTCCGGAGCGCTGGCGGGGCACAGCCGAGCCACTGGACCCCAAGCCCGGCCGTATCCCCGGGGCCGTCAATGCCCCAGCAACCCAGAACCTGGCCGCCGGCCACCTGCGATCGGCCGAAGAGTTGCGGGCGCACTACACGGAGCTGGGCGTGGTGGACCCGGCGGGTGTCGCGGTATCCTGCGGCTCCGGTGTGAGCGCCTGCTTAGACTTGCTGGGGCTGGAGTTGGCGGGCTTGCGTGGCGCGCGGCTGTATCCGCCCTCCTACTCTGGCTGGGTAGCCAGCGAGCTGCCGGTGGAGCGCGGCTGAAAGGCTGGAGTTTGGCCGCAAAGCCGTGAGCGGCCCTGGACCTCCCCCTGCCGCAGCGACCTCGACTTGAATCGAGCGTTCGTGGAAAACCCACCCCGGCCGCCGCGGATGTTTTCGGCCAAACTTCTCATCTCAGTGGCGGCCAAGCAGCACACGAAGGGCTGCCCAGGTCGCTGACCCATAGGTGAGGTGGGCCGTAAGGTCCTTGACGAGGGTTTGCCGGTCGTACTCCCACAGCGGTTTATACAGGCCCGCCGCTGGCAGGCTCACATAGCTGGAGAGCCACACCAGCGCCCCGAAGAGCGGCCCATACACCGGGCGCCGCCGCCGCGCTGAGCCAGCCACCATGCCAAACAGCGCGCCCCACAGCATGCCGTAGCCCCAGTGCACCACGTTGTTGGTGAGGGGCGCCGCCGTGGCAGGCAGCGGCCGTTGCAGGAAGCCTTCCGCCAGGCGCTTCCCCACCTGCGCCGGCGCTCCTGCCTGGTCCCAGGTTAAGCCGGCCGAAAACTCCCAGGCACCGAAAGCACTGTGCCCGCCACCCTTCCGATAGCGCGCGTACCACAGGCCGTCCATGGCCAGTGTGCCCATCGCCCCCGCCGCCAGACCGCGAATGACCACCCCCACTGGTGTCAGGTTCTCCCCGCGGCGCATCAGCTCATTCTCCTTCCGCACTCTGGAGATTATTGTGCCGCTGGCGCCGCCATTCCTGTGCAATTTCGATGCCCCCGGCCGCGCACCGCTCGAAGGTGCGGGCAACGGTGCCGGTGAGGGTTGTGAGTTCGTCCGAACTGCTGGCTAGGGTGCGCCGGTGGGGATGGCGCGAGTGATGACCATGATGAACATGATGAGGCTGGCCAGGCCCAGCGTAAAGGCCTCACGGCGCGCGGTGGCGCCGGGCGTGTAGCTGTAGGCGCCCACCATGATCGCCGGGAGAGCCACCCCGTACAGCAAGTGCAGCATCTGCCCCGGCCGCTGGCCGGCGATGTACAGCACCACGCCCGCCAGGTCCTGAACCAGGACCAGTGCGACGGCGAGAATGAAGGTTGAGCGGTATGCACCACCAACCGGCCGCTTTACCAGGCCGGCACCGATACCCCAAATGCCCAGCAGGAGGAGAATGTACACAACGGCCCGGGCCAGGACCTGGTGAACCTCCAGCATGCGCGTTGCGGATTGTACCCTGTGCGAGCACCCCCGCGATTCCCTTACCTCGGGGAGAGCGAATGGGTTGGATGTCAAGGTGTGGGCAGAGAGCCGACCCATTTCTCCCCCGCCTAGGCGGGGGAAGAGCGAGGGCGTACCCGCGGCGAGCATTGGCGTGGCGAATGCGGAGAGTTTGCTGATTCGATAGAGGTCCGGCCCTCACCTGTCACTCCGGTATCGGCACGTTTCCTGCAAGCCAATCGGCGACCGGTTACCGTAGTAAGGAGTAGGCGTAGGGAGTAAGGATGCTGTTACGAGGAGCGCGCGAGCCGGCACAGCCGGTGGATGTGCGGGAGCTGGCCAATTCGGGTGCGCGGCTGCAGCTGCTGTCGTGGACCCTTACCCTGGCCGCGCTTGCCCTGGTTATCGCCTTCTTCGCCGTTGGCCACAGCCTGGTGCTGCACCTCCAGCCCGACCTCGGCGTCATCTGTGCGCGCCAGGTGTTGGACGGGCCCCTCTGCCCTTAACTCGAATTCGAACCCACTATTCCTCACGGTAGCTTCGCGCCAGCTCGGCGTAGTGACCAGCGGAGCGGCCGAGCTGCTCCAGCTCCTGAGGCGTCACTTCGCGCACCACCTTGCCGGGGATGCCCAGCACAAGCGAGCGATCGGGCACGTCTCGTCCCTCGGATATCAGCGCGCGCGCACCCACAATGCACTCGAAGCCGACGCGCGCGCCGTTCATCACCACCGCGCCCATGCCAATGAGCACGCGGTCCGCCACGGTGCAGCCGTGGATGATCGCCGCGTGGCCCACGGTCACATACTCCCCAACGCGGCAAGGGAAGCCGACGCCTTCACCCCGCGGGCCGTCAGCGTGCAGCACGCTGTTGTCCTGTATGTTGCTGAAGCGCCCTACCCAGATGCTGTTCACGTCGCCCCGCAGCACCGCGCCGAACCAAATGCTGGCGCCCTCAGCCACGAAGACATCTCCAATCACGTGCGCGCCTGGAGCCACCCAGGCAAGTGGGTGAACTTCGGGCCGTGCGCCATGGTGTGCGTGCAGCCCGGGATGATCGACTGTGAGCATCGGTCCAGTGTAACGGGCGCCAGTGTTACGCTGACGGCAGGTGGCTGAATCGACCTTCGACCGGCTGAAGGACATTGGCCGGCGCTTTCAGCGGGGTGAGCTGTCGCTGCACGATGCCGCGCTCGAGGCCGGGCTGAGTGAAGAGGCATTCGAGCAAGTGGTGCGCAAATACGCCTGGGCCGAGGAGAAGGCGGGCCAAGCCGGCAACGCTGCCGGCAATGCAGCGCGCGCAGGCCGCAAGCTCTTCCGCCGCTGGACGCACACCTAACCGCTGGGCTGGCACCCCGGACTGCCAGGGGCTTGGGCTGTCGCCCCGGACCTGCCGCCCCTGCCCAGGCAAGCCCTGCCCGAGCACTTGCAACTCGTGAGTCTGAGGCGCTCCGGCGAAGCCGAACGCCTCACTCAGGCGAGGTTAGCGGCCACCACCGACCACTGGCCGGCGTCATCCTGCTGGGCGATGTACATCTGCCGCACGTTGTTGGCGTACAGCACCTCCACCATCGCCGTTTGGGAGCCAGCCTGCAGCGGCATGGCAGCGATCTTCACGATCGGTGCGAGCTGCTGAGCGTAGGCTCGCACGGCCGCCACAGCCGCGACTTGCTCGGCATTCGCGGGCGCGGGTGCCCCGCTGGTGCTGGCAACCTGGGCTGGATGTACACTGGGCGCCGTGGAGGGTGCGGGGGCCGGGCTGCCACAGCCCGCCGCGACAAGGGCCAGCAGCAGCAGCAGCGGGCCAAAGCCTCGCGGCAGCCACTTCGAATTCAACCGACGCTGCCGGGCAACTCCACCCGGTCGCCGCGGCGCGCTTGCGGTCACACGCTTCGGGCGGTGGTTCACGGCTCGATTGTAGCCCTGCTCAGCGCACCTCGCCTGCTGATAGGCAAAAAGAAGGAGGGAAGCAAGCTTCCCTCCTTCTCCGACGGACGACCCACCGGGCCCCGCATCATCTACCACTTCGTCCGCGATTCAACCTACGCTTTTCTGAGTAGAACTGCCTATGCTGAAAGTCACACCCACTCGGCCTGGGCGAAAATCCCCCCGGCGCTCCCCGCCTCTCAGCGAGCGCTCGACTCTGAGATAGATTTGTGCCACACCGAGGTGAGATGCAGCATCCGCTGCATGCCCGAGCGGTGCAGGTAGGGAAACACGATGCGCAGCAGGAAGCCATCGAACACCGAGCTGCGCTGCTTCAGCACCATCTACCCACCACCCGGCCGCCCGCCTCCATTGCGAGGTCTATAACGGCCCTCTGCCGAATTTGATACGCATCTCGCGCTTCTAGGGCCGCATGAGAACACGACAGGCCGCCAGCGCCCGCGCGACGGTGCTGCTCGCTCCAGCCAGGCAACGGGTGCGTGCCCCGCGAATGCCCCAGATCGCGGGATCCGAGGCCACGTGGAGGGCCAGCGACGGCACGCCCAGGGCTGCCGCCAGGTGCGTGATGCCGGAGTCGTTGCCCACAAACAGCGCCACGCCCCTCAGCCGCGCGGCTAGCTCGGCCAGCGTGAGGCCGGACCACACCTCTGCGCCGCGGAGGTGGTCAGGGAGGCATTCAAGGAAGCGGCCCACGGCCGGCTCATCGGCGGGTCCGCGCACGACAGCGAGCGGCATTTCCAGCGCCGTTGCCACACCTGCGAAGCACTCGGCCGGCCAGCATTTTGCCGGCGATCCGGCGCCAACGTGGAGTACCAGCCCGTCGCTCCAGCGCTCTGCCGGCGCGGTGGAGGGCAAGCGTGGCTCTCGCTCGGGAAATGTGGGGTCGATGGCATCTACCAGCCAGTCGGCGACATGCTGTCCCCGAGATTCGGCCTCACGCGCGGAGCGCCGCACTCCGGGCAGCAGGCCGCGGGGTCCGGAGGCAAATATGACGTGATAATCGAACCGGCGCCAGCTGCGCGGCCGCTCCTCGAACAGCCCCAGCAGGCGAGGATCGTCACTGGCCAGCGCTTCGTCCACAGGCAGCAGAGGTAAACAAGCAAGGTTGCCGGCAAAGGTCACGCGGCACCCGCGGAAGCGGCGTCGGAGGGCCGCCAGCGCCGGCAGCGTGAGCAGCGTGTCGCCAATCGCACCCGGACGGTAGACGAAAATCTCCTGTCCCGCGGGGACGCTAAGATCGGGCGGCAATGTCTCAGTCCGCTCCCGTCCCCTGCCCAGGGCTAACTGGCTCGGCCTGGCTGGCAGCCTGCTCGCCGCTATTCACCATCGCGGGTCCCATTGTGGCCCGGCGGTGGATGTGCGGACCAACCGCGTGACCGAGAGGCAGATCGATGTGCTGGGAGTCCCGATGGATCTGGGCGCCGACCGGCGTGGCGTGGACATGGGCCCCTATGCCATCCGCTACGCTGGGTTGGAGCGCGACCTGCAGGACCTGGGCCGCAAGGTAGTCGATCAGCAGAACCTGGCCGTCACGGGCCCGGAGGGGCAGGTGAACGCGCGCCACGGCCCCAAATTTGTGCCGCAGATCGAAGCCGTGTGCACCGAGCTGCGCGGTTGGATGGCGGGTTCGCTCAGCGCGGGCCACCTGCCGCTGGTGCTGGGCGGAGATCATTCGCTGGCCATCGGCAGCCTGGCCGGGCTGCTGGACGAGCGCCCCGGCGCCGGAGTGCTGTGGATCGATGCTCACGGCGACGTGAACACGCCCAAAACCAGCCCCAGCGGCAACGTGCACGGCATGCCGCTAGCCGTCGCGCTGGGGCTCACGGACCTGTTTCGCGGCCTGGGCTGGGGCCAGCGCGCCATCGATCCGGCCCGGCTGGTGCTGTTCGGCATCCGCAACCTGGATTCCGGTGAGAAGGCGGCGCTGCGCCTCCTGAAGGTGCGCGTCATCACCATGGCTGAGATCGACCGGGTGGGGGTGCAGAAAGCCATCGAAGACGTGCTGAGTATCCTGGAAGGGTGCGCACACCTGCACCTGTCGATCGACATGGATGCCATGGATCCACTCGAAGCACCCGGCGTGGCTACCCCCTGGCCCGGCGGACTCACGTATCGCGAGGCACACCTCGCGATGGAGTTGCTGGCAGCCTCGCAGCGGGTTGGCTCGCTGGAGGTTGTCGAGGTCAACCCCATCGCTGACCGGGCCAATCAAACGGGCCGCTTCGCTGAGGGGCTCATTCTCTCCGCGCTGGGAAGGACCATCCTATGAGCGCGCAAGAGCGCATCGAAATGACCGGCCACATCATCGACTCCGGGGCGTTGACCAAGCTCATGGACACCATCATGGACCTGGGTGGCGACTTCGAGGTAGAGGATCAGCGTTACGGCCGCCGCAAGGACGAGCCCAGCTACATCCGGCTGGAGGTGCGCGGGCCCACGCCCCAGGTGCTGGAGCAGATACTCCTGTCCTGCCAAACGCTGGGCGCCAACCTGTACGACCATCAGGACGTGCGCACGGAGCCGGCACCCAAGGATGGCGCCCTGCCCAACGGCTTCTACTCCACCACCAATCTGCGCACCGAAGTGCGGCTGAGCGGCGCCTGGGTGCTGGTGGACGAGCAGGAAATGGACCTGGCTATCGTCGTGGACAGCGCCGCCGGCACAGCACGCTGCCTGGCCATGGCCGATGTGCTCGTGGGCCAAGCCGTGGTCGTTGGCCACCACGGCATCCGCGTTACGCCGCTGGAACGGGGGCGCGAACGCGAGGTGTTCTCATTCATGCGTTCCGACGTTTCATCCGAGCGACCCAAGCACCTGGCCATCTCCGAGATCGCCGCGGCTATGCGGCGCATTCGCGCCGAGCACGGCAAGGTGCTGTTTGTGGTTGGCCCGGCCATCATCCACACCGGCGCCGGACCCTACCTGGAGCAGCTCATCCGCGATGGCTACGTGCAGGTGCTGTTCGGCGGCAACGCCATCGCCACCCACGACGTCGAGGCGGCCCTGTTCGGCACCTCCCTCGGTATGGACCTGGCCACCGCCATGACCGTCGAGGGCGGCCACGCCAACCACATGCGCGCCCTCAACACTATCCGCCGCATGGGCTCCATCCGCGCCGCCGTCGAAGCGGGCGTGCTCACGAAGGGCGTGATGTACGAGTGCGTCAAGCGCAACGTCGACCTGGTGCTGGCCGGATCC
>JBOGTU010000169.1:0-3676 GCA_050695655.1 Chloroflexota bacterium | reverse complement strand
GTGTATAGTCGAGATAAGCGACTTAGCCATCCCGCCTCGTACCAACTAGGTCTTTCCCTGATAAGGCAGAGGCCCTTGGTTCGAGTCCAAGGACGCCCACTAAAAGGCTCGTTTCCCGCTCAATTTGAGCGTGAAATGGGGCTTTTGGGCTGCTAAGTCTAACGAGCGGGACGGTTAGCCCCTGTGCCCCGACCATCCCATCGTTCGACGCCTCAGTCATCGCCGCGCCGGGGGTCGCACCGTGGAGTTGGAGACCGTCGTCATTCGCACGATTCCCTTGGTGGAAGCGCGCGAACGGTTCCTGACACCAACCTGACTTGGAAGACGGCGCGGCTTTCCGGTAAGAGACTGACTGCCAGTACGACAAGTACCGCTGCTGGCTGCAGCGCTTCGAACACTGGCTGGTCGCCGCTGACCTGCCACTGGGCCTCAGCGACTAGAACGGTATGTCGTGGTCAGGGTCAGATCTGTCTCTGAGTTTGGCTGACACGTATTCAGCAGCAGCGGCGCTAACCGAAACGATCAGCTGAGCTTCGTCCATCGAAGGGCCGCGACCCTCTCTCAAGTGGCGCCCAAATTCCAATGCATAGCCCCATATTTTTTCGACTCCGGTATCCAGCGGAGCAGGGAAAATTCCGCGATGCCGCTTGAGAAGGTCACCGAGCGTTCCATTTTCGCCAACCGCCTCCCGCATCGTGCACTCAAGGGCTGCCACAGAATGCTGGATAGCACCCGTTACGTCGGCCTCTGGTCGGCGGGATAGGTCACGGAGCGCCTCGTGAATTTCACGGCTTGCAGTTTGTAGTCGTACAGTGCATAGCTGGTCCTGGGCACGATGTACCGATTGCTCAAAGGCCTCTGGTCCTCTGATTTCTATGCGGCCATTAGTCAGCTGCCAACCAATCCCGTTGTGCCTGAAGAAGGTGTTCAGTTTTAGTTCAAAAGCGTCGGCATGCTCATGGGAAAGGTGCTCATGGATCGCCTCGATGGCGTCATAGGTCTGGTACCAATCGCACCGGTCCAGTAGGCCCCGCACTTCGCCATCGATGTTCGGGAATTCTGACCAGTTACTCGGATCTTCTCGCGTCATCAGCACGCGCAAACAATGCTTCGCAAAGTGCGCGGACCCATGCCAGCGTCGTAGGCGAAAGTCACTACTACGCCTCGCAACTCGTACGGAGCGTCCTCCCGGATCACAATCGGCGCCTCGGCAGGCTCGTATCCATGTCGCTCTGAAAATCGATCGCCGGGCATGAGGACATCGTACTGCCGGGTCCCTATCGCATGCAAAATGGTGCACCCTGGGCACTCAAAAGCGCCATGGCTGGGATGGCGGCTAGCTGACGATAAATTCCGGCTGTCACGCGCGATAAACCTGTTCGCTCGCCTTTAGTCGAGTCCAGACAGAATGGCCTTTATTGGCTGTCGTTGCCAGCCAATCGGCCAGCAGGCGTCGATCATCAATTACCGGAGCCTCGACTGAGCACACGTTGGATGACTCCTACAGGGTCTTGTCGCATCTGCCTTCAGTCTATGCCCCGCGACCCCTGCTTGACCCAGCACGAATTCCTGCCAGCGCGCCCGAGTGCGCTATTTCTCGCTTCGCGAGCAACAAGAGTCAATATGCTGGTCGCGTGCGCCGCTCGGATTCGCGGTTAGGACGGGTGGCGGCACAAACAAGTCGGAGGCCCAGCATCCGAATCGCCCGAAGCCTTCTTCGCGCTCAGTCCCACCTAACCCTTCCGCCACATCTGCACTGGCCGTGAGATACGAGACCACTGCATTGCCTAGGCCCTCTTGATAGGTGAGGGTGCAACCTTAGACTTAGAGGACGGACTTCCCGCCGAACCGCTGCTGCCATCCTGGGATGGCGGCGCGATTGAAGACGTAGGTCGGCACCTTGCCGGAGAGCGCGTCGACGACGGCCTCGCCGGCCCACCTGATGGCAGGGCCGAGGCCGCTGCCCGCGTTGCCGCCCGATATTGAGTGTGGCGACAGCAGCACCTTGTCGCCCATCTGGCGCAGCGGGCTATCGGCGGGCAGCGGTTCGACCTCGAACACGTCGAGGGCGGCGCCGGCGATGCGGTTCTCCTGCAGTGCCTGGATGATCGCCTGCTCATCTACCACCGGGCCGCGCGAGGCGTTGACGAGGATGGCGCTGGGCTTCATCCGGGCGAACCGCGGTGCGCCAATCATGCGGCGGGTTTCGTTGTTCAGGTACGTATGAAGGGTCACGATATCCGACTCGGCCAGCAGCGTGTCCAGGTCGGTCTTGGTGACGCCATGCTCGGCGAAATGCGCATCGCGGATGTAAGGGTCGCAGCCAAGCACGCGCACCTTCCACGGCCGCAGCAGGTCAGCCACACGCGTCCCGACACGGCCGAGGCCGACGATACCGATGGTCAAGCCGGCCCAGCCGTCCTCGTCACGCCGGCCGAGGTGGGTGCCCCACACGTCCTGGTCGCGCCAGCCGCCGGCCTTGATGCGTGCGTCGCGCTCGCGGGTCTTCTTCAGCATGGTCAGCATGTTGGCTACCACGCCCTCGGCCACACCGCCCCAGTTCGACTCTGTGGGTCCGTGCGTCACCAGGATGCCCATGTCGGTCGCGGCGTCGCTGTCCACGTGGTCAGTGCCGATGGTGAACAGCGCGACAAGACGCAGCTTGTCGGAGCCTTCGAGGATCGTGCGCGTGAAATGCGTCAGCCGGATTGGCGCGGCGCACACCGCGTCGCACTCGCGCAGCGCCTTGGCCACGCTTTCCTCGAGGTTGGCCTGGCCTGGCGCCCAGCTCGGGTCCGGCGGGACGATCTCGATGCCCGCCGCTCGAATCGTCTTATGCGGCTCGCCTCTGGCATCCGGCTGCGCAAACAGCAGTACCTTGCAACTCACGGAACGCCATTGTAGCCCTACCGGAGCCGAAGCCGCTTCACAAAGGAGGTGACCGACTCTGCCAGCTGCGCCTGTAACAGCTGCCTATCGGCGCTGATGAGAGCAATCCCCAGGCCCCGAGCCGCGGCCGCGTAGGACGCGTCGTAGTACGTCACACCACGCGTCTCGGCAAGCTCCGCGGCATCGCGCCGCCACCGCGGCAGAGGACTGAGAGGAACACCGCACAGCCTTACGAGGTCGTCCAGCTGACCCGCGGTCTGCTCCGCACTCCATCGTAGGCTACGCAGGCAGGTGTTCCCAAGTTCGTACAGCGTCACATCCAGGATGAGGACTTGCACCTCGCGACGCTGGTGCGCTCGCAGCAGCGCCGCGGCTTCGCCAACCTCCGCCTCACCCTCGTAGTGGTGAGTCCGAGATCGAGCACCCCACGGACGAGGAGTTCGAGGAAATCGTTCGTCGCAGCCGTTTGCGATTCGCAGCCTCCGGCAGCTTCGAGTCCGCTGATCTCATCCGCCGCGAGCGAGACCGCCGCCCTGGCCGCGGCGCGCTGGAGCCCGCCAGCGGGCGATCGGCTGCTGGCCACCACGCCACCGCGGTTGACGAACGCCGGGATCGCCGTGGCGCTGTACTGGCTGGACTCAGGATCTCCCGGCCCACCTCCGTTCAGTTTTGTTGCTCGTGACATGGCCGGCAACACGGTGCGCCGCTGGCCGGCGGCGTCCGCGCAGGTACTGCCGAGGGAATACAGTGTGCCAAACGAGATCGAGGCGCGGCAGTACCTGCTCAC
>JBOGTU010000168.1:0-3592 GCA_050695655.1 Chloroflexota bacterium | reverse complement strand
GGCCCAGGCTTTGCGCCTGCCAGCGCGCGGCTGCCTGCCCCAGCAGCCCGGCGCGCGTAGCGCCCTCGGCTCTCCGGCTGTCACGCAGCAGGGTGGCCAGGTTCGCGTCGCTGCCCAGGCGCATGGCTGGCCCAGCCGCGCTGGACCAGCGGAAGTACGCGGCTTCGGCGTCCATGAGTAGGGCGTAATCGGCCCGCAGCGGGAAGAGGCCGGGCAAAGGCGTGCCTGACAGGGAAGCCAGATAGTCGGCCATGGAAATAGAGCGCGCGCTGGCCGGGAGGCCTGCCGCCCGCAGGTTCAGCGCCAGCGCCTGTGCCACCGGCTCCAAACCAGGCGTAGCCCACACCGGCGTGGGTGCTGTGCCGGCCGTGTGCAGGCCGCTCAACAATCGCGACGCGGCGGCCGAATCTGCCGTGGCTGGCAGGTTGAGGCTGGCGTTGTAGCCGGTGGCGCCGCTGGCCGTGAGCTGCGTCGCCAGCGCGCCCTTGTCGCCGAACGCCCGCTTCAGCAACTGCTCGCGATCCACCGCCAGGCTCGCCGCCTGGCGCGCCGCGAGGCTTGCGAAGAGGCTGCCGGCGCTCGTGTTGAAGACGTAGGCCAGCACCACGCCCGGCGTGCCAGCGACAGTTGGGTAGCCGGCGGCCGCCAGCGAAGCCGCGCCGCTCGGAGCGAGGTCCACGGCAATATCCACACTGCCGGATTTGAGTGCCGCTGCGCGATCCGCCGGCTGTGGATGCACGGTGATCCGCAGTTGCTTGATCGGCGGGATCGGCTCGCCGCGCGCCGCGCGCCAGGTATCCGTGAAGAAGGAGCAGGTCATGCCCTTTTCCGGCGAGAAGTCCTGGAGCTGCCACTGGCCGGTGCCGATGGGCTGCTGAAAAAACTTGGCCGCGCCAGCCTGCACAAAGGCCCGGGCGGGCAGCATGTAGATGAGGCTGACGCGCCACGGCAGGATGGCGTCCGGCGCACTGGTGACCACATTTATTGTGGCGTCGTCCACGATGTCCACGTGGTTGATGGTGGAAACCAGCGGTGTAAGCGCCAGGTTGTTGCTGGGATCGACCGCGCGTTGGATGCTGAGCTGCGCCGACTCGGGGTTGAAGAACTCGCCGTTCTGGAACTTCGCGTCGCTGGCGCGCAGGCGGAACTGCCATACCGTGGGCTGCAGGCGCGACCAGGCCAGCGCCAGCGCCGGCCTGAGTTGGCCGGCCGTATCGATGAAGGTGAGCGCATCAAACATCGGTGAGAAGGTGCGCGGCCCGTCAGGGGTATTCCAGGCGTGCACGTCGAACACGGGATGCAGTGCATCCATGGCAACGCGGATGATGCCTGGCAGCGGTGGTGGGGCCGGCTGCAGCGCGCAGGCGCTGAGCAGCAGGCCTCCCGCGGCCGCCGCCGAAAGGCTCAGGAAAGCCCGCCGGCTGACCGGCGTCTGGCCGGTTCGCTCCGCGCGCGCAGCATCGACTAGCGGAAGGGGGCGGGCTGAGGAACGCCCCGCGGCCGCGGCGACCACAGTGGCCGGGTCTGGCGAGCGGAGCATCAGCTCGAAGTCTACCCAGAGGCCCGCGCGTGCGAACATAAGCCCGTGCTGCTCCTGTTCGTCCGGGTGCTGGTAGCGCTGGTAGGCGCGGGGCTGGTGGTCGCCACCCTGCTCTCATCCATTCGCTCCTTCGTGCTGCCGCGCGGCGTGCCGGATAGGCTGCTGGGCAGCATCTTCCGCGTGTCACGCGCGCTGTTTGAGCTGCGCACGAAGCGAGCGCACTCATACGCGGATCGGGATCGCGCCATGGCGATGTATGCCCCGATGACACTGCTGGTGGTGCCGGCGGTGTGGCTGGTGCTGGTGTGGTTGGGCTGCAGCGGCATCTTCTGGGCAGAGGGCCAGCACGGCTGGCGGGCGGCGCTGGTGGCCAGTGGCTCCTCCCTGCTCACGCTTGGCTTCGCCGTGCCGGCCAACTTTCCCGAGGCGCTGCTGACCTTCAGCGAAGCCGCCATCGGTCTCATGCTGGTGGCGCTGCTCATCGCCTACCTGCCGGCCATCTACGCCGCCTGGGCGCGGCGCGAAGAGCGCGTGGCACTGCTGGAGGTGCGCGCCGGGTCGCCGCCCTCAGCCGTGGAGATGCTGGTGCGCTATCACCGCATCGGCCGCGTGGATCGCCTCAGCACGGACTGGGAGCAGTGGGAGGTGTGGTTTGCCAACATCGAGGAGAGCCATACTTCGCTCTCAGCGCTCAGCTTCTTCCGATCGCCCCGGCCGGAGCGGTCCTGGGTCACCGCGGCGGGCGCCGTGCTTGATGCCGCCGCCTTGCACCTTTCCACGGTGGATGTGCCGCGGGATGCGGCGGCTGCGCTGTGCATCCGTGCCGGCTTCATCGCCCTGCGCCGCATCGCGGACTTCTTCGACATCGCCTATGACGCCAACCCGCGGCCGGACGATGACATCAGCGTGGAGCGAGACGAGTTCGATGACGCTTGCGATCGGCTGGCAGAGGCGGGCATCGCGCTGCGGCCGGATCGGGACCAGGCGTGGCACGACTTCGTTGGCTGGCGAGTGAACTACGACGTGGTGCTGGTGGGCCTGGCAGGTCTGACCAGGGCGCCCCAGGCGCCCTGGTCATCGGACCGCTCGCTGAGACAGCCCCGCTCGGTGGCTAAAACAGGCCGCCGCCCCGACGCGAAGAGCCCCCGCCCCCGCCGGACATGAAGCCCATGATGTTCAACAGCGAGATGAAGATGTTGAACATGTCCAGATAGACCGACACCGCCAGCATGATTGCCTGGCCCTCCGTTACACCGCGCAGCCTGGCCATGCGGTTGAAGTCGTACACGATGAACCCGGTGAACAGCACCACGCAGACCGCGGAGATGAGGAGGTACAGCCCGGGCAGTTGCAGGAGCAGCCCTGCCACCGAGGCGATGATCACGCCCAGCAGGCCCACAAAAAGCATGCCGCCAATGCCGCTGATGTCGCGCTTGGTGGTGTACCCGTACGCCGCCCCCAGGAAGGTGACGCCAGCGGTGGCGACGGCGGCGTTCAGGACCAGGGCACCCATGCCCTGAGAGATGTAGCCATCCAGCAGTGGCGCAATGAGCAGCCCTTCAAAGGTGGAGAAGGCGTACAGCAGGATCAAGTTGATGGGACTGCGCTCCCGCAGGAAGCTGAGGGCGATCAAGCAGCCAAAGGTGCCCACGATGCTCAGCAGGAAGTCGCCTGGCCCAATGGCGCTGCCCACCAGCACGCCCAGGGCGGTGAAGAGGAACGAAAAGGTGAGCAGGCCGAGCACCTTGCCCAGCACCGTCCCTTGTTGTGTGGCAACCGCGGCGCGATCGAACTGGTTGTAGCTTGCGTTTCCGAAATCGCTCATCTGCTTCCCTTGCTCCCTTATGCTAGCGCGCACCCGTGTGCCAGGCCACCGTCAGCGCGCTCGCGGCCGCGTTTCTTATCCATGATTTACGTTCACCGTATACGAAGCACGTCCCCGGGCTGATGGCGGCCGCGAGGCATCGAGATCGCGAAGGCCGCGGCCGCCTCAACGGGTGCATGCCGCGAGAACTCGCTGCTCATCCGCGAGCCGCCACGCCAGGCGATAAT
>JBOGTU010000167.1:0-7504 GCA_050695655.1 Chloroflexota bacterium | reverse complement strand
ATACTCCGACGCGCGCCCTGTTCGCCGACGGCGCGGGCCGGGGCGGCGCGACTCAGCCGTGAAATTCGGTGACACCGAGGGCGATGTCCCAGTTCCCCACCCCGTGGCGGGCGAGGCCCATCACGACCAGGCCCGTTCCTTCCAGCCAGTGCGCCATTTTCAGGCCGCCCACGTCCAGCGGGCGCAGCCCGAGGCTCTCGATGAACGCCTCCAGGCTCGCCTTGGCCTGCGCATTGTCGCCAGCGATGAAGACGTCGGGCCGGCCCTTCTCCAGGACATGACCGAAGATGGTGTTGAATGCCTTCACCACACTGGCGCTGGCCGGGGCCGCCTTGGCGACTTCCTGCGCGATCGAGGTGTCCTCGTGGAGGGCCAGCCCGTCGACCGCGGAATTGAAGGGATTGCTGATGTCGACGATGACTTTGCCCGCGAGGGTGTCTCCGTACTGGGCGACGACCGGAACGACTGCGTCGTACAACAGGGCCACGATGACGATGTCCCCGGCTGGGACGGCGCCCCACTCTCCTGTGGTGGCGCCGCCGCCGAGAGCCTTGGCCAGGTCAGCGGCCTTGGACTGATCGCGGCCCATGACTTCGACGGTGTTGCCGCCCGCTACCGCGAGCCCACCAATGGTGCGGGCCATGTTGCCGGTGCCGATGATGCTGATGCTGCTCATGATGTGTGCTCTCTTCCTTGTTCTGGCGCTTCCGGTTTTATTATGTACACCACTTGGTGCGCTTAATGTAGCAGATGGTCAACCGAAACGCAAGCTACATAAACCGGTCGTTACCCAAGTGAGCTATGCTGAACGCATGACGGAGCTTGAGAAGGGCCCTCAAGGCCGGCGCCGCGGGAGGGGCGCGCGGGAGCGCATCCTCGCCGCGTCACAGCAGCTGTTCCGCGCTCAGGGCATCAACCGCACCGGCATGGACCAGCTCTGCGCGGCAGCCCAGGTGTCGAAACGCACGGCCTATCAGCACTTTGCCGGCAAGGACGAACTCGTCGCCGAATACCTGCGCCGATTCGATCCTGGCGTCATGCCCGGAGTGTTCGACCGCACCGACCTCACGCCCCGCGAACGACTGCTCGCTGCCTTCGAGGTGCCCGTGAGCAGGACACAGGGCATCACGCCCCTGTGCCCCTACATCGCGGCGGCCGTCGAAATCCACGACCCTCAACACCCCGCATCCCAATACGCACGCGACTACAAGAAAGCCGTCGCCGCGCGGCTCGCCGAAACCGCGCGTGAAGCCGGCGCCACCAACCCCGAACAGCTCGGCGAACAACTGGCGCTGCTCCTTGATGGCGCGTCGGCTCGCACCCGAGTCCTCAACACCGAAGCCTTCCCCACCGCCGCCGCCATCGCCGCTGTCCTCATCGACAACGCCATCCCCACGACACCTCGGGAATGACCGCCGGGCCGGCGCTCGATCCAGGCCACCTGTGGACCGTCCCCATTGCACGGCCAGGCCAGGAAGCCGGCCGCGTGCTCCAGCGTCACTGTGTCCCAGGCCAGCCCGAGTACCGCCAGCTGCTGCCCCACCACGCCAGCGCACGGACACACGACTTCACCGTGGTCGGCGGGACTTGCTGAACACGACTCTGCAGCACATTGAGGACACCTATGGACCCTATTCTGCACTCCCGGCGGGCATCCTCAAGGCCGCCGGACCCGCCCAGGATGGGCGCTGGAGAGGTTCCGTGATGGGGCGCTGACTCTCACATCTTCGTCGGAGCAGCAGCGCCGCCTGGCCGACGGTTTGGGCAGGAGGGGGACACGCTGACGCGATGGCCATGGCCAAAGAGGCCAGCGAGCCGCGGCAGAACGCCCGCGGGTTAGACTTGGCCTGGCCGACCGAGGAGCAGCCCACGCAGCCGACAGTCTGGTCCCCGGCTGCACAGCCGCGCACATGGCGTGGCGTGACCGTCGAAACACGCGGCCGGGCCGCTAACCGGGGCTGTAGCTCAGCTGGGAGAGCATCGCCTTTGCACGGCGAGGGTCAGGGGTTCGAGTCCCCTCAGCTCCACAGAAGTGCCACCGTGCGAAACCGCTTGCGGAGGCGGTGAACTTGCGAGCGGCACAAGCGAACACCTGGACCATTGTTTCTCGATTGCGACGTGAGCGCCGGTAGCAGCCCTGCCAGCTATTTTCGCCAGGCCCTCAGGGCCTGACGTTCTCCAGGTCCTGCAGAAGGCTCGCGTGAGTCGGCTCCCAGCCGAGTTCCTGCCGGGTATGTGCGCTGGATGAGGGCTGGTTCGTCGCGAAGATCTGGCCCAGGGGGCCGTAGATTTCCTGTGGCACCGCCTCGACTGGCAGCTTCAGCCGCTCGCCGATGACGGCGGCGATGTCGCGGACCGCGTCGCCTTCGTCGGCCACGGCATGCCAGGAAGTGCCCGGTGGTGCAAGTTCCAGAGCAAGCCGGAACAGAACGGCCGCGTCGAGTGCGTGCACGGCCGGCCAGCGTTGGGCGCCGTTGCCCGGGTAGCCGGACACTCCGGTTCGGCGCGCGATGTCGGTGAGCATGCCGGCGAACCCACCCTTACCTTGGTTGTGGACCGTGCGCGGCATGCGTACTGCCGTGCTCCGAACACCACGCGCGGCCAGGCTCAGGGCAGCCATGACAGCGCGGCCGCGGCCGTCGACCGGCCCATCGGTCGGCAGCGGGTCGGCCTCGGTGGAGACGCGCCCCTGCACGTGCGGCGTACCCGCGACGGTGACGAAGGGACGGTCCGTGCCGACGAGTTCCTCGCCTAGGGCCGCGAGGGCGGCACCCTCTTGGGCAACCGCCTGCGCGAAAGCGTCGAGGCTGCTGAAGTCGTTGGCGAAGGCCAAGTGGATGACCCCGTCGGCCTGAGCAGCGCCGGCGCGGAGGGTGTCCAGGTCCATGAGACTGCCCCGCAGCGGCGCGGCACCGGCCGCTTGGGCGGCCAGGGTGGACGCATCGGAGCGAGCGAGCGCGAGGACAGTGTGGCCTTTGCCGAGCAACTCGGCGACGACGGCGGAGCCGATCAGCCCGGTGCCGCCCGTAAGGAAGACGTGCATGAAGCTCTCCTGGGAAAGTGATGGGACTCTTGTCTCATTGTAATCGTGGGGCTGATGGAATGCAAGTCCCATCAAGTACGATGGGCTCATGGCACGGTGGAAGCCAGGAGCGCGCGAACGGCTCGTCGCGGCGGCCGTCGACCTGTTCACCCAGCAGGGGTACGACGCCACGACGGTCGCTCAGATTGCCGAGCGCGCCGGGATCACAAAAAGCACCTTCTTCCGATATTTCCCCGACAAGCGCGAGCTCCTGGTGGCTGGACAGGAGACGCTCAGTCGACTTTTAGCCGAGGGGATCGCTGAGGCGCCAGAGGGTGCTAGCCCGCTCGAGGCAGTCGCTGCCGGTCTCGAGCGCGCATCGAGCGCGATCGGCTCACTGAACCGCGAGCTCGGTCCCCGCCTGAAAGCGGCCGTCGCCGCCAGCGCCGAACTCCAGGAGCGCGACGCCCTGAAGAACGTTGGTCTCGCCGCCGCCATGACAACTGCCCTTGCCGTGCGGGGAGTGCCCGATGCGACGGCCCATCTCGCGGGCGAGTTGGGCGTCCTCGCATTCAAGCGGGGTTACTCCCAGTGGTCCGAAGGCAACCGCGATACCGTGGGGGACCTCGCGCAGTACACCTTGGCGGCCCTGGACGAACTGCGGACAGCGAGCGCGTCGCTGGGTTGACCGGGCAAGGAGTCGAGCGCCCCTCTTTGGAGTCACGATGCTTCAGGCATGACCGTAAAGGGCCTTCCCGCGGTCGTGCGGATCGCGCGAAAGTGGCGACGGTCCAGACTGAGCAGGCGCTCAGTCTGGTACCGGCGGGCAAGGACGACCAGCGAAGCGTCCGCAACGCCAATGTTCTGATCCTCGTACCGCTCGATCACCGCGCGGGCTTCTCGAAGGTCGGCGGCCTCCATGCGCGCTAGTTCCCAGGCACCTCCTGTCAACTCGGCCAGTACGGCGAGCTCGGCGTGCACCCCTCGCCGAGTCGCCAACAGGTAGTCAAGCTCCGCAACGACATACGGCGACACAATGAACGGACCCGGATCGGCTTCAACGACTCCGCTCACCTCGGCGCAGTGTGCGTCGCTCGCATCAAAATACGCGAGAAGACCGCTGGTATCGCAGACGAGCACGATCAGCGATCGCCGAAACCGGCGAGCGCTGCATCGGCGTGCTCAGCGAGCGAGGGATCACCACTTTTGAAGAGCTGACCTCTCGGTCGGGGTTGGCCTAAGGCACGGACCTGGGTGGCGATTGCCTCCCGTATGAGCTCGGCCTCCGAGCGACCGGACACTGCAGCCATCCGTTGCAGGGACTGCTTGAGATCCTCTGGTAGGTATACGGTGGTCTTGTTCACAGACGTATAGTACCACCTATGGCACCCTATGAGCCTATCGCTTCACATCGAGGATCACCAGGTGACCGCGCGCCACTATTCACCCGTTGCAGCCGAGTTCGCATACCAACAAGGCAGTACTGGGCTGCCGTCTGGCTCGTCAGCCCAACCCTTTGCGCCCCACGAGATGAAAGGGGCGACTGAGCTGGCGGTAGGGGTCTCGCCTGCTGGCTTCGAGCTCCACCGCGGCTATCGCCGCCAGCAGTTTTGCGTCGCTCGGGTCTAACTCGGCTCCACCGAAATCGAGCCAGTCCGTGAACAGCCATACCCCGTACCAGCGCAATGGCTCCACGCCCTGGCCTCGCATCAGTTCGCTGAGGTGCTCCACCGTATCAGCCCGGGTCGGCACCCCCAGCACCCCAACCTCAGTGGTGGCGTCAAACGCCGCCAGGGCATCGGCCCACCGCCGTTCCAAGGCCGGGCGCACGGCCATCGTGTTGGCGTTGCCGGACATGATCGAGACCACGCCGCCGGCCGCGGCACAGCGGCACAGCTCGTTGACCAAAGGCTCCGGTTGCTCGAGGTAGCCGAGCACGCCATGGCACAACACAGCGGCAAAGCGCCGACCGTGCACCGCCTCGGCGGCGTTCTCACCAGCGGCCTGCACGAGCGTCACCCGCCGCTGGGCGTCGTCCGGCAGCCCCTGGAGCCGCTGTCGTGCTTTGTCCAACATGGCCGGCGATGGATCAAGCAGCGTCACGTCGTAACCGGCCTGGGCCAGCGGAAACGACTGATGGCCCGCGCCCCCGCCAACATCCAATACCGTGGTGGGTGCCTCGGGCAGATGCTCGAGCAGTTGCTGATGCAGCACGTACGTGCGCACGCGCCCCTTCACCGAGGCATACGCGCCATCGCCAAAGCGGTCGGCCAAACCAGCCCACAAATCATCGCCCACAAGACCACGATACTGCCTCGGCGAAACACGTGCCCCGACAGGACGATATCTGGTGCTCCTCGCATGGAGGTTGCCGTGATTGATCGCAGCTACGAGCTCGCGGTAACGGGCACGGACCAATCCAATTGAGGATTGAACAGAATCTCCCACAAATGCCCATCCGGGTCCTGGAAGTAGCCTGAGTAGATTCCCCAGGGCCGGTCGCGACCAGAGTCTGTCACCGTTGCGCCGGCGGCTGCAGCCTGGGCGATGACGGAGTCGACCTCCTCCCGGCTCGCTGCAGCCTGTCCGATGCTGAACTCACCCGAGCTTGGTGGGCTCAGCGCAAGGTTGGCATCCTTCGCCAGGTTGGAACGTGGCCACAGGGTGAGGATCAGATCGCCCTCGAGCTGGAACATGGCGACCGCGCCAGGTGGAAAAGTAGCATCGCCCTGGAACTCGGTCCCGATGAAGCCCGGTGACGCCAAACCCAGGCCATCCCGGTAGAACTCAAGCGCTCTCGGGATATCCCTTACGGCCAGAGTGATGACGTTGACGTGTGCTTTCATACCGTCAACATACCCCAGCCGCCGGACGTTCGCTGAGCGGATCAGTAGGGCGCTTGGAGATCGCTGAACATCGGGAAGTGCTTGATGTTACGCGTCAGCAGCCGGGTGCCGGTGCAGATGGCGGTCGCGGCTATGGCAAGGTCGGCACTGTCGATGGTGTGATGGCTCGCCAGCCAGCTGCCGAGGGCTCCGGCTTCTTCCGCGACAGCCGCGTCAACCGGGTGCCACACCAGCGTCGACAGCAGCAGGCGCGTCTGATGCTCGTCCTCCCGGCGCATGCCGGCGAGGATTTCCAGGCGGGTGATCTCGCTCGCCTGCAGGGCATCCCTGGCTCTCTCTCGCTCGAGAAGTTCGCCGGCGCGTGGATCGCCGCGGAGATAGTCGATGAGTATCGAAGTATCGACCAGCGCGCTCAAGCCTGGTGTTGCGACAGGCGAATGCCGGGACGTCGCCGCTCCACCCAGGTTGCACCATCACGATCGGGCCCGCGCCAGGACCCGAAGGTCTGGCGCATAGTGGCAAGGTCGCCCTCAGTGGAGCGCCCAGAACCGTAGACCTTTTCAACCGCGTCCCGGATCAGGGCAGAAAGTGACCGGCCAGTCCGCGTCACCGCGGCATCGAGTGCCTGACGCTCCTCGTCGGTAAGAGCGATCTGGGTGCGCTGCATGATGTAGGCCTACACCGCCTGGTCCCAGATTCGCAGCCGGCGAGACCACGCTTCGCCTGCCGCGCTAACTTTCGGGGGCAGCCGAAGTTATCACACTCGCAGGTTGATGATCTCGAAGCGGGAGAGATCGCTGGTGCCGACGGCGAGCTCTTCGGCGAGCTGGAATTGGCGCCGGACGATGCGTTCGCTTTCGGCCGTGAAGGTGGCGTCGTGGCGCTTCATGAGGTCCAGCGCAACGGCGTCCGCGGCCACCATGTCGCCGGTGACGATGAGGCGATTCACGCCGGGGATGATGCGCGTGTGCTCGGTGACGAAGGGGCCGAACACGGCCTGGATGGAGCGCACATCGGTGATGGTGAGCTCCGGGCGGACGGCGGAGGCGAACTCCACGAGCTTGCGGTCGTAGTAGTCGCGATCGGTCTGCAGGGCGGAGTGCGCCAGCCAGCGCTGGGGGCCGTACACGGAGCCGAAGTGGTTCTTCAGCGCGCTGGTGATCTGCCCGGCGAAGTGACGCTTGAGCACCGGCAGGTTAATCACCACGCTCGCCTCCTGAATCTGGCGAGCCACGCGCAGGCGGGGGCTCTGATCCGGCACGTAGTCGCGCAAACCGGCCAGCATGCCGCCGGCACTCGCCGCCGAGGCTGGCACCTCCTTGTCGCCTCGCCAGCCCTCGTGCTCCACCAACACAAAGTCGCCGCTGGTGGGCGAATGCGAGAGCTGGATGTCCAGCCCGGGCAGATCCTCCGGCCGGTAGTAGAGATCCAGCTCAGCTTTGTGGTCTTCGTGCACGACGATCTGCTCGGCGCCAGCGGCGCGGCAGTGGCGCGCCACTGCCCGAAGAGTCGCGGGATCGGTGGTGGAGGGGAAGGGATCGCGCTGGTTAGTGTTGGGTTTCAGCAGCACAGAGTGGCTGGCCCCGATAATCCGCCGCAGCCCGCCGATGGCCTGCAGGCCAGCATCCACCAGGGC
>JBOGTU010000166.1:0-58474 GCA_050695655.1 Chloroflexota bacterium | reverse complement strand
CGGCGGGTATCGCCGCTCAAGCGGGCGTGGATGGCCTCCTGGCCGGCTCCGCCAGTCTGCGCGCCGAGAGCTTCCTGCAGCTGGTGCAGGCCTGCGAACAAGCGGCCGCCGAGCGAGAGCCAGCCTGAGCAGCGGCGCAAGCAGCCAGAGTTGATGACCCCCGCTTTCGTCTCAGGCCCGATTCATGGGACTCGGTCTCCCCGAATCAGTGCGGCGCCGCCCACTCATGGTCAAGAATCGAGCAGACGATGGCGTCGTACCAGCGTCCACGCACGTAGCGATCGTCTCGCCGGCGGCCCTCCTCCTGGAATCCCAGCTTGTCCAGAATCCGGCGCGACGCGAGGTTTTCAGGGTGATGAGTGGCCCAGACGCGGTGCAGCCCGAGCGTCTCGAAACCGAAGCCGATGAGGAGCCCCGCGGCTTCGGTCGTCAGCCCCTGTCCCCACTGGTCCGCCCGGAGCCCATAGCCCAGGCTGGCACTTCGATGCACCGCTGACTCGATCCCAAGCCGCACCATCCCCACGAGCTCGCCGGTCTCGATCAGCTCGATTCCGAGCTGGTACTGGCGGCGGGGAGAACCGTGTGACTCCGCGATGACGGATTCGAGCCACACAACTTCCTCGTCTCTGGTTGGCTGCGCGTTTGGAAGATACCGGAAGAAGGCTTCGTCCGACGCCCAGCGCCAGGCGGCGTCAAGGTCGCCCCTGGTTACCTCTCGCAGCCGAATTCGCCTTCCCACGAGAGCGACCGGGAAGACTCCCGAAGGCAAACCAGCTTTCGAGGCCACTCGTTCACCATCAAGCAGCTGCCGGCGGCGCGACGGAGACGCCGCTGGCGCCGGTGTTCTCGATGGCGCGAGCAACCAAACCCGATGCCTTCGCCTCCTCCACAATGGCTCGCAGGTAGCTCAGCCCCGCGTCGTGGCCTTTGGGCAAGCCAATAGACTGCTGCACGGCCATGAACCGCCCATCGAGCACCCGTGAAGCCGGCAGCCGGCCGGCGAGCCCGAGCAGGTCCTGCTTCAAGCCCGCCAGCGCATGGACCTCGCCAGCTACGAGCAAGTCGAACGCCGCGCCTCCATTCGGAGCGCTGATCAGCTGTGCATGCCGCAGCGTCCGGCTCAGGAACAGCTCGTAATTCGCCCGCGCGGGAGCGGCGATCGTCATGCCTGCGCGATCCACCTGTGAGGCGTGCTCCAGGGCGGAGGCGCCCTGGACCAGGTACGTGGCCTCGATCTCCAGATAGGCCGGGCTGAAGCTGATGCCGCGTTCACGCGCTGGCTCCGAGCCGAGGAAGGCGATGTCCCACGCGCTGGCCGCGGCGGCGTCAACCATCGCGCCCACGCTGTCATAGGCCACGATCTCCGTCTCCACTCCAAGCCGCGTCCCCAGCTCTTCCATCAAGTCAATGGCAACCCCGCGTGAGTCACCGCTGACTTTGTCCTTCGTGGCGAGAATGACGTTGTTGTAGTTGATCCCGGCGCGAAGCCGCCCGGTGGGTGCAAGGTCGGCGCGAACGGCCGCGGTGATCTGGCTCAAAGCTGTGCCACATGCTAACAGACGAGGATGTGCGCGTCGTCGAGCGTCCGGCCCTCCGCACGCGAGCGGCCCGTTGCAAGCCCAGGTACCTCTTATACTTCTCCTATCTGTTAATAGTTCTCCAACAGAAAGATATTTGTAGGAGATAGCAAATGGGTGCGTTCGATGAGCCATTCGTGGCGTCGGTTTCGTACCGCGACCCCAAGGCGGCACTGGCCTGGCTGGAGAGAGCGTTCGGCTTCGAAATCAGCATGCTCATTGAAGGGCCAGAGGGTGATCCAACGATGATGCACGCGGAGATGAGCATTGGCGGCAAGGGGCGCGTCATGGTTGGCGGCGAGTGGGCGGAGTGGGTGAAGAGCTCCGCCTCGGTGGGCGGTGCCAACACGGCCAGCGTGCACGTTCACCTGGAGAGCGACGTGGACGCTCACTGCGCGCGGGCCCGAGCCGCCGGCGCCGAGATCATCCGAGCGCCCCAGGACGAGTTCTATGGCGACCGCACGTACCTCGCCAAGGATCCGGAGGGCCACGTGTGGAGCATGGGCCAAACAGTGCGGAATGTGTCGCGCGAAGAGGCGCAGCGGACGCTGGGGGCGAACATCGTGGCCCCCAACTGGGCCTGACCATGGCGCCACCACCCAGGGCACGCACGTGAGCGTTGCCGTTACCCGCCTGGACCGCACGCTGGAGGCGCTGGCGGAGCCTGAGCGCCGCCGAACGATAGAAATCCTGCGGCAGGGCCCCCGGCGGGCAGGCGAACTGGCCGCTGCACTGGAACTGCCTGCGCCGTCCATGAGCCGGCACTTGCGTCGCCTGCGCCTGACTGGACTGGTAACGGAGAGTCATCCGCCTTTCGACGCTCGCATCCGCATCTACACGCTCCGGCCGGAGCCGGTGGCCGAACTGAAGGCGTGGCTGGATGTGACCGAACGAGTGTGGGCCGAACAGCTGACCGCCCTTAAGGCTCATCTGGAGACTGGCTGATGCCGTCCCGCGTGGTCGTGGCGCTGCGGGTGGACGTTTCCCCCGAGCGCGCGTTCCAGGCGTTTACCGGCGAAATTGGCGACTGGTGGCAAGCTAACGGCCTCTTCCGCTTCACAGCCCGAGGTCCAGGCAGGCTCGCCTTCGAGGCCGGAGCGGATGGGCGGTTGGTCGAGACACAGCCCGACGGAACGCTTTTCGAGGTTGGCCGGGTGATCGTATGGGACCCACCCGCGCGTCTCGCGTTCCAGTGGCGCCAGGAGGGTTTTGGGCCGGACCAGCAGACTGAGGTCCACGTTCGCTTCGAGCCGCTAGGCTCGGAAACCCGAGTTGTCGTGGAGCATCTTGGCTGGGACACGATTCCGCGGGATCACGTGGCGCGCCATGGCTTCCCGCTGGAGGCCACCCAACTGCGTCTTGCCGAGTGGTGGCAAACGCTGCTCCGCCGCTATCAGACGCTTGCGCTGAACCGCCGCTAAGGCTTGAAGAGATTGCTGTTCACGTAGACAGAACCTGTCGTCTTCAGCCCGCTGACACCGCTGTCCCGGCCTCTCTGTATGGTAGGATGCCGGAAATTTCGCGTCCCGGTGGCCCGGATGTCCCCGAGAGGGGCGGAGCCCGAGAAGCGGAATGACATTGGCGGCTTATGTAATCCGGAGGTTGATCCTCCTCATCCCCACCATGCTCGTGGTCACGGTGGTGGTGTTCCTCTCGGTGCGCTTCATCCCGGGCAACGTCGTGGACATGATGATCGCCCAGATGGGCAGCTCCGGCGGCTCGAGCGATACGGGCAAACGCTGGACCAGCAGCGTTGCCACACTCTGACCGCTTTGCAGAGAGGTGCCAAGGTTACCCTCAAGCAAGCCAAGACCAAGATCCAGGGACCGTCAAGCCAGTCGGACGAGATGGCCCTGCTGCAGGGTTACCTGTCCAAGGTTGGCATCGACATGCAGATTCAGGCGATGGATCAGAGCCAGTACAACGCTGTGGGCGGAACCAACAACTTCGACCAGATGTGGTGGGGTAGCGCCATTGGCATCTGGGCGCCGGATGAAATGCTGACGACGAAAGCTGGCATGCTCTCGAACCGGGCACACATGAAAGACCCCTACTACCTGAACGTGCCGGACGACATCGCCAAATACATGGTGGCCCAGCCCAACAACTACTTCGAGGCGATGAAGGCGGCGGGCGTGCACGAGCTGCAGTCGGCCTGGGCCATCTTCATGCCGGTGCCCTACCAGTACAACCTGTGGTGGCCCTACGCCCAGACCTACTACGGCATCAACTGGACCGGCTGGGCTGGAGTCTGGCAGTGGACCAAGTACCTGTGGATCGATGCCAAGCTCAAGGCAGCCATGGGCCATTAGCCTTCGCCTAACGGACGGCGGCCTCGGAGAAGCGGCCGCGCAGCTCGGCGGTGCCATCCCACCAGCCCTGCTCGCGCGGCAGCACCACCCCACCGGAGCGCTGGCGGTAGACCTCGGGCGAATCCACACCTGGTGGAATGGTCCCTTGCTCCGCCAGCGCCCGGGCGCTGGCTATGAGCTTGCGGCGGGTGCGGATGATGAGGGCATCGGTGGTGCCCAGGTGCTCCTTGGTGCGATCCATGATGGCCCCCATGCTCTCCGTGACGGCCATATCCTGCTGGCGAATGCCGGCGATGCCGGTGTAGCTCTTCCAGTTCCGCTGCGCGTCGCGATCGATCTCGTAGTCATTGTCCCAGTTCTGGCGAGTGTTGAAGCGCCCGTACCAGTCGCTGGTGTTGGGCAGAAAGAGATCCCGAGGGCGGTTGGCCGGCCCACCGCGCCCCTGCGGACGGCGGGCCCACGTTGGCAGCTCAGCGTCGTTATTCAGCCGCGCGGCGATCTCCCAATGGAGGGTGTGGGTGTCGTCCATCGGCACATAGGCCGCGAAGCGCACCTCGTGGCCGATGGCGCCGGTGGGGATCATGGCGTAAAAGGGGAACAGCATGTGGGCGATGCGCCAGTAGTAGGTGTCGTCATCCGCCGGGCGCCAGGCGCCATAGGACGTGCCGAACTCCGTTTCCACCACGCTGAACAGCGGTGCGGGCGTACGGGCGATGTAGTAATCCAACGTGTCGGGCGTCGTGTCTGCCACCTTCACGGCACCGTTGTGTAGGAAGGCCTGGTGCACCGTGTCCATCTCGCCCTCCCAGCCCTGCATCCAGTTGCAGGGCCGGTGAATGATCGAGATGTCGTAGCTGCCCTCGCCCAGCATGTTGGCCTCGAAGTCGGGCAGCGGCGGCGGAGTGCCGCGTGACCCCATATAGGTCCAGATGATGCCGTTGCGTTCCACGCAGGGGTAGGCGACGGCCTTGATCTTCTGCTTGAAGTTGCTTTCTGCCGGCTCATTGGGCATGTCCACGCACTGGCCGGCAAGGTCGAACTTCCAGCCGTGATAGACGCAACGCAACCCCTGTTCTTCATTGCGGCCGAAAAAGAGGCTGGCGCCACGGTGTGGGCAGGAGTTCTGCACCAGGCCCACCTTGCCGGAGGTCACCCGAAAGGCGATGAGGTCTTCCCCCAGCAGCCGCACACGCAGGGGCGCGCAGTCCGGTGTGGGCAGCTCATCCGACAGTACGGCCGGCACCCAGTACTCGCGCATGAACGCGCCCATGGGCGTGCCTGGCCCGATGTGGCAGAGGTAGTCGTTGTCTTCTTGGCTGAGCATGTCGATCCTTCCTCGTCAGTTGCTTCCACTTCTTAGCATTCCAGCGCGCATTGTTCAAGAGCGAAGCTGAATCTGTGCCCGGCAGAAGAACACTCAGCGCCCGTGAAGCTGCTCCACCACCGGCGCCAGCTGCTCAAAGAAGGCAGCGTTCACGCTGATGTAGCTCGCCCCACAGGCATCGCGCCGCCGAAGCAGCTCGTCCACCATCTGCTGGCGGGTACCTCGCAGCATCGACAGCGAATCCGCGGTGCGCAGCGCGGCCGAGTCCACACCCATGAACTGCGCCATCCAGGGCGGCACATCCTCCCCCACGACAAAGATGTTCAGCGCCAGCTCAAGGCTCGCCGCGCGATCGCCAGCCTTCGCCAGCAGATCTTGGGAGAGCAGGCGCATCTCATCGCGCGTGGCGAGCGGGCCCGCGGCCAGCGTGACAATATCTGCCTTGGCCGCGGCCAGCGCGCGCGCCCTGGGGCCCGAGGCGGCGATCATCACCGGCGTGTGCTGGGCGCCATCCAGTTCGCGCAGGCGATCGATGGTCTGCTCCACCTGACCCAGGCGCTGCCCGGGCGAGCTCTGTGGCTGCCCCTCCAGCTCCGCGACCTGTGCTGCCACCTCCGGCCGGCCAGTGCCGATGCCCAGCTCGAACCGGCCGCCCACCAGCACCGAGAGGCTGTGCGCATCCCACGCGGCCAGCCACGGTGGCCGCAGCGGGCTGGCCATCACAAAGGTGCCCACACGTAGGTGCGTCGTGACGCTGGCCGCGACCGCCAGCGCCGCTATGGGGGAGAGCAGCTGGAGGCCATCCGGTGACAGCAGTGTTGAGTAGCCGAGCTGCTCGACTCGCTGCGCCAGCGTGCGCCATTGCTCACCCCCGCCCGCCGGCGCGGCCACCACTCCAAATCGGAACGCTCGCCGTGCGCCCTGCTCTGCCACTCGCTCCTCCTTAGCCCGTCCACCCAATTCGGCGTCTCACGGTTCCCTGCCTCGCGAGCCACGATCGGCCTACCCTCGTATCGTACAGAGCGGCCACCTCTGCACCGCGGCCCGTTGCCGCGCTCAAGTGGGTCGCGTGACGCGCGCGATCGCGCGAGCCAGGGCCGCGGCTGGCAGCAGGTTGGTAACCAGTGTGAGGGCGCGGTTGGCCGCGCCGTCCACGGCCACGGTGCGGCCGCGATCCAGCGCGCGCAGGGCAGTCCCGGCGACCTGCCGCGGCGCGCGTATGCTGTTGAAGCGGCTGGCGGTTTCCAGCAGGTGGTCGGAGCCCATGGCTGAGAAGAAGTTGGTGGCCGTGGTGCCGGGGCACACGGCCAGCACCTGGACGCCGCTGCCTCGCAGCTCCGCGGCCAGGCTGTGTGAGAAGGAGAGGACGAAGGCCTTGCTGGCACCGTACACACCCTGGTACGGCAGAGGGAAGAAGGCCACTACGGACGCGACGTTGATGATGGCGCCGGCGCGGCGCTGGATCATCGGTGGCAGGAACGCATGCGTCAGGCCCACCACGGAGGCCACGTTCACCAGGATCTCGCCCTGTTCTTTCGCACCATCCAGCTGGGCAAATGGCCCCTGATTGCTGAAGCCGGCGTTGTTGACCAGCAGGTCCACGGTGAGGCCACGCCCCTGAACCGCGGCCACCAATCCAGCGGAACCGCCTTCGCGACTGAGGTCCGCGGGAATGGCAACGGCGGCGATGCCATGTGCCGCGGACAGCTCCGCGGCGAGCGCGTTGAGGCGCTGCTCGCTCCGCGCGGTGAGGATGAGCGCCATGCGTCGCGCGGCCAGGGCGTGGGCGAAGGCCTCGCCAATGCCCGAGGATGCGCCTGTCACCAGCGCCGTTTTGCCCGCGTATCGATTCATCGTGCTCATCATTGTCGCTCGTCGCCCTTGCGCGTACGCTTTAATTCAGATGGCAACCAGCGGCCAACCCAGCCGACCGTGCGAGTTGTGTGAAGCGGCACACATCACCCCCTGGTTCTACGAAGACGCCCACTGCTGGATTGCCGAGTGCGAGATTTGCGCCGTGCCCATGGCGGTCTGGAAAGAGCATGGCACTGAGCCGCCGGCGCATGTGGCCACGCACATGCAGGCCCGCCTGCTGGAGGTCGCCGAACAGCACTTCGGCTCCGCCTGGCTGGACGATCACATGCGCAACATCCCCGCCCATTACCACGTGCACGCCCGGCCTCTTGGTGGCTTTTTCGGCAGGGACTTTCCGCGGCGCGCGTAGCCGCGGCGAGATGCCCGGCAAACCGTCAGCGGCCCGAGCAGCTGCTCACATTGCGATCCACCAGGCAGCGCGGGTAAGGTTGGTCCGCGATTCGGTGGCACACACGTTTCGATCCCAACACGCCAGGAGCAGCATATGGAATTCACGCGGTTGTACAGCGGCGCCGACGGGCAAACGCACATGGATGCGCTGACCTTGGACAGCCATCCTGAACTGGCCACGCTGCAAAGGGCCACCGGCATTGTCTTCCGCTCGTCGCCGCCGGGCGATTTTCTGGACTGGCACCCAGCGCCGCGGCGGCAGTTCGTGATCACCCTGGCGGGCGAGTACGAGATTGGCCTGGGCGATGGCAGCATCCATCGCTTTGGCGCTGGCCACGTCACCCTCGCCGAGGACCTCACCGGCCACGGGCACACTACCCGCGTGGTGGGCAACGCGCCACGCATCTCCGTGGCTATCCCGCTGGACTGACCCGCGGCTACCCCTCGCGTTGCTCAGGCCTCAAGCCACCCAGTAATTGAGCGCCTGCATCACCAGCAAGAGGCTCTGGAGCATGGTGAACAGGTACAGCAGGGGCAGCCACAGCACTCCGGCCCGCCGGCCACGCAGCAGCAGGGCGACGGCGATGAACACCGGAAAGGCCAGCAGCACGTAGCGCGTGTAGGAGACAAAACTCCCGCCTACCACGCTGATGGCGCCCATGGCCAGCCCATACAGCGCCAGCGAAATGTGCACCTTGCGGAACAGCGGGATGAGCAGCGCCACAAACGCCAGGAAGAAGGCGCGGTCCAGCATGGAGTTGGTGAAACCGTGAATCTGCAGTGGCTGGTCCGTGAGCTGGTGTACGAGCCGCCCGGGGTGCATGAAGAGCGTGGGCGAGAATCCGGACACGTTGGACGCCGCCGCGCGGGCCATCTCGAACGGGTTGCCGGTGGCCAAATACATGAAGCCCAGGTAAGCGCCCACGCCCAGGAGCGGTGAAAGCACCAGCAGCGCCCGGGGCGACCACAGAGCACGCGGCTTGAACTCGTCCAGCCAGCCAGCTGCCTGGCCACTCGGTGTGCCCGCGGCGCTGACCGCATCAGCGGGCACGGTCGCCGTTCCAGGATCATGCCGCGCCACGCCCCAAAACGGCCGGCCCAACCCAGCCACCTCAACCAGGTAGTAGCTGACGAAGGGAATGAGGATCAGGAAGCCGGGTGCGCGGGCCAGAGGCAGCAGCGCCGCCGGCAGCGCCGCCCAGGCCAGGCGGCCGCGAAAGAGGAAGTGGAAGAACAGCATGGCCAGCAAGAAGAAGATGGCCTCGCTGTACACCAGCGCGAAAAAGAACGCGGTCGGAAAGGCCAGGTACAGCAGCACTGTGCGCCAGGCGAGCGCGCGGTCATACAGCAGCCGCACCAGGTCGAACAGCAGGCAGAAGCCGATGAGTGAAGCCACGTTGCTGACCACCAGCGCCCCCCGCGCGCTGCCGCCGAAGATGGGCGCGGCGAGGTGGATGAGCGCTGGATAGAGCGGAAACTGGTTGTCCGAGAGGATGCCCGCGCGATATCCACTCTGGCTCAGATAAAGAAAGTGCTGGCCGTCCCAGGTACTGAACAGCGTCGCCAGCGAGTTGCCGGCCTGCGCCGGATCGACGAAGTTAACCTGGTAGTTGCCCACGGCGAAGGGCAGCAGCTTCCAACCCAGAAAGGCCACCAACACGATAGTCCCCTTGGCCAGCACCAGCAGCGCAACCAGCGCCCAGCGGTCCCACGCTGCAGGCGAAACGATCCGGCTGCTGGCTATCGTGGCGTCGCGCCTCAGAACGGCCCTCACCTTCGCCTCTTCCAGTCGGGAGAGGAACTGGAGTGAGTCTGCGCGGATCGCATACTGGGCCATGCCGGTTGCGGCGAAGGCGTCACCGCCGGACGTTCATATGCGAGATGCTGGCCAGCGCAGGTCATGGCGTCGTCGAAGAGCTAATCTCGTTCCTCTGCCGACTGGGAGAGCCCAACATGTCGGGCTGCGACGCCACCGTTCCATGAAAATAGGACGAGCAGGGATGGTGCGTCAACAGAGCTTCCGAAGACTCTTTTCATATGAGGGCAGAGTGCGGGCCGTTTCCTCGGCCAGCGGTGACGTGGCGGGTGCAGAGAGTGTGCTGATTCGATAGAGCGATCACCCGGCGAAGCGGGCACCAGGCAGGCCAGGCACGTCCACGCCTAGCGTGTAGAGCGTGCCGCCTTGTGGATCGTCCGCGGTTCCGCGGTCCAGTGAGGTGATGAACAACGTGCGCAGATCCGGCCCTCCAAAGCAGGGCATGGTAGGGAAACGAACCGGCACCTCGATGTAGCGCTCCAGCGTGCCATCTGGCGCAAGGCGGTTTACGCGCCCACCCCGCACGCCAGCCACCCAGTAATAGCCCTCGGCATCCATGGCCGCGCCATCCGGGAAGCCAGTGACCTCGGTGAATGTGTGGAACGTGCGCCGGTTGGCGATGCCGCCGCTGGCGACGTCGTAGTCGTAAGCGGAAACTTCGCGCGCCGATGTATCCGCGTGGTACATCACTCGGCCATCGGGGCTCCAGGCCAAGCCGTTTGAGCCGGTGATGCCGTCGCGCATCCTCGCGCAGGTGCCATCGGCATCCACCCGGTACAAGGCCGCCACTGGCTGTCGCTGGGGGCGATCGTCAATGGAGCCCACCCAGAAGCGGCCATCTGGGGCCACCTTGCCATCATTCAGGCGGTTGGTTGGCCGCGCCACCTCATCAGGCATGGCGCACAGCGTACGCGTGAGCCGGCCGCTGGCGAAGTCGAACAGATGCACCGAGGCGCGCTGTGCCACAATGGCGCCGCCCGCCGCCCGCAGGCCAAAGCTGCCGCACTCCTCCGGCAGCGTCCAGCCGCGCAAGTCGTGGCGGGACCAGTCGTAGCGGTGGATGGTGCGGGCGGTGATGTCGGTGAAGTAGAGCGCCTGCTCGCGTTCATCCCACACGGGGCACTCGCCCAGCGTGAACCGCCGCTCCAGCAGCGGGGTAACAGCAACGCTCATGGCGAGCACCTCCCAAACGAGCTTGCGCCCAGCAAAGGGTTACGCTGCAATCGTAGCCGGCTGCCCAAAGGAACGCGGCTCGGCGCTGCCGCGGTACCCCTCGCCGTGGCATGATGCAATCAGCACAGTTGGAAAGGGCCTGAACCGATGGAGACAACGAAGACGCCTGCCAGCCCCAGCGGCACAGCAACGGCCGCCGGCCAAGCCGATGCGCTGGAAGAACGGATGATGGATGAGCTGCCGCCGGTGCCCAACACGTCCGTGCTCTACACGTCCGGCGCGCAGGATCCCACCGGCCCGGCGCAACGCCCGCCTGTGCGGCCGGGCCAGCACATGCTCATGGCAGCGGACCCGCGGCTGAAGCCCATGCCAGCCAAGCCGAGGCTTATGGACTTCCTGCAATTGCGGATGCGCGCCGGTGGCGTGAACCACATGCTGCAGAGCGCCAACCTGGCCCTGAAGAGCGGCAACAACGAGAAGGTGGTGCTCGCCTGCCTGCTGCACGACATCGCTGTGTCCGGGTTCATCTCATCCGATCACGGATACTGGGCGGCTCAAATGATCGAGCCCTACGTGGATGCGGAGGTGGCCTGGGCAGTGCGGGCGCACCAGGCGCTGCGCTTCTTCCCGGATGAGGCCGCGGGCTACAGCTATCCGGAGATGTACGTTCGCCTCTTTGGGGAGCACTACCAGCCAGAGCCGTATTTGGTGGACGAATACCACCGCTTTCGAGAGCACAAGTGGTACATGACCGGCCGGCTCATCACCATCAACGATCTGTATGCGTTTGACCCTGACGCGGTGGTGAACCTGGAGGATTTCACGGACGTCATCGGCCGCAACTTCCGCCAGCCGGAGGAGGGCCTGGGCTTCGACACGAGCCCCTCGGCCCACATGTGGCGCACCATGAACTGGCCTACGCGCTACCTGTAGCGCCATAGAACGAGGAAGGGGACGAATCCCCCGCGGCGAATGGGTAGGAGATGAGCTGACTAACCACCCGAACGGAGCATGCTCCTTGGGGCGACTCACCTCCCCCCGCGTTCGCTGCCCAGCCACTGTAACTCAGCAATGTAAAAGAATGATTAAGGCCGAGCGTGGAGCCCGCCAGCCCGTGGCAAGCGAAATGCTGCACGCGATGCCGAGGGCGATATCCCAACGGTGGAGGAGTGGGAGTGAGGATGGGGATGGTAGTGCGGACGCAGCCCGAGAGCGTTGATCCGCGTAACCCCTTCGCGGCGGTGCGTTTAGGCCAGCTTATGTCTCCCCAGGATGGGGATGAGCGCGAAGCGGCCGGCGTGCTGAATCCGGCGGCCGCGCGCGGCCCGGATGGCCAGCTGTATTTGCTGCCTCGGTTGGTTGCGGAGGGCAACTTCTCGCGCATTGGCCTGGCGAGAGTGCTGTTCGATGCGCAAGGCGACCCCAGCGGCGTGGAGCGAATGGGCGTGGTGCTGGAGCCGGAGGAGGAGTACGAACGCAACCCGGAGACCGGGGGTGGCGTGGAAGACCCGAGGGTCACCTACGTGGCACACGTGCAGCGCTACGTCATGACCTACACCGCCTTCTCGCCTCAGGGTCCGCGCATCGCGCTGGCGTGGTCACGCGATCTGTGCCACTGGGAGCGGCTGGGCCTAGCGCGGTTTCGCGCCGGCGAGGTGGACTTCAACAGCGTGGACAACAAGGACGGCGTGCTCTTCCCCAACCTGGTTCCCGGACCCGATGGCAAGCTGGCACTGGCGCTGATCCATCGCCCGCTTTTCCCTGGTACCCTGCCGCACCAGGTGCAACGGCGGCTTCAGCAGCGGCACTTCGCGCTCAACCGCCAGGCGGCGGCCACGCCCGCGGGGAGAGGGCCGGCGCAGCGGGTGAGCGCGGCACATCAGCACCGTAGTCCGCACGAGAGCTTGTGGATATCCTACTGCGGCAGCCCCAGCGCGAATGGACAATGGGTGTTCGACCAGCACCAGCGTCTGCTGTCGCCCAGGGCTTCATGGGAGCGCATCAAGGTAGGTGCCGGCGCGCCACCGCTGCTCACACCCATAGGCTGGCTGCTGGTGTACCACGGCGTAGGCGGCCAGCTGGCTCAGCACCACCTCCAGTACTCTGCCGGCGTAGCCGTGCTGGACGCACGCCAGCCGCATCACGTGCTCTACCGCTCGCCACGCCCCGTGCTCAGCCCCGGCGAGAGCGAACGCAGCGGCCTGGTGCCCAACGTGGTGTTCCCCACTGGCCTGGACGTGCGCACCGACCTGGGGCAGCCGAATCGCGTGGACATGTACTTCGGCATGGCCGACGACCACATCGGCGTTGCCACTCTGCACCTTCCGGATCGCATCGAGTAGGTCGCTGCCGTTCATGCCTCCTGCTCGGGGTCCGTCGTCGCATCGTGAGTCGCAACTGGCGCCAGGGCGTCCGAATCCAACGGCTCCTCGGGGTGTAACCGGCGCGCCTCGAGCATATTCAGGCATACGCGTGAGACGACAGTTGTGAGCCACTGGCCCAGGTTTTCGACCGTCCCGAGATCGGTGCGGCTGAAACGAAGCCGCGAGCCCCTTTGTTCGCACCAACGCTGTCATGTGTGGTTGCCGGCGGCGGCAACCCGCTGGCGCTGTCAACGAGGGCGGACAGTCTTCGAGCTGAACAATGTTCAGCCTAAGTCGCGGCGATCAGGCGCGAGGCAGGGCGGGCATGTGGAGGGCGGCCGCGGCTTCCGCATTGCTGGGGTCCAGGGCGCGGATGGTGGCGTAGGCGCGCAGCGTGGCTGAGCGATCGCCAACGCGCTGCTGCTCCTCTGCCAGCGCCAGGAGAAACTGCTCCTGATTCGGGATGGCTTGAACCGCCAGTTGGAATTCGGTGAGAGCGCGCGACGGCGCGCTCTGCGCGGCAAAGAGCGTTCCCAGCCAGTAGTGGCCGATGGGATCGGCCGGCTGGCCGTAGGCCACGCGCCGAAACTCCCGCTCGGCCTGGCTATCCAGGCCGGCAAAGAACAGGGTCTCCCCCAGCTGAGGCGATGGCGCACCACGAGCGGCGAGTGTTTCGCGCGCAAGGGCCTCATCCTCTGCTGCTTGAACCGGCTTGCCGAGTGCCTGCTCCAGCTGGCCCAAGCCGCGCTGCAATGACTCGTCGGGCCCGTCCACGGCCAGGGCCTGGTTGATCAGGGTTTGCGCCTGCGTGAGGTCGTCCGCGCGCCAGGCCAGGCCCGCCAGCAACTGCAAGGCGACTGCGTCATGGGGGTGCTCGGCTACGTCGCGCTGCAGTGTGGCCCTTGCGCCGGTCCACTGTCCTGAGGCAGCTTGCAGCCAGGCCAGGCCCTGGCTCGCCTGCGGGTCGCCTGGCGAGATGGCCAGCGCGGTCGTATACCACCGCGCAGCTGCACTGGTGTTCCCCCGGCTGGCCTCGGCCTGCCCCAAGCTCGCCAGGAAGGCAGCGGCACCTGCTCGGCGCCAGCTCTTCAAGGCCGCCGCCGGCTGGCCCGCGGTGGATTGCGCCATCCCCACTTGAAGCTCCAGCAGTGGATCGGCCGGCCTGGAGCTCGCAGCGCGCTCCAGGGCGGCTGCAGCTGGCCCGGACTGCCCGCTGCTGACCAGCGCCGCGCCCAGCGCCTGATTCGCGGCCCAGTTGCTCGGCTTGACTGCTACGGCGGCCCTATCGTCCTGAATCGCCGCGACAAGGCTTCCTTGCCCCGCGCTGCCCAGCCCGCTGCGCAGCCACGCCAGCGTGCCGCGGTTGAGCAGCAGCTCGCTCGGCAGCCAGCCACTGGCCCACAGGGCAATGAGGCCCAGGGTCGCCAGGCCAATAGCTGCCGTCAGCGGTCCGTGGCTGACCGGGCTGAGGAGACGTCGAGCTGGGTCACGAGTATTGCGCCGAGTGAGGTTGCTTGCCTGTCCACGGGCGGGAGGTGCCGTGGCCGCCAGCAGACCGAGCGGTACGAACAGGAAGAAGATGGTGTGCGAGTCGCCAGCGAAGTAGCAATCCACCTGGGCGTGCACCAGCAGTCCGGCGCTCGCGGCCACCGCGCCGGCCGCCAGGCAGCGGATGCCCGCGTGCCCGGGCGGTCGCCGCGAGAGGCGAATGGTCACACAGGCCGCCCAACCGATGACAACCAGCCAGCCGGCGATACCCAGAAGCCCCATATCTGTGCCGGCCTGGAGCAGCAGGTTGTGGGCATGCGGATAGTCCACGCGTTCGCTGGGCAGCATATAGGCGGGATACACCCGCTGGAACAGCCCCAGACCGGTGCCAGTGAAGGGTGCAGCCGCCAGCATGTGCAGGGCGCTGCTCCAGATGGCGACGCGCTCTCGGCTGCTGCCGCCAGTGGGCAGCAGGCTCAGCCGGAAGGGCTGGCCCAGCAGGCCACTCACCAGCAGCGCCAGCAGTGCGCCCAGCACACCGGCCCCAATCCAGCGCCAGTGTCCTCCCAGCACCCAGGTACCCACCAGCAGCCCGATGCCGAGGGCGAGCAACGCCGAGCGTGAATTGGCGAGTGAGAGCTGAAACAGGCAGAACATGGCCAGTGCGCCGCCCAGCACGCGATTCCTCCGCGGCCAGGGTCCCAGCGCCAGGCACAGGGCCAGCGGCGCGAGCACAATGAACCAGGCGGCGATAGCGTTCTGATTCAGCGCTACGGTCGAGACGCGTGGAACATGGGCGAACAAGCCGTAGACCGCGCGATTGTAGCCATTCAGCTTCCAGGAGTTCCGGTCCACCTGCACGTCCGCGGCGATGCCCAGCAGCACGCCAAACCCACCCAGGAGCCACAGCAATGGCAGCACGGGTGCGCAGCTCGCCTCTGCCTGCCTTTTGGCGTCCCGCGTTAATGTGGAGCGGAGCACCTCGTCGCGGCGGTTCTTCTCACCCTTTTCTCGCCAGCTGGGACAGGCAAGGCCCGCGCCGACCGAAGGATCAGCGCTATTGACACCGCTCCCCAGCCGCGCCAGCAGGCCGAAGAGCGCCGCGCCCACGATGACAGCCCACAATTTCTGCAGGCTCAGCACCGGCAACGCGGATGTTGCCGTTCCGGCGATGGATCCCATCAGCAGCAGGCCTGTGCCCCACACCGCTGGCGCCCGGTGCAAGCGTCGCACTGCTGCGCCAAGTTGCGCTCGCCAGCGCGCCGCTGGGGCGAACCCGCCCTTCGGCATGGCCGCGAAGGTAGGCGCACCCCGCGAGGCTGGTAGGGCCCACACAGCCAGCGCTGCCAGCGCTGCCAGCACGGCCGGCAGGTACCCCATGCCGGGGAGGGCGACCAGCAGCGTGCCGCAGATGAGCAGCGCGGCGGGTGCCACCAGCGCCGAGCCCCAGAGGCTGCGCGGACTGGGCCTAGACTGAGCCGCGATCCCGCGGGCCCCCGAGATCAGCCGCCATAGATCGCGAGGGCGTTGCCACCACGGAAGGCGGCCTCCACGCCAGCCTGCAGGGCCGCGGCGCGGGCAAAGCGGAGGGCGCGCCGCTGCGGGATGAGCGGATAGTCGCTGCCAAACAGCACGCGGCTCGCACCCACCAGGCCCGCCGCCGTGGGAAACACGCGCTGGTCGTACAGGTAGTCGCTGGCGGCGGAGTCGAAGTAGAGGTTCGGCAGGGCCGGACCAACCTCGGGCATGAGGTAATAGAAGGGCAGGCCGCCGCCCCAGTGTGCTGCCACCAGCGTGAGCTGGCGGTTGGCCAGGGCGAAGGGAAACACCTTTTCCGGGGTGGTGTGGCCCTTCCCGGGGTACGGGTGGCCCACAGGTTCGCTGCAGTGCAGCAGCAGTGGCGCGTGGGCCGCCTTCAACAGGTCGATCAGCGGGTTCAGCAGGTTGGCCTCATCCAGGCCGAAGCCCTGCGCATCCGGGTTCATTTCGCCCAAGCCGGCGAAGCCGGCAGCCAGGCAACGGGCCAGCTCGTCCACCGCGCGCTGGCCGGCGCGCGGTTGCACGGTGCACAGCGCCGTGAGCCGGTCACGCGGGAGCTGCGCCAAGAAGGCATTGTGCAGCTCGCACAGCTCCTGGCTGGCCCAGGGGAAGCCGGCAACGACGCTGCGCTCGATGCCACTGCCGTCCATGCTGGTCAGCAGCTCTGCCATGCTGCCCATCCGGGCGCGGGGTCGCGAATACAGGGCGCGGAACCAGGCATCGCGCTCCAGGTAGTCCTCCCGGGCAGCAGCTACCCGCGGTGGAAAGAGATGGACGTGCGCATCCACAATCACTGGCTGGCCAGCGGAGTGCCCTGGTCGTGGACTGTGGCGTCCCACCGCTCGAAGGCCGCACGGAAGCGGCGGTTCTCCATGCGCAGCGCCTCCTCGGCCTCCACGCCGTGGTCTCGCGCCAGCTGCACCAGCTCAAAGAGTACGCTGCCCAGGCGCTCCCGGACGACGGCCTCGTGCGCTGGGCTGCCCAGCTCAGCCAGCTCCTCGCGCAACGCCGCGAGCGCTGGATCCGTTCGCGCTTGATGGAAGCCCTGCCGCGCAGCGCGCTTGGCCACTTCCTGCGCATACGCCAGCGCGGGCATGGCCACGGCGACACCAGCCAGAAGAGAGGCTGATCCTCCGCGCTCCTTCTTTTTGATCTCGTCCCAGTTCTGGAGAACCTCGGCCGCGGTACTGGCGCTGCCGTCCGCGAACACGTGTGGATGGCGGCGCACCAGCTTGGAGGTGATGCCCAGAGCGACGTCCCGCAGGTCGAACTCGCCCTGCTGGCGAGCGATCTCGGCGTGCAGGGTCACCTGAAAGAGCAGGTCGCCCAACTCCTCGGACAGCTTGGCGGGGTCGCCCGCATCCAGCGCATCCACAACCTCATATGCTTCCTCCAGCAAGTTGCCCTTGATGGATTGGTGGTTCTGCTCGCGATCCCACGGGCAGCCATCGCTGGCGCGCAGCCGCTCGGTGACGTACTGCACGGCAGCCAGGTAGGAGCCGTGCTCCAGTGGCGGCAAGGGTGGAGCAAACAGCCCGGCCGAGGTGCGGCGTATGCCATGGCCCGGCGGATACAGCGCACGCAGTGTGCGCAGCAGCGCCGGCTCAGCCGGCTCGGTCCCGCCTGTGACCAGGACGGCAGACCCGGCCTGGATCAAGTGGCCGCCGCTGAGCTCCCGTTGGGCCGCGTCCAGCAAGGTCCGCGCGGGAACGATTTGCAGGGAGGTCTCGGCATCGAGCTCGAGGAGGGCGTAGAGGTCAGTGGTGTATGACATGACGCTGAAAATGGTAGGCCATGCGCGGGCAGGCATGCCGAGAGCTGGACCGCGACATCCGGGACGGGGAGGGCTGACGCTGGCGGTGGATGCCGCGATGACCGCGCAGTTAGAAAATCCTGGGGAGGCGCTTCTTCCAGGCCGTGGGCAAGAGGATATCCACCGCGTCATCCACCGTCACAATGCCGTGCAGGCGGTTGGCGGCGTCGACGACGGGAATTGACATAAGGTTGTATTTGGCGATCGTGCGGGCAACCTCTTCCTGGTTGTCGCTCAGCTTCACGCTGGCTGGCTCCAGCTGCATGAATGAGGCAAGCCGCGCGCTGGGGTCGGCCATTATGAGGTCACGCAGGGTGACCACGCCGGAGAGCTGCTCGCTCTCCAGGTCGTGCACCACGTAGACGTTGTAGACCATGTCGATTTCGCGGCAGTGGGTGCGGATGTGCTCCAGCGTCTGCGCGGCGGTGTAGTCCTGCGCGGCGGCCACATAGTCCGTGGTCATGATGCCGCCCGCGGTATCCTCATCGTAACCCAGCAGCTCGGCCACATCCTCGTGCGCTTCGGCGTCCATGAGGCTCAGCACTTGCCGCGCCTTTTCCGGATCCATGTCGGCCAGCACGTCGGCCGCGTCGTCCGGCGCCATCTCCTCCAGGATGTCCGCCGCGCGCTCACTCTCCATTTGCTCCAGGATGTCGGCCTGGCGTGCGTCCTCCACTTCTTCCAGCACGTCGGCGGCGTGCTCGTCGTCCAGTGTGTTGAGCAGGCTCACGCCTTCGGTGACGGTGAGCTCCTCCACGATATCTGCCAGGTCCGATGGGTGCAGCCGCGAGATAGTCTGGCGCGAGCGCCGCAGCCGAACACCCACGTTCGTGTCGCTCCGGACAGGATCCACGTCGGCCCAGGCGATGAGATCGGAATTGGTGCTGCCCAGGTGGTTCACCACGCTGCCCAGGCCGAGCCGCCGCATGAGAGCGCGGGTGGAGATGTCCACGCCCATGAGCGAGTAGTGGCCGTTGGTGTGAGAAAGGGCCAGGTCGTTCACACGTCGCACCTTGCGGCCTTCGATGTCCACAATCTGGTGATCCAGCACCTCATAGCGCAGCCGCACATCATGCGATTGCAGGGTGTACTCGTGCAGATCGTCCGCGGCTACAGCCAGCTCGATCCGATCCTCAAGCGACTTCACTTGATTCCAGGGCACCCAGCGCTGGCCGACCTGGATGGCGGACACGCTAGGGTAGGGCGTGCCGTAGGCGGGAATGGAGACGTCGTTCAGCTTGCCGAGCTTGTGCTGCTGGCTGTCGTAGACCGGCTTGCCGACAATTTGGCTGAGAAAGGCCATTGGCGTGTCACCTCCTCCGTTGGGGTGTGTTGCCCCTTCCGGAGATGTCCGTCAGGCCTGTTTCAGCTCAAGCTGGCGGTGCTCCTCCGAAAGCGAGATGCCGTGATCGTGGGAACCGAACCGGGTACTGTGACCATCGTCCACGGTGGACTGTCGCCTCCTGAGCCCACTGAGGTATCGATGCCTGGGGCTCACCAGAAGTATAGGCGATTGACCGGCTCAGCAGTGCATGTTAGGGTAATGTGGCCCAATTCGCGTGCGCGTTTCAGGGCCGGTTGTGAGGAAGGTGCTCGGAAGCTCACGTTGTACAGCTGGGTGTCGGAATTTCGGGTGAAGCCCGATCAGATCCAGGAGTTCCTCAGCGTAGCCCGACAGTTCCGGCAGTACCACCAGAAGCAGGGCTACAAGCTGCCGGTCACTTACCGGCCGCTGGACCTGGACTCCGGCAAATTTCGCATTGAAGTGAGCTATGAGACCCGCGGCGAGCTGCAGGACGAGCAGCAGAAACAGAGCTCGGACGAGGCCTGGCAGCGCTTATGGGCCCGAGCGGAATCCACCTTTGTCCCCGGCTCGCATCGCATCGACATCCAGCACAAAGAGGTGTAGGGTCTCCGCGGCTGCCCCGCGGGAAGAGGCGCCGATCATGCCTGACGCAGCGCCTCACGGACGGCGGCTTCCGGCGATTCGGCGGGAATCACCCCTTCGATGTCCCAGCTTTCGAGCGTGACCACGCGCTTTTGGGCCCGCAGGGCGAAAGCGAGCTCCGACAGGGTGCCGTAGCCCTTGCCCACCGCGATGATCGCCTCAACGGAGCGGATGAGAATAAGGTTGCGCGCTTCACCCATGCCAGTGGCCACGGGGATGGTGATCTGCGTGTTGGCATCGCTGGCCTCGCTGCCGGGCAGAATGCCGATGGTGACGGCGCCCGCCTGAATGGCGCCGCGCGCGGCCGCTTCCATCACTCCTCCGAGGCCGCCGGTGTAGACGTCGCAGCCGGCCCAGCCGAGGAACTGGCCCACCTGCTGCGCCAGTTGGGCAATGTGCCCCAGCGCGTCGCCTGGGCCAATGACGGCGATGCGCCGCCTGCGCTCAACGGCTATGGCGTGCCGTCACTCCGGCCAAGTGCGATGATGGCGGGAGGCCGTGACACATGCCACCTTCAGGCCGGGCGAGCGGTCCGCTCGTACACCTGGTTCTGGATGAACAGCTCCAATAGGTCCGCGTCCACATGCCCATCCTTCACCTCCCAGCCCAGGATCTGCAGGGCTTTGTCCACGGGCACCGCTTTCTTGTAGGGGCGGTCCCAGGCGGTAAGCGCATCGTAGATGTCCGAGATGGTCATCATCTTGGACTGCAGGGGGATCTGCTCAGAGGTCAAGCCATTGGGGTAGCCCGAGCCATCCAGCTTTTCGTGGTGCGCCCAGGCAACCTCGGGCACGTGCTGCAGCTCCTTGGTCCAGGGAATCTTGGTCAGGAACTTGTAGGTATGCGTCACGTGCGACTCGATCTCCAGCCGCTCGTTATCGTCCAGGCTGCCTTTCTTGATGGACAGCTTCTGCAGCTCAGCCGATTCCACCAGCGGTTCCGGGCCGGATTCCGGCGTCTCATAGGTGAGGCTGGAGATGGCGGTGAGCTGGGCGAAGCTGTTGTCCTCAAGCACGCTGGGTTCATTCACCTGCTTGATCACTTGCCAGTACTGCTGAAGCTGCTCCACTTCGTTGGCGTAGTCGCGGTCGATGCCCTCCAGGGCATCCTCCCAGCCGGGGGCATTGCCGTGGCGCGTGAGGTACTCTAATTTGCGCCGCAGGAAGCGCGCCTCGAGAGCGGCTTGTGCGACGCCGAAGCGCCCGTGAATCTGCTGTATCTGCCAGTCGTACAGCTTCTTGGCCTTCACCAGCACGTGTTCGCGAACGCCAACCTTGCCGAAATCGTGCAGCAGTGAGGCGTAGCGGATCTCCTTAAGATCCTCGTAACGGTAGTAGGTGTCGCTGAAGCGGCCGGCTGCCACCTGGTTCACGACCTCCGCCAGTCCTACGGTGAGGATGGCCACGCGCCCGGAGTGGCCCGACGTGGTGGGATCGCGCGACTCGATGGCCTGCACAGAGGCGGTGACAAAGCCTTCGAACAGGGTTTGAATGCTGTCCATCAGCCGCTTGTTATCGAGCGCCACGGCCGCCTGGCTGGCGAAGGAGAGCGCCAGGTCGCGATCTTCATCGCTGAAGGGCAGGACCTCGTCCTCCACACTCTCCAGCGTGAGCTTGGCCTCGGCGTTGCGCTTGCGGTTGATGAGCTGGATGGCGCCGATGATCTCCTTTTCCATGTTGACCATGGGCACGGTGAGCATGGATTTCGTGCGGTACCCGCTGCGCTTGTCGAAATCCACATTGAAGCTGTAGGGCAGGCCCTCGGAAAGGTGGTACATGTCTTCGTGCTGCACCACCTGCCCGGTGGTGGCCACATAGCCGGACACACTGCTGGTGGTGAGCGGCAGCTTGAAGGCGGTGAAGTCGGATGGGTTGGAGTAGTTCTGCGTCTTGTTGAAGGCGAGGATCTTCACGTGTCGGGAGACCGGGCTGCCGTCCGAGTCGTTGACCGGCCGCCCCTGCGCATCAAGGGCCGGCTGCTCATCTTCGGCCACCAGGTAGAGGCTGCCGGCGTCGGCGCTCGTAAGCTCGCGGGCGCGCTGAAGGATGAGGTGCTGCAGCGCATCCATGTCTCGCTCGGCGGATAGGGCAATGCCCACCTGGTTCAGCACGGCCATCTGCTCTGTCCGCTGGTCCAGGTCCTGCAGGGTTTGGCGCGCGTTGCGCAGCAGTTCGATCTGCCGCAGCGACGTGCGCAGCGCGAAGTGCAGAGCGTCCTCGCCGATAGGCTCATCCAGCCAGGCAAACACGATGTCGCGCACCGGGGATGGTAGGCAGCCGCGATCAGCTGCGCCGCCGCCGGCAACGATGACCGTGGAAAGGTCGCCGTGCAACTGGGCGATGGCCTCAGCCAGTCGCGGCTTCAGCAGCGCGCGCGCCGGCAGGAGGAACACGTGCGGCTCAGCAACATCCACGGCCGCGGGCTCGCCCATGAGGCGCGGAACGATCCCAAGGCGCGTGAGAATGCCAGCAAAGCGGCCGGGCAGAAAGTCCGCTGTGTGGTACAGCGTGGCCGTGCCCGCCGCTGGTTCTCCGTCTTCCACCGGCTCAACGCCAGGACGGTCGAGAATCTTCACCGCGCCGCCTCTACCTACCCAACGCTCGTGGCCTCCATTGTGGCCGTTGCTCTCCCCATCTTACACACCGCCGGCCTGCCCGTGAAGACGCTTCACGTTCATCCGAGCGCCTATGATCTCGAATGGTGCCGTCGCTGCGTAACCTGACCCTCGACCTGTCGCCGCTGCGGCATCATCGGGAGTACCGTGCCATCCTGATTGGCCAGGCCATCAATGGCATGGGGGCGCAGGTTACGCGCATTGCCCTGCCCTACCAGCTCTACGTCACCACTCACTCGGCGCTGGCGCTCGGAGCACTGTCCAGCGTGCAGCTGGCTGGCATTCTGTTGTTCTCACTGGTGGGCGGTGCCGTGGCGGACGCGGTGGATAGGCGAGCGCTCCTCTTTTGCACGCAAACGGCCCTGTGCGCGGTGAGCACCTGCCTGGCGCTCATGGCACTGGCCAACCAATCCACACCCTGGCTGCTCTTCCTGCTGGCCTTTCTCGGCTCCGCCTTCAGCGCGCTCGATTCGCCGGCGCGCTCGGCCTTGATTCCGCGGCTGGTCACGCGAGAACGGCTCTCGGCGGCGATCAGCATCAATCAGGCGACGTACCAAACGGCCAGCGTGATTGGGCCTGGCCTGGGCGGCCTGCTCATCGCCTGGGGCGGACTGCCGGCGGCCTACGGCGTGGACGCCGCCACCTTCAGCGCCGCGTTTATTGCGCTCCTGGCCTTGCCCAGCATCCCGCCCCTGCACGACGTGCCCCGCCCCAGCCTGGAATCGGTGCGGGAGGGGCTGCGCTTTGTGCGGCGGGTGCCGGTCATCCTCTCTGGCTTTGTGATCGATTTGGATGCGATGGTCTTCGGCTTGCCGGTGGCGTTGTTCCCAGTGCTGGCCCTGGACTTTTTCCATGCCGGGCCGCAAGGGCTGGGCCTGCTGGTGTCCGCGCCGGCGGCGGGAGCTGTGCTTGGCGTGGTCACATCAGGCTGGTTGCAGCGGGCACGCTGGCAGGGCCGGGTGCTCATAGGCGTGGTGGGGGTATGGGGCGCCGCCATCACCCTCTTCGGCCTCATGCCGTCGCTGCCGCTGGCGATGCTGTTCCTGGCCGTCGCCGGCGGGGCCGATGCCATCAGCGCCATACTGCGCAGCACCATCAATCAGCTCACCTCGCCCGATGCGCTTCGGGGCCGCGTCTCCTCGCTCCACATGATGGTGGTGACCAGCGGCCCGCGGCTGGGCGACATCGAGGCCACCATGGTGGCCTCGGCCACCAGCGCGCAGTTCTCGGTTGTGAGTGGCGGCCTGGCTTGCCTGTTGGGTTTGGTCCTCGTGGCGCGGCGCTTCCCTGAGCTGGCCCGGTACGACGCCACCGCCGCCATAGCTGCCATGGAGGCCGAACAGGGGCCGCGAGAGCTGCCTGCCGGGGCGGCACCGGCCACCAATGGTTGAGGGGCTGCTCGTGGCCGCGTGTCTAAAAGTTTGGCCGCAAAGCCATGAGCGGCCCTCGGCCGGCCCCTGCAGGAGCCACTGCGAACTGAACGGACGCGGCTGGGCACTCCCACCCAGCCGCGGCATGTGTCCGGCCAAACTTCTAGGGATTTCACTAGCGACAGCCCGCGCCTTCCCTGGCACTATGAGCCTGACGCAACGCCCGGCACGCGGGTTCGCAGTGCCGGCAGCGGCGTCCACCGCCTCCGCGGGCTCTGCCCGGGCAGACCGGACCAGGAGGCACCAGCACCGATTGTTCTGCTGGCTGGGCCTGAAGAGATCCTCAGTCATTTCGGGTCCAGCCAGCCTCTCTCCCCCTTTTGGCCGCCACGAAGCACTGGCCGAGCTGTGGGAGGCATTTGGTGCTGCGTAAGGGGAGGAGGCCAGGTATTTCCGGCGAGCGTGTCCGCTTGATCATCGTGGACGATCACCAGATGTTGCTGGAGGGCACCAAGGCCGCGCTGCGCCAGTATCCCGAGCTGGAGATCGTGGGCACCGCCTCAACTGGTGGGGAGGCGTTGCGGCAGTTGGAAGATCTGCAGCCGGACCTCATTCTGCTGGACATCCGCCTGCCGGACATCAGCGGCGTGGAAGTGGCGCGCGTGGCGCACGAACGCTGGCCCAACATCCTGGTCGTGATACTGAGCGGCTTCGACGACATGCTGTATCTGCGCAGCCTGCGCAAGATCGGCGTGCGCGCCTGCCTCTCCAAGACACTCACCACCAGCGAGCTGCACGAAGCGCTGCGCAAGGTGATCGCCGGCGAGATGCCGCCGGACAGCCGCTCCACCCCGGCCGAGCAGATGGACGCTTTCACGCCGCGGGAGTTTCAGGTGCTGCAAGAGATGCGCCGCGGCTTGCGCAACAGCGAGATCGGCGATGCGCTGGGCCTTTCCATCAAGGCGGTGGAGTACCATGTCACGCACATTCTGGAGAAGTTGGAGGCGCGCTCACGCTCGGAGGCGATCGTTAAGGTAGATCGCCTCATGAGACTGCGCGATGAGCAAGAAGGCACAGCCGTGGCGCAAGCGCTCCAAGGCGTTGAGAGGTCGCCTGGGGCGTAGCGACTGAAGGGCTGCCCGCGCCCGCCGCGGCGCGCTCACCGCGCGCTCGATTGAACCGGGTAGTGCTTGGTCGTGATGGCGAGACGGTGGAGGTGGTTCAGGTGCCCAGGAGGCGGCGATCCTTGCGCTGGAGCCCGGTGCGAGCGGCTTCGCCCACCTGGCTCAGGGCCGTCTGCGCGGCTTCCAGGTGCGCTGAAGCAGCCTCGCCCACCTGGCTCAGGGCACTTTGCGCGTTCTCCAGCAGCGCTGCCGCGCCCACCTGATTCAGGGCCGACTGCGCCAGCCGGGCCAGATGCACCTGCTCGTTGCGCAACCCCTCGAAGCGCTCCTTGAAGGCGCGCACGGCGGCGGGGATGGTGCGGCCCTCTTTGATGTCCCGGAAAATGCTGCGGGCCGCACGGCTCGCCAGCTCTTGATGGGCCACGCTGCCATCCGGATTCATGGCCCAGGTGCCCGTTTCCTTGTAGAGGCGCGCGATCTGCGTGTAGAACTCGGGCAGCGGGAGCTTGGTCTTGAACACTGAGTGGAAGAAGTCGAACATGCCTGGCTCAGTGGTCAGCAGCGTGCCGGACTCCAGTGCGCGGCGGTAGTCCGGCGTACCGGGCAGCGGCGTGAGAATGGTGAACTGAGGCACCTCAATACCCAGCTGCCGGTTCATCGCGATCGTCTTGTCGAAGTCCGACACGTCCCACTCGGGGAAGACGATCTGGGCACCCCAGATTTTGATGCCGATGCTGCGCAGGAACTCAATGCCGCGCATGTTCTGCTCCACCGTGCTGCCCTTGTTGACGCGCTTGAGCTCTTTGGGATCGAACGATTCCAGGCCCACCAGCACCATGTCCAACCCGGCTTCGGCCAGCCGCTCGAAGACTTGCTGATGCCTCTTGCGCTTCACCGGGTCTTTGGGCCACACGTTGTCGGCCCGAATCTGAGCCCAGTAGCGCTTGTCGATGCCCAGGCGCAGCAGCTCCGAGGCGAGCTCGTTAGCGCCATCGATGTCGGAGAAGGCGAGATCGTCCACGAAGTTGACATATTTGGAGGGCAGCGAGGCGATTTCTTCCACCGTGCGGTTGGGCGATTCCACCTCATATTCGCCGTGGTGATGCTGCCACACGGAGCAGAAGCTGCAGCGGTAGCGACAGCCGCGGGCGGTTTCTACGCTGTAGACCTTGGGGTAGAAGAGGAAGAAGTAGTCATCTCGAAATTCCTCCACCAGGTCTCGCCTCGGGTGCGGGCGCTCGTTCATGGCCGGCGCGTTGTACTGGAAGCGCGGCGAGATCTCGATGGGGTCGACATTCGCCACGAAGCGTCCGCCGTCCTGATACCAGATGTTGCGGACGCTGGCCACGGAACGGTGCCGGCCCCAAGCCCGGACGATGTTTTGAAAGGTTGTCTCGCCCGCCCCGCGCACAATGGCCGTAACCTCGGGCACGAACAGGTCCGCTGGCCGCAGGCCAATGTGGTGGCCGCCGATGATGATCGGCACGTCGGGCCCAATTTCGGCGCGCAGCGCGTGCAGCAGCTTGCGCACTGCCGGCACATCCGCCGTGTACTGGCAGCCAATGCCCACCAAGCTGGGCGGGTGCTGGCGCACTTTATCCTGCCAGCCTCCCGGCGCAATGCGATCATCGTGGATGTACACGTCTTTCACCAGCGGGGTCACCGCGCCGGCGATGAACTCAATGCCCAACGGTTCGGTTTGCACCAGCCCCTGAAAACCGGTGTAGTAGCCGTTCTGCGGAACGATGAGGAGAACCGTGTCCAGAGAAGGGGCCTCGCTCACCTGCTTGGAGATGACCGGAAGATGTGGCATTGCGCTCATATTGTGCCGTTCACTCGCTTCTTCACCCTGCGATGGGTGTTCTCGAATTCACCCCGCAACCCGGAATGGCCGGGCCCGAGGCCGGGTATGTGCAGCGCTTTGTCCTCCCATTGCGCTTCCGTGAAGCATAGAACACCAGCGCAAGGCCCTATTTTGAAGCGGTTCAGTTCTCGCTGCTTTCCTCTTCGAGCAGGTCCGAGGACTCGGCGTTCTCCTCGGTCATGCCTTCCATGTCCGAACCGTAGTCGCCATCGTCCCCGAAGTCGTCATCATCGTCATCCAGGTCGTAGCGCACCATCGAATCCTTGATGTAGGGACGCACATCCGTGGTGGCCGACGTGGGGAAGGCCACCTTGCCGGCGTTGTTGGGGTGCTGAAAGGTCTCGCGGATAATGACCTTCACCTGACGCTCGTCAATGGCCGTGATGGCGGCGGCATACTCGTTGCCGCTGTTGATCAGCTTGAGCAGGCGCAGGGTCAGTTTGGGCTCCAGCTGGCCGATGAACTGCTCGCGTACGTCGCGCACTTCGATCACGTTACCGCGCAGCAGCAGCGACGTCTGGTCGCCAGCTGCGAGGGGGGCCAGCGTGTCGGCTGGAGCCACATTAGCGAGGCTGGTGACGGTGGTTTTGCCCGGCTCTTCGATGAACAGCGAGGGGTCGTAGCGCTGCGACACGGGGGCCAAACCCGATTCATCCTTCATGGCGCGCAAGCGGGCCACGTTCTTCTGGGCAATGGTGTTGGTGGCGTCGGTGGTGAGCGCGCGCTCATAGGCGTCCAGCGCACTAGAGTAGCGGCCCAGTTCCGAAAAGGCCTTGCCCAGGCGATTCAGCGCATCGGCATCGTTGGGGAACACGGCGATGATGCGTTGGTTGGCTTCCACGGCATCGCCCCACTTGCTGGACAGCGCCAGGCTTATCGCTTGCTCGGTGTTAATCCGGCGGAACTTCGCTCGCTCCTCGGGTGGTAATGACAGCGTTGTTGGGTCTTGCATTGCTCTTTCACGCTACCTGTTCTGCCTGCAGGGCCCAGGCACTGGCGCGATCGACAGTGACGGTCACTTCCTGGCCACGCAGGTCCGCCGCGCCGGCGGGGAAATAGACCAGCGTGTTCTGCCGGGAACGGCCGCGCCATTGCGGAGGGCCGCCGCGGTTTATTTTTGAGGCATCATCCTCAACGAGTACCTGTACCTGCCGGCCCACCAGGCCGGTGTTGATCTCCTCTAAAATGCCTGCCTGCAGCGCTTCCACGGCCTTGAGGCGGGCCTTCTTCACGTCCAGCGGGACGCTGTCGGGCAGGCTGCGCGAGGCCTCTGTGCCGGGCCGCACGGAATAGCAGGCCACGTGCACGGTTTCCAGCCGCAACTCCTTCAGCAGGTCGTAGGTGTGTTGGAACTGCTCGTCAGTCTCGCCCGGAAAGCCGACAATCACGTCCGTGGAGATCGCCACGTTCGGCACATCCGCGCGGATGCGGCCGATGAGCTCGCGATAGTGGCCGGAGGTGTAGGTGCGATGCATGGCTTTCAGCACGTCGTCGTCACCCGCCTGGCAGGGCAGGTGGATGTGCTCGCACACCTTGGGCAGCTCCGCCACGGCGTGGATGATGCGCGGCGTCATGTCGGCGGGGTACGAGGTCATGAAGCGGATGCGCTTGAGGCCCTCCACCTCGTGTATCGCTTCGAACACGCTGGCCAGGTCCGGCTGGCCGCCGGGAAAATCCTTCCCATACGAGTCCACGGTTTGGCCCAGCAGCACGATCTCGCGCGTGCCCTGCGCCACCAGGTCGCGCACTTCCTGCACGATCTCCGCCAGTGGGCGGCTCTTCTCTGCGCCGCGCCGGTAAGGCACTATGCAGTAGGTGCAGAATTTGTCGCAGCCGCGGATGACGTTGACGAACGAGGACACACCGAGCGAGCGCGCCTTGGCAGGCGACTCCAGCGCATCACCCTCGTCCAGGTAGTCGCGGAAGCCCTCCACGTCCGCCGGCTTAAGGAAGAGGTCCACGTACGGGAAGCGCTTGGGCAGTGCCGCCACGGTGTCGTCGCCAACCATGCAGCCGGTGAGGATGAGTCGCGCATCGGGCCGCTTGCGCTTCACGCTGACCATTTCGCCCAGCTTGCCGGCCATGCGGTTCTCGGCGTTTTGGCGCACACTGCAGGAGTTCAGGAAGATGAGGTTGGCCTGCTCCACATCCAGCGTCCGCTCGTAGCCGCGGCCCTCCAGTATGGTAGCCAGCTCGGCGGAATCCGCCTTGTTCATCTGGCAGCCGACGGTCCATTCGAAAAACTTTGGCATTCCCTATCCGCCCACGCCGCGCTGAAAACTGAGCCTGACCCCCGGGCTCGTGGTCAGCGAATATGCTGCCACATACCGTGGGGCTTCCTCGTGGAGCTGAGGGGATTCGAACCCCTGACCTTCTCCATGCCATGGAGACGCGCTCCCAGCTGCGCCACAGCCCCAAGGTGCTACGGAAGGCAAAGTGTATCACGCACGCGCGAGCGAGCGGTGACCGCGGTTGAGGGGGCTGGTCAGCCGAGGGCCATGGAAACAGGGAGCGGCCGCTTGCGCCAGCGGCGGCGCGCCGGGAAGCCCAAGCCCGTCAGCAGCCACAGCAGATACATGGGCCAGCGCAGCCAGTCGTCGAATGAGCCGAGGATGCTGTCCAGCGTCGTTTGATGGCCGGCCCCAAACGCAGTGATGGCGATGACGACGCCAACCAGGATGTACAACACTGTGACCCAGGGCGCTGCCAGCACCAGCCGGGCCAGGTAACGCAAGAGCAAGAGGCGGCGCAGCAGCAGGCCGATCAGCCAGCCGATGAACACTGTGATGGCCACGGAGATGATGACGCGGATGGTCCCCGTCAGCGTGACACTGACCACAAACCCCGCCATTCAACACAAACTGTAGCGATCCGTGCGCTGGACTGGCCGCGGCCTGCCCAATAAGTTTGGCCGGAAACATGCCGCGGCGACCGGGTGGGTTGCCCGGGAACTTCGGTTCAAGTCGAAATGACTTGCTCCAAGGGGTTGGTAGAGGGCCGCGAATGGCTGTGCGGTCAAACTTCTCTCGCCTCACTCTGGCAGAATAGGCTCATGGCAAAAGTGGTCGGCGTCTTCGGCATGGGGCATGCGCCCAACCTGGTCACCACCTTCGAGAAGGCTGGGCCGGAGGTATGCGAGGGCGTGCTTGCCGGCTGCGCTGAAGTTTCCCGCCGGATCCGAGCAGCTGGAGCAACCACCCTCATCACCATCAGCAATGACCATTTCAATGCTTTCAGCCTGGGCAACTTCCCTACCTTTTGCGTGGGTGTGGGCGATTCCTGGGTGGGCCCGGAGGACGACCTGCGGCAGCAGCGGGTGGTGGTGCAGGGCAACCGGCCGCTGGGCCTGCACATCGCCCAGCACCTGCTGGAGCAGGCCGGCTTTGACCCAGCCATGAGCTGGCACCTCACCCTGGATCACGGCACCTACGTGCCTGTGCGCTTCGTGATGCCGGAGTTCGACCTGCCGTTGATCCCGATCTTTCAGAACACGGTGCAGCCGCCGCTGCCTACACTGCGCCGCGCAGCGGCCTTTGGCGCGGCCCTGCGCCGGGCCATCGAGAGTGCGCCGGGGGACGATCGCGTGGCCATCATCGGCTGCGGTGGCATCTCCCACTTCATCGGCGTGCCGAATCAAGGCAGCATCAATAACGCCTTCGACTTGCGGTTCCTCGATCTCATCAAGGCTGGCCAGCTGGAGAGTTTGATCGGCCTCTCGCGCGATGAGATGCTGGCCGCGGGGAACGGGGCCGAGGAGATTCGCAACTGGATCGCCGCGATGTCGGCGGCCGAGGCTCATCCGGCCGAGCTGCTGTTCTATGCCGCGGTGCCCGCCTGGCTCATTGGCGTGGGCATCGCCGACTTCCACTATTCCAGCAACTAAGCCCAGCAACTGCAGGCCAGCAACTAGAGTCAGCCGAGCGGTACCCTTCAGCCCATGCCCCGACCTCCCTCCTGGGCGGACGAGTGGCCCATGCGCAAGTGGGAAACGCTGGCCGACCAGAAAATTCGCGAGGCCATGGAACAGGGCGAATTTCGCGGCCTGCCAGGCGAAGGCAAGCCCTTGGACCTGGCCAGAAACCCCTTCGAGGACCCCGCCTTACGCCTGGCGCATCTGGTGCTCAAGGCCAATGGCTACGCGCCGGCCTGGATCGAGGAACGCAAGGAGCTGGAGGCCGAGATCGACGCGGCGCTGGCCCGGCTGCGCGCTGCCTGGCGGCCGAGCTCCGACGGCGCGGACCCTGAGTGGCGAACCGCGGTGCGAGCGTTCGAGGACCACGCGGCCGAGCTCAATCGCCGGGTGCTGGCCTACAACGCCAAAGCGCCGTCGCCCGGCTTCTGGCGCATCCGACTCGATGTGCCCCTGGAGCTGCGCCGTGCCCAGGGGCGGGCATAAGCCGAGGCAGTCCAAAACCGACATAGGCTCATCGTTCAGCGTCGAGACTTTTCCGCGCCCGGGTGGTGCGAATCTTGGGCATACCGGATGCCAGGCCGGGTCGAAGCGCTACCACATGGTGCGGACGCGCGGATACTCTCGTCCGCGGTGACTAGTGTGGCGCCCAATGTTCGCGCCGTGGCGACGATGATCCTGGGCTCGCCTTTGTGGGTCACGACTATTGGCTCGCCGGTTGCCTCAACCTCGCGCAACAACTCGAAGGCCTTGGCCTGAAACTGCGACTTTGAAACGTATTTCGTAGCCATAGTCATCTGCCCCGGTCATGAGGATAGCGGCTCGGTCGGAAGAGTGGGCGGCAGCTGGCGGCAAAACCTCTAGGCCCCCAGCTTGAGGCGCCAGACCATGAGCATGGCCTCGGTGACGATCGAGCGGGACATTTTGGATGCGCCCGCCCGTCGCTCCTGGAACACGATCGGTACCTCCACGATGCGAAAGCCGCGCTGGTGCGCCCGATAGGTCAGCTCGATCTGGAAGCCGTAGCCGTTGGAACGCACCGCGGTCAGGTCGAGCGCCTCCAGCACTGAACGGCGGAAGCACTTGAAGCCGCCGGTCAGGTCGCGATAGGGCAGCCGCAGGATGGCCCCCGCGTAGGCGCTGCCGAAGCGGCTGATGAGCCGCCGCGGTAAGCCCCAGTTCACCGTGCCGCCATCGGGCACGTAGCGCGACCCCAGCACGAGGTCGGCCTTCTGGGTTTCGCCCAGCAGCACGGGGACGTAGGCGGGGTCGTGCGAGAAGTCGCAATCCATCTCAAAGATGTGCTGGTAGTCCTGCGCCAGCGCACGTCGGAAACCCAGCAGGTAGGCTGAGCCCAGGCCCATCTTGCCCGGCCGGTGCAGCGCCTCCAGGCGGCCCTGGCTGGCCGCCGCGAGCCCCTCCGCCAGCTCGCCGGTGCCATCGGGCGAGCCGTCGTCCACCACCAATACGTCCACTGGCCATTCGTACAGCCGCTCTACCAGCGGCGCCAGGTTCGCCGCCTCGTTGTAGGTGGGCAGCACCACCACCGAGCTGTTTCTCACGAGCTGTTACTCACGAGCTGTTCAGTACATGCTGTTTCGTATGGTCGCGCCGGGGGCAGCATTCCTGGCCACTGGCCGCCCGGCTGGTGCCCGCGCAAGCGCTCCAAGGCGCTGATTGTAGCTGCCGCCGCGATAATAGAGAGTCATGAACCGCTGCACCTGTTTGCCCGCATGACGGAACCCCACCTCGCGCCCTACGGATCCTGGAGCTCACCCATCACCGCCGCCAGCATCGCCGCGGGCAGCATCTCACTGCACGAGGTGCGTGTCTCCAGCGGCGACGTCTACTGGCTGGAGGGGCGGCCCAGCAACGCGGGCCGCGTAACGCTGGTTCGCTGCCGCGCCGATGGCCAGGTGAGCGACGTTACGCCGCCCGGCTGGAACGTCCGCAGCCGGGCGCACGAATACGGCGGCGGCGCCTACCTGGTGCACCAGGGCAGTGTGTTCTTCTCCAACTTTTCCGATCAGCGCCTGTACCGGTTGGATGAAAGCGGCGAGCCAAGACCCATCACGCCCGAGCCGGAGATGCCGGCGGGCGCCCGCTATGCGGATGCCTGCATCACGCCCGATGGGGCGGAGCTGATCTGCGTACGCGAGCTGCATGCACCCGATCGCGAGCCGCTGAACGAGCTGGTTGCCATCCCGGTCGATGGTTCTTCGGTGCCCCGGCCGGTGGTATCCGGCGCGGACTTCTACGCCGCGCCGAGTATCAGCCCGGATGGCGCCTTGCTCGCCTGGCTGCGCTGGGACCACCCCAACATGCCGTGGGATGGCACGGAGCTGTGGGTGGCGGACCGCGCGCCCGACGGCGCCCTTACCAACGCACGGCGCATTGCCGGCAGTGTCAGCGAATCCATCTTCCAGCCGGCGTGGAGCCCGGACGGCACGCTCTACTTCGTGTCTGATAGAAGCGGTTGGTGGAACCTGTACCGGCTGCGCGGTGGCGTGGTGCAGGCAGTGGCGCCGGTAGAGGCGGAGCTGGGAACCCCGCAGTGGGTGTTTGGCCTCTCCACCTACTGCTTCCTGGCCGATGGTCGCATCGCCTGCGTGATGGGCCGTGATGGGCTGGACCATCTCGGGCTGATCACGCCCGGCACCATGGCGCTGGACACCATCAGCACGCCCTTCACCAGCATTGGCGGCCCCAACCTCCGCGCGCTAGGCAACGGGGTGGTCCTGGTGGGCGCCAGCGCCAGTCGGGCCCCGGCCGTGGTTCGTTGGAATGTGGACGTGAGCGATGGCCCGGTGCTTCGGCAGAGCTTGGAAGCTCCGCCCAATGCCGGCGTCATCTCGCAGCCGCGGCCGCTGACCTTTCCCGGACAGGGTGGGCCAGCGTACGCGTTCTTCTATCCTCCAGCTCATGCTGGCTGGCAGGGGCCCGAGGGCGAGCTGCCGCCACTCATCGTCATCAGCCACGGCGGCCCCACCTCAGCCGCGCACACGGCGCTCAGCCTAACGATTCAGTTCTGGACCAGCCGCGGCCTGGCCGTGGTGGACGTGAACTACGGCGGGAGCAGCGGCTTTGGGCGCGACTATCGCCGCCGGCTGGCTGGGCAGTGGGGTGTGGTCGATGCGCGCGATTGCATCGCCGCCGCCCAGGAACTGGCGCGGCAGGGCCTGGTGGATGGGCAGCGCCTGGCTATCCGTGGCGGCAGCGCCGGAGGGTACACCACGCTGTGTGCCTTGACCTTTCATGATGTCTTTCAAGCAGGCACCAGCTACTATGGGGTGGCCGACTGTGAAGCGCTGGCGACGGATACGCACAAGTTCGAGTCGCGCTATCTGGACCGGCTCATCGGCCCCTATCCCCAGGCCAAGCAGGCGTACTATGAGCGGTCACCGGTCCACTTCGCGGAGCGCATCAGCTGCCCCATGATCCTGTTTCAGGGGCTGGACGACGCGGTGGTGCCGCCCAGCCAGGCGGAGATGATGGTCCGAGCGCTGCAAGCAAAAGGCCTGCCGCATGCCTACTTAACCTTCGCGGGCGAGCAGCACGGCTTTCGCCAGGCCAGCACCATCCAGCGTACGCTGGAGGCGGAGCTCTCCTTCTATGCGCAGATCTTCGGCTTTGCGCCGGCGGACGCGCTGGAGCCGTTGGCGATCGTCAACGCCACCGCGCCGAACGCGTCCAAGCCGGCGGCCGGCGAGTGCTGACTCTACTGGCGCAAACCGGCCAGCACCTGCTCGGCGGACAGCGGCATGGCCCGGACGCGCACACCAGTCGCGGCGGCCACGGCATTGGCGATGGCCGCGCCCATGGGGATCACGGCGTGCTCACCCACGGCTTTGGCCTGGTAGGCCAGCGGGCCAGCCATGCCCTCCAGGTAGACGTTCACGAGTTCCGGTACGTCAGCCATCAGCGGCATCTTGTAGTCGCCCAGGTTGAAGGTTTCGGCCCGGCCCCCCGGGCCCAGCAGGTTCTCCATTAAGGCCATGCCCAGGCCCTGGATCGCGCCCCCTTCGATTTGGCCCTCCAGCAGCCGCGGATTGATTTGTGTGCCCACGTCATTGGCCAGGATGAGGCGCAGAGGCTTCACCTGCCCGGTCTCCGGATCGACCTCAACCTCGGCCACCACCACCTGGGCACTGATCTCCGAGGCCGCCTTCTCCGGCCCCGGCGATTGCGAGCGCAGCGGGCCGCCGCTTCGGGCCACCGCCTCGGCAATCAGCCGCGTGGTTGGCACTACACGTGAGGGAGAGCCCTTTACCTGGTAGCCGCTGTCGGTAGGCTCCAGGTCATCCACGGCGCATTCCAACTGTTCCGCGGCCAGCTTGGCCAGCGCCTCGTTCAAGGGGACGGCGCAAGCCATAGCCGCCGCGGTCAGGCTGTAGGTGGACTTGCTGCCACCGGTGCCCGAGTCCATGAGGGTTTGATTGGTGTTGCCGGTCATCACCGTGACCGCCTCCAACGGCAGGTGCAACTGATCGGCCACTATCTGGCGCAGTACCGTATACGCCCCGGCCCCCATGTCCGGGGTGCCGTTCATGGCCGTGGCGTGGCCATCCTCGTGCAAAGTGAGCTCCACACCTGTCGGCCCGCTGCCGATGCCGCGCTCGGTGATGGCAATCCCGCGGCCCTGCCAGGGCGGCAGTGGCTTGTCCCAGTGCGAGGCCCCTCGGGCCAGTTCTAACGCCGCGCGTGACGGTACCTGCTCGTATCGTGTGCCGTTGGGCCACTCTTCGCCGTCATTCAGCACGTTCTTGAGTCGGAACTCGAGCGGGTCCAGGCCCAGCCCCCGAGCGATGATGTCCATTTCGGACTCGCCGGCGAACACTACTTGCGGCTGGCCTGGTGCGCGCATGCTGCCGCCGGGCGGATTGTTGGTGTAGGCGAAGTGGGCTTCCAGCTTGGTGTGCGGAATTCGGTAGGGGCCCATCACCCGCATCACGGATGGGATGGTCAGTGTTGGGCTGGCTTTAGGGGCGCAGTATGCTCCTCCGTCAATGAACATTTCGACCTGGCGGGCCACGAGGGTACCATCGTGCTTCACGCCGGTTTTGGTGCGAATCACGAAGCCGTGGCGCGGATTGCCGGTCATAAGCTCCTCCGCATAGCTGCGAATGATCCGCACCGGGCGCCCAGTGGCCTTGGCCAGGGCGTAGGCCAGCGGTTCGTGGCCAATGGCCCCTTTGCCGCCAAAATCGCCTCCCAGGTTGACCGGCTCCAGCACCACCTTCACTTGATCGAGGTCAAACAAGCTGGCGAGCAGATTGCGCAGGCGGTAGCGCGCCTTAGTGGTGGACCATACCCGCACCGTGCCGTCGTCCTCGATGTTCACCAGGCAGGCGCGCGGCTCCAGGTAGCCCTGGTGCTGGCGCCCCACCACAAACTCGTTCTCAAAGACGCGGTCAGACTCGGCGAAGCCCTGCTCCACGTCACCTTTGCTGAAGCCGGATTGACCTTGCATGTTCAGGTGCTTCGGCGCCTCGGCCGGCCCGCCCGCGTAGGAGAGGCGATCAGGGTGCAGTATTGGCGCATCGGCCGCCAGCGCAGCTACGGGATCGAATACCGCCGGCAGCGACTCGTACTCCACGTCGATCATGTCCAGCGCGGCTTCCGCCACATCCGGCTCGTCGGCGGCCACGACCGCGATAGGGTCTCCCACAAGCCGCACGCGGTCCACGGCCAGCACCGGCCAATCGCGCAGGAAGGTGCCGGACATCACCAGGCCCAGGTCCGCGCCGGTCAACACCGCCCGCACGCCTGGCAGGGAGCGTGCGCGCGAGGCATCGACTTTGAGGAGCCGGGCGTGGGGCTCGATGCTGCGCAGCACCTTCCCCCACAACGTTCCCGGCAGCAGCACGTCGGCCGTGTAGCCGCCGGCCCCGGTGACTTTCTGCAGACCTTCAACTCGTGGTACGGAAACACCAATCACACTTGCCATGCCAAGCATTATCCTCCGGGCCGCCGAACGGCCTTTCCTTTCGCCGCCGTGTCCTGTGTGAAATGCCGGCCCGCGCCCGAGCTCAGCGCCTCCAAGGCTGCTGTGGCGAGCCCCATCGTGCCGGGAGGGTGCCCACAGTGGCTGGGGGGCGCGGTTCTCACCGGCGAGAGCGAGCACACGGCTCGGCATCATGATGCTAGATTAGTCGCATGCGTACAACGCTGAAGTTGGATGAGGATGTCACTGCTGCCGTGGAGCAGGTGCGACGAGAGCAAGGCCTTGGAATGAGTGCGGCGGTGAACCGGCTGATACGCGCCGGTCTTGCCAAGCCTGACAAGCGCCCGCCGTATCGGCATCGGACGGCTCGCCTGGGGATCAAGGTCGACGTCAGTAATATCGGCGAGGTCCTCGATCTGCTGGACGAGGCGTGATGCTCGTCGATGCCAATCTGCTTCTGTACGCGGTCGATGCTCTGAGCCCGCTGAACCGCGCGGCGGCGGCCTGGTTGCAGCAGATTCTGGACGGGGACCAACGGGTGGCGCTGCCGTGGCAGACGATCGGGGCGTTCCTGCGCATCAGCACACACCCTCGGGTAACCACCAACCCGCTGAGCGCCGCCGAAGCTATGGCCTACGTCGATACCTGGCTGAATGCCGCCCCGGTCTGGATACCCTCGGCAACGGAACGTACGGCAACGGTGCTGAGCGGGCTCGTCACACGACACCGGCTTACCGGGAATCTTATTCCGGACGCTCAACTAGCGGCTCTCGCTATTGAGCACGGCCTGGTGCTGATGTCTTCGGATACCGATTTTGCGCGCTTCGACGAAATCCGCTGGCAAAATCCGCTGGCTTAGGCCAGGCATAGACTCAGCGCCATTGATGCCGCCGCCCACAATCACCACGTCGAAGGCAGGCTCCGCCAGGGCCGCGCTGCCGCGCTGCATGTGCCGCGGGGCTATCAGCGCCAACAGCGCACCTGGGTTCGGCCCGCGGCCAGACTTGCCATAATGCTTCCACATGGCTGAGCCGAGCGGGCTACGTGTTCTCTCGTACCTCGCGCCCAGCCTGCCCGAGCGCCTGTTCCTGCTGCTGGCAGAACATTTGCAGCGGCAGCTTGGCCTGCCGGTAACCACCCGCTTCGACAGCGCGACGTCGGGCCCGCCAGTCGGTGGCCCCAACCCTCTGCGGCGGGGCGAAGCGGACCTGGCCTTCATGTGCGCGCCCAGCTACCTGCGCCTGCGCTCGGAATTGCCCCCGAGTGTGGATCTCGTTCCCGCGGCGCCCCTGTTCGACGATCCACGCAACGCCGGCCGGCCGGTCTACTTCACCCACGTTGTCGTGCGCCAGGACAACCCCGCGCGGCGCTTTCAGGACCTGCGCAGCGGGTGTTGGGCCTATAACGATGAAGTGTCGCTCAGCGGCTGGTACTGCCTGCTGCTCGAGCTGGCCAGCTTGGGCGAGAGCCGCGACTTCTTTGCATCGCTGGTGCAGTCGGGCTCGCACCTGGCTTCGCTGCGGCTGGTGGCCCAGGGCGAGGCGAGCGCGGCCGCGGTGGACTCCAACACCTGGCTGTGGCTGCGGCAGCAGCGCCCGGAATCGCTGGCGGGCCTCCGCGTCCTGACGTCGTGGGGCCCGTATCCGGTGCAGCCAGCGGTTTTTCGCGCCGATCTCAGCTCAGCGCTCAAGCGGGCCATTGCCCAAGCACTGTTGTGCCTACCGGTCAGCGAAGCGCAGCGGCAAGAGCTCGCTGGCGTAGGCCTGCTCGGCTTCGCCCCCGTGGCCGAGCAGGATTACCTCGCCTACGCCGCCGCGCTCACCGCCCCCGGTGCACTCCAGCCGCCTGGTGTCGTAGCGGACGAGTCGGGCCGGCTGATCCCCTACTGAGCTGGGTGGACGGCCAACTTCAGCGCGTCCAGGGGACAGCCGGCGTCGTAGTCCAGCTCCACGCTGAAGGCGGCGCCGGGCTGAACCAGCAGTGGATTGGGCAGCGGCACGAGCAGGTAGTGCAAGTACCAATCGATCAGTCGCTCCGGCGCGGGTAGACTGGCATCAAGGGAGAGCACGGCTTGCGTGAGAATGCGGATCGCGTTCAGCTGACCAGGGGCATCGACCTCAAGCCGGCAGCTGGCGGCGATGTGCTCCTCAGCCGGCAGCCCGAAGTTCACATCCAGGTAGCGCGACAGGGGCGACAGGGGCGCCACCGTGCTGTCGGCCACATAGGGGCTGGCCAGCTTCATGAAGGGCGCCTGAAAGCCGTAGTATGAGAAGTCCACCTGCACCAGCTGGCAGTAGTTGACCGCGGCTTCGGGGATGACGGCGTAGGGGTGGTTCGGGTAGCGGCCCGCCAGCTCGCGGTGGATCGCGTTCATCACCGGCAGCTGCTGCTCCACTGCCAGGGCCACGTGCATCATCTCGCACACAATCACATCCACCGGCTCCGGTGGCAGCTCGGCCTGAGCCAGCCCCTGGCGGTACACCACGCGCCCGCCCAGGCCATTGCGCTGGATGAGCGCCTGGCCCAGCGCGGCCACCTCAGGGTCGGCCTCCACCGCGTACACCTGGCGCGCGCGCTGGGCCGCGAAATACGACAGGATGCCCGTGCCCGCGCCTGCTTCGAAGACGGTGTGATTGGGCGCGACCTTGCGATCGATGGCGCGCCGAAAGGCGTCGCAGCGGTTCTTGTCCGCCAGCATGGTGTGGTGGTACGGCGCAGGAATAATCCCCTGTTCCGGGTAACGCCAGTTAGAGGGCAAGGGGAACGCTCGGCTGGAACGCGATCACGCTGGCGCCTCGCCAGCCTGGTCTCCCTTCAGGAAGCGGTAGTGGATGGAATAGCCGCTGCCGGCGAGCAGCACCTGCTTGCCGAGGCCGGCGCGCACGTTGATGATCAGTGGCGAGAGCAGGTTGGCGGTGGCAGGTTCGCCCTCTGGCAGGTTGACCACCGCCAGCACCAGCAGGTCTGCCGCCGAGCACGCCTGAAGGGCCGCCGCATCCTCGTCGGACAATTCCAGGGCATACTCCGGGCAGATGCTGAAGGCGTTGATGAGCACAAAGACGAAGCGCGGCGATGTGATTGATTGTAGAAGGCGCAGCGGCTGGCTCAGCAGGTGGTCGATCAGCGCGAACTCGATCAGCTCCGGCAGCCCAATCAGCCCCTCTGGAAAGCGAACCGGGCGCCGGCTCGGTTCCGAGGCATCAGTCGCCTGGCCGGCCGCGTCAGCTCGACGGCCGGCCACGAGGCTCCCCAATGCAAACGGTCCCAATCATGCCCAAAGCTACGCGCTCGCCCAGCCTGCTGGTTGAAGATGAACGGTGGATGAATTCACCATGAGCGCGGTCTCATGAGCTGCCGTATCCGGTGGGTGATGGCCGCGCTTAATGGCGCCTTAATGCGCAGCGGCTATACGAAGTCTCCATGAGACCTATCGAGCGGCCAAACTTGCAGCGGAGCGAGTGATGCGCATTCTCGTGGTGGAAGACGAGCACAAGCTGGCGGGTGTGCTGCGGCGCGGCCTGGAGGAGCACGGCTACGCCGTGGACCTGGCCTACGATGGCGAGGATGGCCTGGCGCTGGCGCAAATCGAGCCTTACGACCTGATCGTGCTCGATGTCATGCTGCCGCGGATCGACGGCCTGGAGGTGTGCCGCCGATTGCGGGCCGAGCGGCGCAACGTGCCGGTGCTCATGCTCACCGCGCGTGACGCGGTGGACGACCGCGTAGCCGGGCTGGACGCCGGGGCCGACGATTACCTCACCAAGCCGTTTGCCTTTCGCGAGCTGCTGGCGCGGGTGCGCGCCCTGCTCCGGCGGGACACGCTGTCCAAGGATCCAGTGCTGCGGGTGGGCGACCTGGAGGTCAACACGGTGACGCACCAGGTGAGCCGTGCCGGCAGCGCGGTGGAGCTGACCAGCAAGGAGTACGCGCTGCTGGAGTATTTCGTGCGGCATCCCAACCGCGTGCTCACCCGCACGCAAATTGCCGAACACGTGTGGGACTACAACTTTGTGGCCATGTCCAACATTGTGGACGTGTACGTGCGCTACCTGCGCCGCAAGCTGGGCGATTCGCGCCAGCAGCCGCTGCTGCGGACCATACGCGGCACCGGCTACCAGCTGTGGATGCCGCTGGAGTGAAGGCCGCTCGGCAGGCCCTGCGCGCTGCCTGGACCTCTGCACAAACCATCCGGGTGCGGCTCACACTGTGGTACGTGGGCCTGCTGGCGGTGATTCTGGTGGCCTTCAGCGCTTTCCTTTACGTGAATCTCGATCAGGGCTTGCGGGAGGCCCAGGATCGGGCGCTGCTTTCCCAGGAGACCCAAGCGCTGGCCGTACTGAATGCGCAACGGGGTACGCCGCGCCTCACAGATCCGGCCGCTCAGTTGCCGGCCGATTCCGTCCTGGCGCTGTACAGCGCCTCTCGCGGCACGCTGTTGGAGAGCAACACGCGGCAGCCGCCGGCCGTACCACTGGGGGTGCTGCGGGTGGCCGCGGCAGGGATGCGCACCTTCGCCACCGTGGATGCCGCTGGCAAAGGCTGGCGGGTTCTGGCTTCGCCCGTGGGACCCACGGGGCAACTGCGAGGAGTGTTGGTAGTGGCCCGCCCCGAGGATGCCGTCACCTCCGCGTTGGATGAGCTGGAAGATCTGCTGCTGGTGGCCGTGCCGGGCACGTTGCTGCTGGCAGTGGCAGGCGGCTTCTTTCTCGCGGCGCGCGCGCTGGGCCCCATCGACCGCATCACCCGCGCGGCCGAGGAGGTGGGTGGGCATGACCTGTCGTGGCGCATCGATCTCCCGCCCACCAACGACGAGGTTGGGCGCCTGGCAGCAACGTTCGACCGCATGCTGCACCGCCTCAACGAAGCTTTTCGGCGGGAGCGGCAGTTCACCGCGGATGCCTCCCACGAGCTGCGGACGCCGCTGGCCATGCTGACCAGCCAGGCCGATGTTGCGCTGGAGCGGCCGCGCAAGGCGAGCGAATACCGCGAAGCGCTCACCAATATCCGGCAGGACGCGAGCCGCATGGGCCATTTGCTGAGCGAGCTGCTGGTGCTGGCGCGGGCCGACGCCGGCCACGAGCAGCTCACCAGGGAGCTGCTCGCCCTGCACGAGCTGGTGAGCGACGTGGCCGGCGCCATGCTTCCCCTGGCGGAGTCGCGCCAGGTGGGGCTTGAGGTTGCCGCTGCCGATCCGCTGTTCGTGCAGGGCGACCAGACGCGCCTCACCCAGCTGGTGGTCAATCTGGTGGACAACGCGCTCAAGTACACGGCTCCGGGCGGCCGAGTGCAGGTGTGTGTGAAGCGCCAGGGCGGCTGGGCTGTGGCGCAGATCGCGGATACGGGCGTGGGCATCGCGCCGGAGCACCTACCCCATCTGTTCGAGCGGTTCTACCGGGTGGATCGCTCCCGCTCACGCCAGGATGGCGGCGAGGGATTAGGACTGGCCATCAGTCTTTGGATCGCGCAGGCCCATGGGGGCACCATCCAGGTGCAGAGCACGCTGCACCAAGGCTCGACGTTCACGGTGACCCTACCCGCCAGCGGCTGAAACCGGCTGGCGGAATGCGGCGCCATCAGCTTGGCCCAGGCATTCACTCCGCTGAGTGGCGGCCCCCGAAGGCTCGCGCGGTTCGCAATCGACGCTGGACCGTGTGATTATTCGAGGGCCTCCGGCTACGCTCCTACGCGCCGCTGCTGACGCCTGAGGCCTCTTCCGCACGCGCGCGCTGCAGGAGCCGCCCCAGCTGCTGAACGATCGCGGCACCCTGCGCGTTTCCACCGCCGGCCTGCTGGGCCTGTTGCAGCATACTGTTGATCTGCTGCACCGTGGCAGCGGCGCCGGCGGGGTTGGAGGCCATCTTCGCGACGTCGGCCATGGCCCGCTGCACCAGCGCCCGCAGCTGAGCCTGCTGCGCCGCGCTGCTGGTGCTGCCACCGCTCGTCACCCCGGCTTTGCCCGCCGTGCGCTGGCCCTTGGCGGAGATCGCGGCCAACGCCGCCGGACCCACCGTCGGAGCGCTCCCTCCCGGCTCGGCCGCCGCTACCCCTCCGTGAGGAGCCGGCGCATTCGCCTTCGTCACCGCTGAGCTGCTCTGAATACCTGCAACCGTTGCCATCTGCCTGGCCCTCCCTTGCCCATGTGCTGGCCTCCGGCCAGCGACTACACGGCCATCGTGCGCCGAGAACATGAATCACGCGTGAACTCAACGTGAGCACGCTCTCATAAGCGCTGGAGCCGGCGAGCGGCTTACTTCCAGAGCTGCCGAGAGGCCAGCTCGGCCCCTTCGGACAGGGCCTTGAGCTTGGCCCAGCCGAGCTGGCGATGGATGCGGCCGCCCATGCCGCAATCCGTGCCGGCGATGACGTTCTCCTTGCCCACGACACTGGCGTAACGGAGAATGCGGTCCGCCACGACTTCCGGGTGCTCCACCACGTTGGTCGCGTGGCTGACGACGCCGGGGATGAGGATCTTGCCCTCTGGCAGCTTCACGTGCTGCCATACCTTCCACTCATGCTCGTGACGAGGGTTGGCGGCTTCCACCGAGTAGGCCTGGGCATGGATGCGCAGCATCAGGTCCACCACGTGCTCCAGGGGCAGGTCATGCGTGTGCGGGCCGTGCCAGCTGCCCCAGCAGATGTGGTAGCGGACGCGGTCCTCGGGGATGCCTTGCAGCGCGTGGTTCATCGCCTCCACGCGAATTTCCGCGAACTTCCGATAGTCCTCGATGCTCGGCGCGGGGACGATCATGTCGTAGGTATCGGGCAGGCCGGGATCGTCCAGCTGCAGCAGCAAGCCGGCGTCCACGATGGCCTGGTACTCCGGCCGCATGGCTTCGGCGATGCCGAAGAGGAAGTCCTCGTCGCTCTTGTAGTGCTCGTTCCACAGAGTGTGCTCTATCCAGCCGGGAGCCAGCGCGCACATGAACTGCTCCTCGGCACCGCTGTTCGCCGCCGCGTCATTGAAAAGCGCGATATCGCTGGCGATCTCAGCCTGGCCGGCATAGGCCATGGGCCCCACGCATACCCAGCGCTCGGATGCTCCACCGCGAAAGTTGCCCATTTCGGCGTAGAACTCATCGAATTCCAGGCGCTCGTTCGTGCGCTGCGACATCATGGCGGGGTCGCTGCCGGAGGGCAATTTGCGCGTCAAGCCGCTGAGGCGGGGGCCAAAGTAGGTGATGCCGCCGATCTTGCCCACTTCGCCGTCACTGATCACGTCCACCCCCGCGTCGCGCTGGCGCCGCACCACATCGTCGATAGCGCCCTTGATCTCAGTCACCAGCGTGGAGCGTTCGGGCAGCGGCCCCGACCGGCCAGCCATGCGGGTGTACTCAGTGAGCGCTGGCGGCCCGTCCAGCCGGCCGGCGTGGGTGGTGAGCATGCGATGGCTGCTGCGCTTCATATGATCTTCCTTCTGACACCGGACGCGTTCTGTGCTGAGCCCCTTGGGAAGCAGCAAGTATACTGGCCGCGGCCGTTTCCTCATCGAATCCTCACGATCGGGTCACGCGGCCCTCACGCGGCGGAGCAATGCTGCTCGTTATCGACGATCCGCAGCCGCGCGACAGCACGGAAACGCCGCTCTGTCCGCCCCCCAACCCAGGAGAGGCCGCTCGCAAGCAAGCATCCCGCGACAGCGCCGGATCAGGCGAGGCCAAAGCTCTCCTCGGCCGCTGGCTGCGTCTGGCCGAAGAAGTCCTCGCCGACGATGACCCGACCTCGCCGCCCAATGCGCATCCGCCCGACCCACCGCCAGCGTGGCCCGAAGGCGGACACTGACTCACGAGGTCCCGCGGCCACCGACTATTACAAGTGCGAGGCCTACAACTGCGAGGCCTACCTGCGGCCGGCGAGAACGGCAATCCGATCAGGGCACTGGACGCGGCGGTGCGTCCCGCTCAGGATAAGCAGGGCGCACGTGTTTCGTGACGGTATGCCGCCGGCTCCAATGCACTGACCCGGCCACAATCTGGCATCGGGCATGGCTCCCCTGCGCCGGCTCCACGCCGCGCGCCTCACTGGCCTGAGGCTCCTATCTCGTCTCTCACCGAGCAATCCGCCCTCCAGGGTTACGCGGTCACCAGGTGGCGGCTGGCGAGGTCCCGCGCGAGTAGGCCATCGGCGGCGGTGGCGCGCACGTTGGCGGCGTGGGCGGTGAGGGCGTCGTGCACCTGGCTGTTCAGCCAGTTCACGCTGCTGGTGCTGGCTACGGCGTGGCGCAGGCGGCGCGCGCGGATCACTCGCTCGCTGGGTGGCATGGTCAGCGCCTCGTGCAGCACGCGGGCCGTTTGGTCGATGTCGGTCGGGTCCACTCCCAGCGCCCAACCACCCAGCTCCTCCCAGGCACCTGCCCGCTGCGAAAGCACCAGCACGCCATCCCGCTCGTTGAGCACCGCGCCCTCTTTGGCCACCAGGTTCATCCCGTCCGCCAGGGAATTGGCCAGCAGCACGTCGAACCGGCGCAGTTCGGCCAAAGCGAGCTGCCGATCATCCCTCAACGTGATGCGAATGGGTTGCCAGCCGGCCGTTCCGAAGCGCGCGTTCACGTGCTCGGCGGCCTCGCGGGCGGCGTCGCGCGCGTCCCGGTACTCGGGCACATTCTCGCGGGTGCGCACCAGGTGTGCCACGAACTCTACGCCGCCGCGCAGCTCGGGGTGCACCTCCAGCAGCCGGCCAAACGCGGCGAAACCGCCCGGGATGTTCTTGCTGGGGTCCAACCGATCCACCCGCAGCACAACCTGCCGGCTACGTGCACACAGCGCCGGCGACTCGCCCTGCATGGCAGCGGCGTTGAAGAGGCTGGGCGCGTCCACGGTGACGGGGTAGTTGCGCAGCAGGGTGGCGCGGCCATCGGCCCCACGCAGCCATGCACCTTCTTGCCGCGCCACGCCATAGGTTACGCAAGTGGCGGCGAAGTTCGCCGCGTCCGCGGCCGTTTGGAAGCCGAGCAGGTCAGCGCCCAGCAGGCCCTGCAGCAGGCCGCGCAGCAGCTCCGGCGCCAGGCGTGCCCAAGTTCCGGAGCGCGGCCAGGGAATGTGGCTGAAATGCGCGATTGGTGCCTCTGGGCGCTGCCGTCGGAGCAGGGCTGGGGCCAAATACAGGTGATAGTCCTGCAGCAGGAACACGCTGGCATTGGCGACTTCGGCGGCCGCGCCGACCAAGCTGGCATTGGCCTGCCGGTACTCCTCAGCCCATAGATGCTGCCGCCGCGGGTCAAAGCGCCACGGTTGGAGGCTGCTCGCCAGGCCGTGCTGCAAGAACCAGAGCACAGGATTGGCCAGGCCTCCGTCCTCGCCCGCCAGTGTCGCTGACGGCGGCACCAGGCGCACCTCGGCCTGCCGGTGGAACCACGTTTGTCGTGCCGCGGCGGCATCGGCCGGCGAGTGCGCGGCAGCGATCCAGATGAGGGGCTCGCACACCGCGGCCGCGCCGATGGTGGTGGCCAGTCCCCCCGGCGCAGGCTTCGGTGCTGGCAGGCCGCCGGCGCCAAAGTCGAAGGCCAACGGTCCTCGCTGGCTCACTACCACTGGGCAGGCAGCGCCAGTGCTGGCGACCTGGGTGGGTGATTCCAGCCCTAAAGCTCTCATCGCAGATCACCTCCTGTGCCGATAGTTCGCTTTTCCTCGAGCTGGTGAAAAAGCCGCGAATAGGCGGCCACTTGAGCCAGGATCAAGTGCCCCTCTGCTACCGCCTGGTGCGCCGCGGTGCCCATGCGGCACGCGCGCTCCGGCTGGCGCAGCAGGTCCACCACGCGTTCGGCAGCGTCCGGCGCGCCATCCACTACGGCGCCGTGACTACCCCAGCCAGCCTGTTCCGCCAGTTGCCCGTAGCGGCCTACCACGGCTGGCTTGCCCTTCCACTGGCACTCCAGCAGGCCCTGGCTCCAGCCACGGGGCACGGCCATCTGCATGGCCACGTCGACCGATCGCTCCAGCGCATTGATGTGGGTTGCCGTGAGACCCCCACCGGGGGTGAAGAGGTGCACGTCATGATCACGCGCCGCTGCCCGCAAGATTTCGGCCGTTTCCGGCGGCGTGCTCGTGGAAGGCACCTGAGTCTCGGGTGAGGCGGCCGACACATCCGCCAGCACCAGCTGCAGTCCCGGTATTTCGTGGCGCGCCAGCCAGTACGCGCCGAGGGCGGCCAGGGTGGCGTAGCGATGGCCATTGGGAGCGAATTGCCCGATGATCGGTCGCTCTGGGTCGAGGCCCTGCTGCCGCAGCAGCGCCGGCAGCAGTGGCGCGTCCAGGGGTGCGTTGCGCGGCGAACACGGATCCAACACGGGCTCGGGCATGATGACCCGCGGCAGGCCCAGATGCCCGGGGCTGAAGGCCTCGTGGGCAAAGAGCACCGCGGCAAAGCCGCTGAGCCCGCGATACACCTCCGGCCAGCGTGTGGGGCTGGCCGTGCGCAGGTCCAGATGGCAATGCCACAACCAGGCCGCGCTGCCCTCGTCGGGCCGCAGGCCCGGCAGTCCGATGAGCTGCGGGTCGTGCAGGACGATCACGTCCCACAACCGACTCAGTCGTGTGGTGTCGAACGGGCGACGCACATCCAGCGCTGTCGAATTGCTGGCGACTCCGCCCGAGAGCTCTTCGTAGACCGTGGACCAGGAGCCCGGGCCCGCCGCATCTCCCGCGGCCCGCAGCACACGCCATTCCACTTCCAGCCCCAGCTCGCGCTGCAGCGGTACAAGAGCGGCGAGCGCATCTGCCACTGCACTGCCGAAGGGTCCCGCGCTCAGGTGCAGCACGCGCAGGCCGGCCAACGGGCGGGCCAGGTTGCGCAGCTCCGCCAGCGTGCCAGCGGGGGCCACGGCGCTGTAATCGCCCAGGCGCCTGGGCGTGAGGCGTGGCGGCAGTTCGTACAACTGAACGGGCGCCGGGCTCGCGCCGCGCGAGCCGGGCCCAAAAGGCCGGCGATGGTGCCGGCCCGCGCCAGCAGGTCGGTTGAGCAACAAGGGCATGACCGCATGCTCTCGCCCATGGATGAGAGGGCAGTGAGGCTTACGTGAGCGTTAGATGACGGGTGCCGCTCGGCAGCCACACGCTGAAGCAGCTGCCGGCGCCCAGCTCGCTCTGCACGGCCACGTTCCCACCGTGCGCCTCCGCCAGGTGCTTCACGATGGCCAGCCCCAGTCCATAGCTGCCGCCACCGCCACTCTTGGCGCGAAAGCCACGTTCGAAGACATTGGGCAGATCCTCCGCGGCAATGCCCTCACCGGTGTCCTGCACGGTCAGCAGCGCGCCCCGGGGCTGCTCCTCTACTCGCACGGTGATATGGCCACTGGGCGGGGTGTGCTTGAGGGCGTTGCTCAGCAGATTGGTGAGGATCTGCCGCAGGCGGCCCTCGTCGCCCAGCACACGCACAGCATCCAGCCGCTCGGCGGTAACGCTGGGGCCGCCGGCCGGAGCTTCCAGCTCGTGGATGGTCGCGGTCACCAGGCTGGCCAGCTCCACCGGCCGCCGCTCCACTACCAGGCCGGCCTCTACCTGCGCCAGCAGCAGCAGGTCCGACACCAGGCGGCTCATACGCTCCACCTGCTGGCGGCTTTCGCGCACGCACTCTTCGCGCCCCGCGGCGTCCGGCACGCGGTCCATGAGCTCGAGGTTGGTACGAATGGCGAGCAGTGGGTTGCGCAGCTCGTGCGATGTGTCGGCTACGAAGTCTCGATGCCGGCTGAGGGTCTCGTCAACCGTGGCCAGCAGCTGGTTGATGGTGCGGGCCAGCTGGCCCACCTCGTCCGGCCGGCTGCCGGTGCCGAGGCGGCGGCTGAAATTGCGCTGGGCTGCGATGCCCGCGGCCTGCCTGGACATGGCGCCCAGCGGGCGCAGGCCATGGTAGGCCACGAACCAGCCCGCGCCGCCGGCCACCGCCAGCACGCCCAGGCCCAGCAGCAGGAGCAGGGTTCGCAGCCCGCGCAGGGTTTGGGTGAGCAGCGCCAGAGGCTGGCTCACCTGCAGAATGGCGCCCACTTTACCCTTGACTATGATGGGATCGCTCAGCACCCGAATGGGCGGGTAACCGGGCGCGATCACGTCATTAAAAGCCTGCTTGCCAGCCACCACCGAGGCGAAGTTCGCCTGGTCGATGGGCAGGGCTACGCCGTTCAAGGTGCTGGAGGTGGCCAGCACGTGGCGGTTGAGGCTCACCACCTGCACGTAAAGACTGGGCGCATTGAGGTTGGCCAGGGGTGAGAGGTCCAGCTTGGTGGGTGAGAGGTCGGCCAGGGTGGGTGCCTGGGGATTGGGCCACAGGGCCAGCTGCACCTCATCCGACCGGAGGGTGAGCTGGCGATCGATATCGTCCAGGATCTGCCGTTGCATGGTGAAGTACAGGAACGTGGCGAATGCTGCCAGCGCCAGGGCCAGCAGCGCCAGATAGGTGAGCGTGAGGCGCAGGCGAAGCGACATGGCCGCTACACGCCTGGCCAGGCAGCTCTGAGCGTCCGCCTGCCCGCTTCGGCTGTGGCAATCCCCCAAGGAGCTGACGCCGCGAGGAGGCCTCGTCCCGGCAGCCGGGTGTTTTCGGCCAAGCGCTTACTCCTCCCGAAGGGCGTATCCGAAGCCGCGCACAGTTTGAATGAGCCGACCATGTCCGCTGGCTTCCAGCTTTTTGCGCAGCTCCTTCACGGCCACGTCGACAAAGTTGGATTCGCCTGCGAAGGCGTAGCCCCACACGCTCTGCGACAGCTGCTCGCGCGAGAGGGCTTGCCGCGGGTGCACCATGAACGCCAGCAGCAGCTCGTACTCGCGGGGCGTGAGGCGCAGCGGCTGGTCGGCGCGGAAGGCTTCCCGAGCCAGCGTATCGAGGCGCACATCCGCGTACGTGAGCAGGTCGCCGGCCCGCGGCTGGCTGCGCCGCAGGTTGGCGCGCACCCGCGCCAGCAGCTCGTCGATGGCGAATGGCTTCACCAGGTAGTCGTCCGCGCCACGGTCCAGCCCAGCCACCCGATCCGGCACGGTGTCACGCGCGGTGAGCATGAGCACGGGTACGCTGGACATGGCGCGCAGCTGCTCGCACACGGCAAACCCATCCAGACCGGGCAGCATCACGTCCAGCACCACGAGGTCTGGCAGGCGCTCATCGGCCGCGCGCAGAGCAGCCTCGCCATCCTCCGCTACGCTAACCTCGTAACCATCAAGGGCAAGAGCGCGGCGCAAGCCGCTCAGCACGGCTGGGTCATCATCAACCACCAGTATCCGAGGTGCCACAGGTGCAGGGTACCAGGCAGGGCCGCGGGCGGGGGATGGCAAGGGAGCAGCCGAGAGTGAGGTGGCCTTCCCCCGCTGGAGAGCCGGAGCCGCGCCAGCAGCCGGAAGAGACGGGTGTGCCCGGCTTGCCACCGGTGTCGTGCCTGACCAGCGCGCAGCGGGTGCTGGCGGCGAGCCCGGCAGGGCTGGCTACCGACTTCGATGGCACCATCAGCGCCATCGCGGCGCGGCCGGAGCAGGCCGCCGTGCTGGACGGCGTGCGCGATTCCCTGCACCGCCTGGTGTCACGGCTTGCCGTGGTAGCGGTGGTGAGTGGCCGCCGAGCCGAAGACGTGGCCCAGCGGGTGGGTGTGGCTGGTGTAACTTACGTGGGTAACCATGGCCTGGAGTGGCACCGGGACGGCGTGACCGAGATCTTTGCCTCGCCACCGGCGGCCCAGGTGCAGCTGGCCTTTGCGCGCGATGCCCTGCGGCTGCTGCTGAGCCAGACGCCCGGCTTTCGCCTGGAGGAGAAGGGTCTGGCGGTGGCGCTGCACTATCGGCGGGCGCAGCGCACGGATCGGGCACGGGATCTGGCGCTTGAGCTGGCGGGCCGCTTCGCTGGCGACCAGCTGAGCATGCTGGAAGGGCGGCGCGTCGTGGAACTGCGTATCGCGTCGCGCTGGAACAAGGGCACAGTGATGCAGGCGCTGGCCACCAGGCACGATCTGCGGGGCCTTGTCTACTTGGGCGACGATGTGACCGACGCCGATGCCTTTCGCGCGCTGGCTGACTTACGCCAGGCCGGCCCCACCCGCACGCTGAGCGTGGCCGTGACGAACCCGGAGACGCTGATCGCCGCCCTGGACGCCGCCGATGTGGAGCTCGACGGCCCGCCCGCCGTGGGCCGCTTGCTGTATCAGCTCTCCCTCGGCTTCACGCCGCGCAAAGCTTGAACCACTGAGCCTCCTCCGGCCGCTGCGCCTGGGGGGCGCCGGCTCACCTGTCCGTGGCCAGCTGATCGGCCAGGTCCATGAAGGTCGCCGCCTGCACCGTGAATTCGCCGGCGCCCGATGGTTGCACGTTCGTCTTGGGGCCCCATTCCAGCGGGCGGGGCACAAAGGCGGTTTGCAGGCCAAGGGCCGCCGCGGCGCGCAGGTCCAGCGGGTGGGCGGCCACCATCATCACCTGCGCGGGGGCAAGCTGCAGAAGCCCGGCGGCGCCGAGGTAGGTGCGCGGGTCCGGCTTGAAGGTGTGGAACAGCTCGGTGCTGAAGATGGCGTCCCAGGGCAGGCGGCCGCGGCGGGCGATGCCCACCAGTTCGCGCACGCTGCCGTTGGAAAGCGGGCAGATGATGTAGCGCTCCTTGAGGCGGGCGAGGCCGGCGGCGACGTCCGGCCAGGGGTCCAGCCGCTCCCACACCCGGCTCAGGGTGGCGCGCTGGGTTTCGGTGAGGCCGGCGATGCCCAGCTCGGTGAGTGTCGTTTCGAGCATCTGCCCCTGCAGCTCATCCAGGGGTGCCCAGGGCAGCTCGCCCGCGACCACGCGGCGCAAGGTGGGGGCGTAGTGACCGCGCCACACATCCGCCAGGCGGCCCCAGTCCAGCCGCGGCGCGATGGCCAGTCCCTCGCGAATCACGGCGCCGCGCCAGTCCACCACGGTGCCGAAGACATCGAACAGCAGTGCGGCTGGCAGATCCATGCGCGCAATCTTACGTGCTGGGGCCGCCTGCGCGGCCAGCCCCTACAATCCGCGGCAAGAGTGCGAGGCGAAACCGGCAGGTTTAGGTGGGTGTACGCCGTGGCGGCGGTGCTGGCCAGCACCGCCGCCATTGGGCTCATGTACTGGGCCCGGCTGGCGTTGCAGCTGCGGACGTTGCCCGAGCGGTTGATGGAGACGTTCCTGCTGGCGATCCCGCCCGATCAATTTGAGGCCGCCATCGAAAAGTTCGGGCCTAGGGCCAAGGACTTCGCCCTGATTGGCAGCTATGTGGTGACGTTTCTGGTGCTGCTGGTCGCGGCCCTGCTGGCGCTGCGACTGGTCCGCCCCGGCGCCGCGCTGTGGCTGCTTGCTCCACTGCTATGGCTGGTTGCGATGGCTGGCATCTTCCCGGCCACGGGCGGCGGCTTCTTTGCCACCGCCTTGCCGCTGGACCCACCCTTCCTCACCAATGCCGTGTACGCGGGCATTGGTGAGGCCTATGCCTCACTGCTGGTCGCCGCGCGCCTGGTGGCCCGAGGCACGACGGCTGCACGAGGAGACCTGCCGCCGGGACCCGTGGACGTGGGGTCGCGCCGCGCCTTCCTGGCGGGAGTGACGGGAGCGCTGGCGGCGCTCATCGTCTCCACGTGGTTAGGACGGTCGGCAGGCAAGGTGGCCAGTGGCCTGCCGGAGGCATCGCTGCCCCCGCCCGGCGCGCCCACCCCGGCTTCAGTGCCCGCCGGCACAGTCGCGGCCTCGCCAGCCACGTCAGCAACGGCGGCGCCTTCCACCGCGGCGAGCCCAGCTCTCGCGGCCAGCCCAGCTCTCGCGCCCACTCCCGCCGCACCAGCGACGGCCACGCCGAATTTGTATCCGGCGACGCCGCCCGAGCGGCCCCTCCCGCGTGACAAGGATGGCGCGCTCCTGGCCGTGCGGCGTACCCCAGGGCAGCTCCAGCCGGAGATCACCCCCAACGCCAACTTCTATACGGTAACCAAGAACGCCGGTGGCGATCCCATCATCAGCGCGCGGGACTGGCGGCTCATCGTGGATGGCGCGGTGCATGCGCCCGTGCAAGTGGACTACCTCACCCTGCGCCGCTTGCCACCAGTGACCTTCTACAAGACGCTGGAGTGCATCAGCAACCTCACCGCCAAGTGCGAGCTCACGTCCTTTGGTTGCGATCTCATCAGCACCGCCAAGTGGACTGGTGCCCGTTTGAGCGATGTGATCCAGCTCGCTGGCGGGTTGCAGCCGGATGTGCAGGCCATCGCTGTTTTCGGCGCGGACGAATTCTCCAGCTCGCTGTCCGCGGCGGCCGCGAGCGACCCCACGGTGATCCTGGCCTACGAGATGAATGACACCGTGCTGCCGCTGGAGCATGGCTTCCCGGTGCGGCTGATCATCCCCGGCCACTACGGGCTCAAGAACGCCAAGTGGATCGTGCACCTGCAGCCGATGCCGCGCCCGTTCGTGGATTGGTACGGCCAGCGTGATTGGAGCCGCACCGCCTTCGTGAACACCATGGCCCGGATCGACGAACCGGCCAATGGCGCCACTTTGCGACCCGGAGCCCACCCCGTTGCCGGCGTGGCTTACGCGGGCGCCCGCGGCATCGCCAAGGTGGAATACAGCGCCAATGGCGGGCGCAGCTGGGCAGCGGCCACGCTGCTCCAGCCGGTGCTGGGGCGCGATACCTTCGTGCGCTGGCAGGGCACATTGCAGGCCCAAGCCGGACCTCCGGTCACCCTGGTTGCTCGCGCCACAGATGGTACTGGCGCCCTCCAGACGGAGACGTTCAACCTGCCGCAGCCCAACGGCGGCAACGGCTGGAACAGCATCCAGGTGAAGGTGGCCGCGGGCTGATCCGTCAGCCGAAAACCCAGCTGGCAGCGGCGGTTACAATGGCCGCTATTCGACCGCGGGGTCAGAAGAATCGACACGGAGAGAATGATGGATTGTCCTCAACCCAGCGCATCGCGTGGCACGGTTGAATCAACCCCCGCGCCCATCCAAATCAGCCGGCGAGCTGCCCTCCACATAGCCATCACGGGCCTGGGCGCCACGCTCCTCGCGGCCTGCGGTTCGGCCGCGCCCGCTGCCAGCTCGCCAGCAGCCAGCGCTGCTCCGGCCAGCTCTTCGGCGCCCGCGGCACCAGCGGCTTCTGCTGTGAGCACCAGCCACCCGGCCACCACCTCATCATCATCATCATCCTCCTCGGCATCGGGGGCGCCGGCCCTGCCAACGCACACACCCATCACGGCCGGCCCCGCGCCAGACCTGCCCGGATCGGCCGATGGCAACGTGGACCCAGTGTTCAATGCTTACCCCAAGAACCCCTTCAAGTCCGTGGCCAAAACCCCGGGCGATGGCAGCGACATCACCATGATGAGCTGGTCCTTCGGTGCGCCGCCAAGGCCTGTGGGCAGCAACACCAGCTGGCAGGCGATCAACAAGGAGGTGGGCGCCAATCTCAAGGTGCAGCTGGTGGCTTTTGCCGACTACTACACCACCAAGCTCACCACCACGATTGCCGGCGGCGCGCTGCCGGACCTGCTGAGCATCATCAACGACCCGACCATTGTGCTGCTGCCGGAGTTCTTCGAAAAGGAGTGTGTGGACCTCACGCCCTACGTGAGTGGCGATGCCATAAAGGAGTATCCCAACCTGGCTGCCATTCCCACGCGCCCCTGGAAGACCACCATTTATAACAGCAAGATTTTTGGCGTGCCGCAGCCGCTGCGGCCGTACTTCTGGTGGTTCTGGGTGCACCAGGAGCTGCTGGATCAGGCCGGGCTGAGCCAGCCCAAGAACGCGACGGACCTCAAGACGCAGCTGCAGCAGTTCACCAGGCCGCAGCAGAACATCTGGGGTATCGGCGCGGAAGGCGGCCCGCAATACGCCTTCGACGTGGTGAACGGGCTGTTCCCCTCCATCTTCAAGGCGCCCAACAACTGGGCTGTGGACGCCAACGGCAAATTCACCGCTGCGCAGGAAACCGAGCAGTTCAAGGCTTCCGTGGCCTACGCGCTCGAGCTGAACAAGGCCGGCGTGTTCGACCCCGACGGCCCAGGCTGGAATACGCTGAGCGCCCGCGATGCCTTTTCCGCGCGCAAGGTGGCCTACCGCTATGACGGGCTGGACGCCAACTACTGGCTGGCCGGGCCCAAGCTCACGCCGGCCGCCAGGGTGAAGGTCGTCATGCCCTTTTCCAATGACGGCAGCAAGCCGGATTACTTTTTCGGCCGCCCGAACTTCGGCTTCATGGTCATCCGCAAAGGCACGTCGGACGCGCGAGTCAAGATGCTGCTGCGCGTGCTCGATTACCTGGCCGCGCCATTTGGCAGCGAGGAGTATCTGCTGCTGCACTATGGCTCCAAGGGTGTGGATTACAACATGGACAGCAAGGGCAACCCCGTGACCACCAATGCCGGGAAAAACGACATCATTCCCTGGAACACCATTGTGGGCCCGGCGCCGGTGCTCTACTCGCCGCTGTCAACGCAGGCGCCGGCGGATCTGCAGGCGGCGGAAAAGGTGCTGTTCGCCGCTGGCGTGGAGGATGCCAGCGTGGGCCTCTACTCCCGCACCCTCGCCACCAAGAACACCATCCTCACGCAGACCTTTGGCGATGGCCTGAACGCCATCATCAAGGGGCAAAAGCCCATGAGCACCTACGACGGGCTCGTCAAAGCCTGGCTGGCCGCGGGCGGCGCGCAAGCCAAGATCGAGTTCCAGCAGGGCTACGCGGCCGCGCACCACTGAGTGGCCGCATAGCCCTCGAAGGCAGGTTCAGGCTGGCTGCCGCCCCGGCTGTCTCCAGAGCTGGGCGGTGGCCGGCCTGACGCCTGCCACCAGGGCGTCGAATTTCGCCCACATGATGGCCGTGTGCACCCCTTTGGCTGAGCAAAGCCAGCGGCCGATCACGCTTTCGCGCCCCGCATTCCACCTTCCAGCGTGTGAATCGGCCGACTTCGACGCCGTTGGTTTACTATGTGAGGACCGCATGATCGAGCCGGCGCCCGCGGGGCCTTCGCCGCTTCCCCGGCGCGGCCGGCCCCGCAACGCCACGCCTACGGCAGACTACCTGGCGCGCAAAGAGCAGGTGCTCCGCACCGCCGCCGAGGTGTTTGCCAGCAAAGGCTACGAAACCGCAACGCTGGACGACGTGGCCATCGCGCTGGACATGCGCAAGGCCAGCCTGTACCACTACGTGACCTCCAAGTCGAACCTGGTGGGCCTGCTGTTTGTGCGCGCCTTTCAAGCTGGCATGCAGCGGCTGGAAGAGGCGGCCCGCGCGGTCGATGCGCGGCAGCGGCTCATCGCCATCATCCGCGTCTTTGTCGATGAGATGGCGGACCATCCAGGCCTGATAGCGGCCTTCAACGGGCACCGCCCTGTGTTCCATGATGAACGGGACGAGCAGTTCAAGGCCAACGACGATCGCTTGATGGACATCGTTACCCAGGCCGTGACCGCGGCTACCGCGGCCAATGCCCTGCCGGAGGTCAACCCACGCTACGCTGCCCTGGCCATCATCGGCATGGTGAGCTGTGTGCACGTGTGGTACGACCCCGCGCACGACCTGGCGGCGGATCAGGTCGCCGCGAACATGCTGCGGCTGCTCAGGCTGGATGGCGATGTGGAGGTGCTGAACGCAACGGCAGCCAGCCCCTTGGCGGTTGAAGAGCATGCGGGCATTGCCGCGGATGTTGCCCCACTGGCGCGGCGTGAGGAGCGCGGCCGGTGAGCGAGGGGCTCGCCCGGCGCTACCGCTACCACGAGCCGGGCCACGAGTGGGATGGGCTCATCTGGACCGTGGTGCAGCACTGGCCGGGCACCTACGGCTCCGGCGTGGCCCTGCGCACGCTGTCGGGCATCCAGCTCACAGTGCACAGCACCATGCTGCTGGCTCCTGAGTGGGAGCCTTTGCCCGATGAAGGCGAGCAGCAATTCTTATCTCTTCCTTAGCCTCTGTATCTTGAGCGGGGCTACTTCCTGGTGTAGGCTCGGCTGAGCACATGAAGGTTCGCGGGCTGGTGGCACTGGTCGGATGCCTGGCACTGGCCGCGTGCGGCGCGCAGGTGAGCCAGCCGGTCGACCCAAGCTCAGGCCATGCAGCACTGGTGAGCTCAAGCCAGGTGTCGGCCCGACGGGACGCGGCGTCACCAGGCGGCGGCAGCGCGGGCCAAACGGTGCCCGCCGCGGCGATTGCGCGGGCGGATGCGACGGCGCCCGCTGCCGGGCAGGTGGTTGCGGGAGTCGCGGGCAGCATTGGTGCTGCCGTGAATGATGGTCTTACGGTGAAGGGCCCGGCGCTGACCGCTGCTGCCGTTAGCGGTAGCGCTGGCGCTCCAGAGGCCAACGGCGCCTCAGCCGGCGCGGCTGGAACCTCGGCCGCGATGGGCACAGCCGCGGCGCCGCGGGTGCCGGTTGCACCTACGCCCTCGGCATTTCAGCTCGGCCCCCTGCAATACATCCGCCAGACGTTGAACAACTGCGGGCCGGCCGCCATCGCTGAGGTGCTGCGCTACTGGGGTGTGCAGCAGACGCAGGGGCAAGCGCAGGCCGCGCTCCGGCCGGACGGTAACAATCGCGGCATGTGGCCGTATCCGGTGCCGGGTTACCTCAAAACGTTAGGCATGGATGGCCTGATGGGCGTATCCGGAACCGACACCCTGGTGAAAGCCATGGTCAGCAACGGCTTTCCCGTGATCGTCAGCCAGTGGGTGAGCGCCACGGACCACGTGGGCCACTATCGCGAAATAGAGGGCTTTGATGATGCGCGCGGCGTGTTCATCTCCACGGATTCATACCTGGGACCGAATCACGAGATTTCATATCCCGAGTTCGACCAGATCTGGACCGGCAACCAGCGCTTCATGGTCGTGTATCCGCCGGCAAAGCAGGCCCTGTTGGACGCGGTGCAGGCGACCGCAGGCTGGAACAAGGCCGCGGCCTACGAGGCGGAGCTGGCGCATCCCTTCCGCACGCCACCCGTGGCAGCCATGCATGTCGGCTTTGTGCCCAAGGCCGGATTCCTCGCGCTCAACTCCGCCTGGGATGACGTTCAGCTCAACCAGTTGGACCAGGCCGCCGCGAACATCGCCCAGGCTAAGAGCCAGGGCGCCAGCTCCCTGATGGTCGGCTGGCTCACCTCTGCGCTGGCCGTGGCTCAGTCGTCCCCCGCCTCGTAGCTGGCGCCCGCTACAATTCCTCCTATCCGCCCCCGTAGCTCAGTCGGATAGAGCACCGGCCTCCGGAGCCGGTTGCGGAGGTTCGAGTCCTCTCGGGGGTACGTGATTAAGCGCCGCCTTGGGTGTTGCACGAGGGAAATCGGGTCCCTCCTGACCAAAGCGGAGGCGACGATCGAGGACGAACAGCGGTGCAAATGCCGGCTGCGGCGTCACGGACGTGAGCTGACCGCCGCTAATGACCATGCGGACGAACACCTCATGGACAAACGTGCGTTGGCGTTCGAGTGTGTCGTGGGAATAGACATCGGCTACCGAGAGCAACTGCTCCGAAGCCCAGCGGAGATCGACTCCCCCGGAATTCTGCACCTTTATTAGCGCGACGCGCTGACGCAATGGCTGAATCTCCCGGCGGTAGGTGAGCTCGTCAATGTCGCCCATGACGAAGAGGCGTCGCCAGCGCTCTAGTTGTCCCTCGAGCACCGGCACGTGCTTTGTGCTTGGCTTCAGCTCAGCGCGGCGCGCAAGCTCGTTCAGCACGCGCTGCACCTGCCGTTCCGGTAAGACCATGCCGGCGAGATAGGCGGCCAGCTGGGCTTCGACGACGTCGGCCCTGACGCGCGGCTCATCACAGCCGGACAGGGCGCGGCCGCGCATGAGGGCGGCCCCACATTTCAGATGGCGGACACGCTCTCCGTTGCGCGCTGTGGAGTTGGAGCCATGAATGGGGGCGCCACACCCCCCACAGTACGCGATGCCAGTGAGCGGGTAGGGTGCCCGGCCAAATGGCCGAATCGCCACCTGACTACGGCGCTGACTGGCCATGACGGCTTGAACACGCTCGAAGGTTTGCCGGTCAATCAGTGGAGGATGCTTGCCGGGATAGATGGCTTTCGGTGCTTTGCGGTGTTGTGTGTAGTAAGCGACGTCACCGACGTAGCC